>CALBPF010000329.1 GCA_937899105.1 uncultured Flammeovirgaceae bacterium | reverse complement strand
GCTCAAGCCATGCTGGCTCAAGAGGCGTTTGAATTTTTGCAAGAAGACCAGGTTATACCCTTTATTGAGGCCGCACTACGCGTTTTTGATAGATATGGTGAACGCGAAAAGCGCTTTAAAGCCCGACTTAAATTTCTTATCGAAGAAAAGAAAGGGCTTGGTCTTGCAAGGTTTCTGGAGCTTGTAGAGATTGAGCGAACAGCATTGTCGTATAAAAGTTATCCGATCATCAGTACGGAATCAATACCAGATATTCCTGATCAAATTACCGTACTAGATGATTCAATTGGCGACCATGACGAATACAAATACTGGTATCAAACCAATGTATTTGAGCAAAAGCAAGCAGGCTTCTATGGTGTGAAGCTCAAAGTGAATCTGGGTAATATCAATGCTCAAACTGCTCGTAATCTAGCCGCAATCGCAAAGAAATATGCAGCTGACGACATTCGAATCACTATTCAGCAGGGCTTGTTACTGAAGTACGTCAGACCAGAATACTTGTCAACTCTTTACAAAGAGATCAAGCAGCTAAATCTAGGACAATCCGGTGCGGAAACCATCGCAGATATCACGGCATGTCCGGGTACAGACACCTGTAATCTTGGTGTAACCAACAGTACGGATATCAGCCTGGAACTGGAAAATATGATCCGCAGTGAGTTTAAAAGTCTGGTAACCGAAAATGATATTGCCATCAAAATAAGCGGCTGTATGAATTCGTGCGGTCAGCATATGGTGGCCAACATCGGCTTTCATGGTAGTTCTATCAAAAAAAATGGATTAGTCATCCCGGCATTACAAGTAGTGATAGGTGGAGGCGTTGATGAGAATGGTAAGGGATTTATTGCGGATAAAGTAATTAAACTTCCTAGTAAGCGCATTCCCACTGCGGTGAAAGCCCTTCTTACTGATTATGAATCCAACAGTACCGCAGGCGAGTACTTTAATGATTATTACCAGCGGCAGGGAAAAATGTACTCCTACAACCTGTTAAAAGAATTCGCCAACCTTGACACGCTCTCTAAGACGGACTATGTAGACTGGGGTCACTCCGAACAGTTCGTACCCGAGATTGGCGTGGGAGAATGTGCCGGAGTTTCTTTGGATGTAGTAGGCAGCATTATCAATGATGCCCAAACAAAACTGGAACAAGCTGAAACCGCACTGGCAGAGAACAATATTGCGGCCGGCATTTATGACTCCTATAATGCATTCGTTGTCGGCGCCAAGGCATTGCTACTTGGTGAAGATCATCATTGTAATACTCAGATAGGAATCATCGACGATTTTGAAAAGTTATTTGTTGAGCCGGGTAAAATTTTGTACGAAGGATCGTTCGCAGAAACGGTTCTGTCAATCAATAAAAATGAACCCACAACCTCGTTCGCCGATGAATTTTATGGAAAGGCTTCGCACTTTCTCAAATCGGTAAAAAAGTACCGTCTACTCCAGCTGAATGGTGAAGAAAAATTAGTTGTCAATAATTATTATAAAGCATAATCATGAACTCAAAAGTAACCCTTGTAGGCGCGGGACCAGGAGATCCCGACCTCATAAGCGTAAAAGGAATTAAAGCTCTGACTTCGGCAGATGTCGTATTATATGATGCGTTGGTACATCCTGAACTTTTGCACTACGCGCCTAAACGTGCACGAAAAATATATGTAGGCAAGCGTGCAGGGCAGCACAGCTTCAAACAAGAAGAAATAAACCAACTAATTGTTGACTTTGCTTTAAGCGAAGGTCATGTTGTCAGGTTGAAAGGTGGAGACCCGTTTGTATTCGCGCGTGGCAAGGAGGAAGCAGAGTATGCAGAAACCTTCAATATTCCCGTAGAAACCATCCCGGGAATTTCAAGTATTACTTTACCTGGTTATTATGGCGTTCCTTTAACGAGAAGAGGAGTTAACGAAAGCTTTTGGGTAGTGACAGCAACTACCTCGTCTGGTCAGCTATCCAACGATGTAAAGTTAGTTGCGCAATCGACCGCAACAGGGGTATTCTTGATGGGGCTGGGCAAAATAGAGGCCATTACAAGAGCATACGTAGGCGCCGGAAAATTAGATACTCCTGCAGCCATTATATCGAAAGGTTCATTACCCGATGGTCAAATTTTATTTGGTCGGGTAAACAACCTCGTAGAACTAAAAAATACCCATAATCCAGCATCACCGGCGCTCATTGTCATTGGAGAAGCAGTAGGAACCCATGAACATTTTTATGAACTCGTTAAAACCGTGCAGAATGAACAGTCTTGAGAATACGCTTTTCCCTATATTTTTAAAGCTGGATATGATAAAAACCCTTATCGTGGGTGGCGGATTTGTAGGCTTGGAAAAACTTGAGGCCCTTCTAAAAAATGATGCTGAGGCCAATGTGAGATTGCTCGCACCTGAAATCCGCGATGAAATTTGGGAACTTGCAGATGAACATGCCGGGGTTAGTTTAATCCAAAAACGCTTTGACCCTACCGACCTGCAGAATATTGATCTGGCGATTTTAGCGACTGCGGATCGAGCAACCAATCACGCCATAAGGAAGCAAGCTAAAAAGAAAGGTATTATAACAAATGTAGCCGATACACCTGACCTCTGCGATTTTTATCTTGGAAGTACAGTCAAGAAAGGTAATCTGAAAATTGGGATATCTACCAATGGTCAGTCTCCCACATTTGCCAAGCGATTCAGAGAAGTACTTGAAAATATTCTCCCTGAAGACACAAATGAGCTGTTGGGAAATTTGAAAAAAGTCAGAGATCAACTGAAAGGCGATTTCAGTCATAAGGTGAGCGAGCTCAACCGAATTACAAAAACACTGGTAGATAAAACTTAAAGTATGCCTTTTACTACAGCCCTCAATAAACGCTATTTGGCATTAAACCCTCTGGATAGATTGCGATTACTGTTTGATAGCTTTCCTGCTCATGAGATCTTATTTACCTCTTCTTTCGGGAGTTCCTCCTCGGTACTTTTGCATATGGTGAATAAAGTGAGTCCCGGACACCCGATCTATTTCGTGGATACAGGTTATCATTTTAGAGAAACTATCAAGTACAAGGAACAACTCAAGAAACAACTGGAATTAAATATTATAGAAACCGCTGCTAAGCCGAATAAACATAAGTTCACCCAAACCAACAGCACCTACTTACACAACCAGGATCTGTGCTGCTTTATTAATAAAGTTCAACCTGTGAATGAGCTTAAAAAGAACCACAACATTTGGATATCTGGTCTTCTCAAACACCAGAATGCCAATCGTCAATCCCTGAACATCTTTGAAAAGAAAGCTGACATCATCAAGTTCCATCCCATTCTTGATATGACTAAAGACGAGGTAGAACTCTATATCTATCTGCACGACTTACCAAAGCACGCCTTGGTCGGGCAAGGCTATTCATCGATTGGATGTACGCATTGTACGCGAAAAGGAGTTGAGAGAGAAGGTAGATGGGCCGGAACCAACAAAATTGAGTGCGGACTACACGTTTGAGTAATCGTAATTGTTAAAATGACCAATATGCCAGAGTACACCTGATGGGTCGTGCAAAAAACATTCTTTACCCCAATCTTTAGCTTGAACAGGTAAGAGCCTGACCCCTTTATACTTCTCATCAAGTTGTAGTGCACTTAGCTCTTCCCAATCTCGGTCAGCATCATATACTTCCAGAAATAGCATAGAATTATCCACCCAATCTTTTACATAATAATCCTGGAGGTAGAAGCCTAAGTTTCCAAGTCTGAAAAAGGACAGACTTCTTGAAATAACGAACTCTTCGAACCCTAATTCCTGATAAAACGATCTGCTTTGACCGAAATTCTGAGCCCCGATGAATGTTCGTATCGAGTGTACTTTGTGTTTCATTGTTAAGAGTAAAATTAATAAATGAATCGAGCCATGCTATCGTCTCAAGCAAGTTCAAGCATGCAGTAAATATTTATTTTCTAAGTTCAAATTAAAAAATCTTTGGAAATAGGTTTTCACTATGTATCTTGTAAGACCACTAATCCTATAATCTTACCCTAATGGCACTGCAATTTGACAAACAGCCTGAAGCTTCAATTGGTAAGGCACATAAGACAGGTGGCATCCGCCAGTTTGTTGATAACCGTCCTGAAGCTATTGCACAAAGGAAAATGAAAGAGTTACTTAACTCCAGTCCCACGGTAGTTGCACAGCGCAAGATAATAAAACACGTTTTTGGTAAGACAATACAACGAGAGGCATTAGAGGAGGAGGAATTAGCTCAACCCAAATTTAAAAATACCGTGCAGCGACAAGGCCCTTTAGAGGAAGAAGAATTACCTGTGCAAGGGAGATTCAAGGATACCGTACAGCGTGAAGGCACCCTGAAGGAGGAGGAGTTACCCGCTCAGCCCAAATTTAATAATACAGCACAACTTGCTAATGCTGATGAAGCTCGTCCAAATAATACCGGCCTACCAGATAACTTAAAAACCGGCATTGAAAGTCTTTCAGGACAATCGATGGATGATGTGAAAGTTCACTATCAATCGGACAAACCTGCACAGCTTAATGCACATGCCTATGCACAGGGAACTGACATTCATATTGCCCCGGGCCAGGAACAGCATTTGCCCCATGAAGCCTGGCATGTGGTGCAGCAAAAACAAGGACGTGTTGAGCCTACCATGCAACTTCATGATGTAGCGATCAATGATGACAGCGCCTTGGAAAAAGAGGCAGATACCATGGGAGCCAGAGCTCTGCAGGTTTGATTTTCTTCAATTTCATATAACTCCGGGGACGCCTGTCTGAATGTCACTTGAGCATATTATTGACAAGGTAACCATTCAATTTACCGCTCCGGAATCTGCCGGTAAGGAGGTTGCCAGAACGCTCAACGAAACAAAAGAAGAAACACGATCAATTATTGAAGCCATTTGCGATGAATACGCGCCTGGCAAACCGCTGATCGTAATTGGCCAGTTGCAGTTGGACCTTGGCACGGTTTCTATTCAAGAATTTCCTGAAACATTCAATGGCCGGCTGCGAAGCTTACTAAGCGTCGAACTTAAAAAGTTTCTGGAAAAGGAAGAGGTTAAGACATACCTTCAGGAAAAGTCGGCCGCTGAAAATATTGATTACTTTCTCTCCCTAAAGCGCTATTTGAAGTTCGGATTCAGCGAATCACTGCAGCGTGAAAGCTCTTTCAACCCCGACCAATTGATACTGAGCTTATACCAATTGGATCGTGAACGATTGACTTCTATGATAGAGTCAGTCTGGCCAAGCCCCAAAGCACGCCAGAGATTGAGACAAATAAGTCCTCAACTACTTTCAAAGATCAAAGGTGCGCTGCCCATAAACCAATTAGAATTTGCCGAAGAGGAGCACCTGATTAACGCGGCCAGGCTCTTAGAGTTTTATTACCGTTTTGGAGAATTTCCTCCATATGCCCTGGTACTGAAAACAAGGGATTTAGAAATCCTGGTAAACAGCGTACTGCATGGACCGGACAATAACTGGATAGACCATTTTAAGAAGCAAATAAAGGTTGAAGAGTTCACGATCAGAATTGCAGAAACGTTGTCGCTGGACACCATAAAAAAAATCGCTGAATACATTACCGATTTCAAGGAAACGTTGGAAGTATGGCGCTCGTGGGAAACAGTATTAAAAGCAATTGAGCCACCTTATTCTATTCAAACCGTGTCCGGTAAAATCACTTTACTCCATTTTCTCACCAGCTCTTCTGAAAAGGAAAGAACTCGCATTATACATGAGCACCTACACCTGGAATCCCGGTGGCATACAATTGATTTCAGCCCAGGTAAACTTAGCAAGGCATTGGATACAATTAAAAGTGAGATTGAAGCGACAACGTATAGACTGGTACTGCAACAGATTCAAAGTATAGAGGGCCTGCATTTTGAAAAGCAAACAGGCAAGCAAGCGGGATCAATCGAATTACACACCATACTGCTACCGGAGACATCTGTCCATCAGCTTTCCGAAGCGCTCCGCAAGCTGTATTCGACAGAACCTAATGAATTGGCTCAATATATTCGTGACCATTGGGAAACTAAAGATTTAAGGTACAATCTGGCCTTACGAATCAGCAGTGATCTGCGAGAGCTACTTACTAAAATGGTCTGGGGGACTCATGAAAGTTATGAGGAATGGGTCCGGCTTGAGGCGATTTTTAATCGTAAAGAATTGAACGGGAACCAGTCCCAAAAAGTACGAGCACATCTTTACTTTCACTATTTCCAGTTTTTGAGTCTTCATAGAAAAAAATCGTGGAATAAGGAACAGTTTATTGAATGGATGCTCCTTCAAATCTATCAACTCATAGAAAAGGATGATGGAGGACCGGCCGGCCTTGGGAGTAATTTGTTTTCACTTCTTTCAGTCCACACCCACTCATCTCCAAATTGGTTAGAAATACTTACACACATGCTGCATATGGGCATAAAAAGTACTTTATCTCAGGTTCCAGGTTTGAATAATGAAGACATGCAGATTTTTTGGGACAATGTACTCACATCACGAACTGAGGTATTTCAGATTTTTAAAGAGAATACCCCGGAGGAGAATTTTTGGATAGAGCTGACCGACTCAATGAGTGTCATCCAGCTGCAACAATTACTTACTTTACTGGCGCCGTTTCAATATAATCATATTGCTAAACTGGCGCAGGAAATTCAGCAATATACCATACGACACGATGTAGAAATTTCCATCTTTTCATTCGCCCACACCTATCAAACTCTATTTAAAAATCTTTCTGAATCCGGGTACAATTTAGGTAAGATACAATTGGCCGGCGCTTTAATCCGCTCAGCTTTAGACCAACACCACGAATTGAACGATCTGTTCAAATCATCTAAATGGGAAGACCTCCCAAAAGGTTTTCAAGAAACCTACCCACTCTTATACCATTCACTATTGAACATAAGACCTGATTGGAGAATTTACGCCAACCTTCCGGATAGTGACAAAAATGAAACGGCTCAGGGTTATCTCCATTTCGGCATCTTGGACAGGGAGGATGGCAAATATGATCTTCAAGATTTAATCCAGTACTACTTAAAATCAGGAATGCTTCCTGATTGGTCAGAGCTAAAGACGGAGGCCGAGCTCGGCAAAACTCTTGAAAAGCTCATCGATTTATCATCGGCGGAAGCCGTGAAGGTTTTATCTTTTGCCTGGCAAGAGCCGGATACAAAGGAGAGATTGGAGCAGTTGATTGCAACATCCAAACACGAACACTTAATAAAATCGTTAAAGGAAGATAGCGTACCATCCTACTCCCAGGGCAAACAAGTTGAAGTACAACGCGTAGGAGCCCTTCTTTATTTCTGGACTTTCTCAGATTGGCCTTGGTGGTATTCAACCGAATCAGAGGACGGGAATAAAATAAATGTATACCCCGAGGAAGCTACCCTAAAGCGTTTGGTGTTGCAGCGCCACTTGGACATGTTCGTTACGCAAGTACAACTTACCAACAACGAGTCTGAAATAGCCTTAAAGATGATCAGAGGAGTTTCTCAGTCCGATTTCCTTCGTATTATCACCCTAAGATTTCCATCAGCGTCAGGTTTTATTGTCTCCGTTTTTGTGATGATCAATGAGTTGAAATCTTTCAGCGAAACCATTATTCAGGATACTTACGGGTGGGCCTATTACTATTTATTAAAAAGTAAAACAGAATTTTCGTCCCGCGTTTTTACCCGAAGCCTTGTTCGCTTCCTGGCTCAACACAGTGGGTCAGACAAAAAAGAATTGGCGAAAAGCCTTAAAGACCAGACTGAACAAATGATGGTGAATGATAAACGGTTTTGGATTGTCTTCGAACTATTGGAACAAATAATCAATTCCAATGAGGTTAATCAAACCGATGAAACTCAAATCCCAAAAACTGAGGATCAGGAACCTTGGGTAGATGCGACTACTGAGACGCCTGTCCCCCATTCCAACCTTGAGTCAATGGAGGCAAGGGCAGATGTACTACTGTATTTCTGGACCTATTCGGAACTACCTTGGTGGTACTTACATAAATCACAAGATAACTCCTATTTACCGGACATTCCGACGCTAAGGAATTGGGTCATTGAGCACCATCTTGCTCATTTTATAGAGAAGATGAAAGCATCCGAATATGAATCTCGCATTGCAACCGGGTTTATTCAAGGCATTCCGCTTTCTGACTTCATTCATATCATCAAATTAAGGTTTTCACCAGTCCACAGCTATGTAAATGCCACCTTAGAATTGATAGATCAGCTCTCATCCAGAATGTCCAAACCTCTCATAACACAAGGTATATATGTATGGGTTTATATTCATCTATTAGAAAACCAGGGAGAATTTATAATAAAGAGCTTCACGCAAAGATTTATTCCATTCATAGCTCGAAGCAGCGGATCTAACACAATAGAATTGACAAAAGAAATAAGAAGGCATGCCAAAAAGATAATGGTGAAGAGAAAGGAGTTTGGGGTTGTTTTTGAAATACTGGAAGAAATCATCAATTCAGATGAGGTCCATAAAACTAATGAACTCCAAAGCACCCAATCAAAAGATCATAAATTTACGGACGATACTGCTACTATCCTTGTCCCCCACTCCAACCTTGAGTCTACCGAAGCAAGGATCGACGTATTACTGCACTATTGGGCCTACTTGGAATTACCTCTGTGGTTAACTACATCGCAAGAACACTCTGAAGCGGCTGATGTTCCGGCGCTAAAGAATTTGGTCGTCAAGCACGACCTTGCTCATTTTGTAAAGAAGATGAAAGCGTCAGGATATGAATCTCGGATTATAACCGGGCTTATTAAGGATATTCCCCTTTCCGATTTTTTTCGGATCATCAGTTTAAGATTTTATCATGTCTCTGGTTATGTGAATTCTATTCTAAAACTGACACGTCTGCTCTCGTCTAAAATATCGGTACCTCTCATAACCGATGGCTTATATATCTGGGTTTACAGCTACCTGATAAAAAGCGAGGGAGAATTTACAGCACAGAGCTTTACGCAAAGATTTATCCAATTTATCTCCGTAAACAACCAATTAAACGGTAAAGAATTAACCAAAAAACTGCTTGATCTTGCAAGTGAAACCCAAGAGGGTGTCAGTCAGTTTGAAGTGATTCTGGAAATATTAAGATCACTGGTTGATGTTAAGGAACTTCATAAAATCAAAGAAAATGCAATTACAGCAAGCCAGGAAGTAGGGCAAAAAGCACAATTAGATAATTTCATCGAGGCCCTGGGTTCCTATGTACGTTTTGGTACCATGCCTCTGGGTATGTACAACACCATTTTTTCTAAAGAAGATTTCTTACAGGCCTTTGATAATTTATCGGAGAAAGATACTCGCCAAGTTGAGGAACGCATACGTAGGTTGCTATCAAATCGGATGTTGCTCGAACACTTTGTGAAAAGGGCTGAAGATGAGGTACTCCGACGTATAGTGAAGATTCTTAGCGCCGGACGATTCGCAGAATTTGAATCATGGATGAAGGAAATGAAAGAATTCGTAAGCCTATCAATGGAATACGAGGATGCCTCCTTGGCAAGATTTATTCCATCTATGACGCTACTTTCTTTGCTCTTAGGTAGAAATAACACATTGATTTCTTTAATTCAATTCATAGAACATGCTTTAAGCTCCCTCTCCTCACAGGTCACTAACCAATTTATGTTAGGTGAGAAGATTGCTACCTACAAAACCCGTAGTGAAGCATCAACCTATTTTGTTAAGACATTGGAAACTGTGGAAGCATCCATTAAGGAAAAAGGGAGGCAAACTATATTACAAAAATTACTGACGGAGAAACCCAATGCCAAGAACGAAATGCCAGTCAGCATTTCCGGAAAATTACGTGTACAAAATGCAGGGATAGTTTTGGTAGCGCCATTCCTCTATCGATACTTTGAAAAACTTGAAATGACGCAAGAGGGTATGTTTAAAACAGATGAACTTTCCTGGCGGGCGGTCCAGCTCGTTCAGTTTTTAGCGTCCGGCAGTACGGAAGCTTATGAACACGATTTGCTACTTAATAAAGTCCTTTGTGGAGTTGATATTGATATACCCATTGAGCGTAAGATTGAGCTGACTAGTCTTGAGTTGGACGTTTCCGAAAGTCTCTTATCCGGCGTCTTACAAAACTGGGATAAAATAAAGACAGAATCCTTAGATGCACTACGAGAAGGATTTCTTATGCGAGAAGGGTATTTGGAAGATGCGGAAATGAGCTGGGAACTTGAGGTAGATCGCAAAGCCATGGACGTGCTCGTAGATTTGATTCCCTGGTCATTCAGCACCATAAAACTTTCATGGATGAAAAAGAGCCTTACTACTATCTGGCAATCGGACGAGTATAGGAATTTAATGTAGTAATTCAGGATCAGATATTGGATAAATACGCTCAGATATAGATGCAAAACCCATAATAGTATTATATTCACAATAAATAGTTTTATGGGTTCGTCAGATGCCAAATCAATCGTAAGCAATGTGAACCAGCTAAAGCACAGCTTACAAGTGATCAAGCAAGATATAATCTGGCTAACAAAACTAATTGAGCTGCGCATTGAGCAGCATTTTAAAGACGATGAAACTCAGGATGTCTTTTTACTACTACCCCCCGAAGATTTATCTGACGATGACTCCTTCTATTCTTATCTTATTGAAAAGTACAATTTTAGCAATTCAGAAAGGGTCATTCTTCTAATGTCTCTTGCCGTTCATGTTTCCCCCACCTGTTTTGACATTTTCTTTAGTAAAAATGAAAACTATAACCGCGGCTATACTGAATTTGGGGGAGTAACGGGAACTGCCCACAATGGCTTCATTCCAACGGGTGAAACGGCTTCTTTCTTATTGTGCGGTCGCGACTTAGAGAAACGTTTTCATATGCTGGAGTACTTTTCTGAATATCATCCGTTTCATGTGCAGAACATTTTACACCTGGCGGATGTAAAGGATGGCGAACCCTTATTTAGTGGGGCGCTCACTATAAGCTAGGAATACCTCACATTGCTTACTCAAGGTCGGCCTTATTACCCACACTACACTTCCTCTTTTCCTGCTAAACGTCTTACCACCCAGCTTACCATTAAGGACACTGTGTATGATGATCACACATGGTCCGGGCTTGAAGATTTACAAGGATGGATAAAACATGGCGGTGAGATCATGACGGATCATGGTATACGACGATATCTGAAACGCGGTTATCGTGTACTTTTTTACGGCCCGCCCGGAACGGGGAAGACGATGACAGCTGCCATTCTGGGTAAAGAGGCTAAACTTGATGTTTACCAGGTCGATCTTTCAACGGTGATATCAAAATACATCGGTGAAACCGAAAAGAACCTGGCAGCGCTCTTCAACATGGCTGAGAACAAAAATTGGATATTGTTTTTTGATGAGGCAGACGCACTATTCGGAAAGAGAACTCAGGCGCAGAGCAGCAATGACCAATTCGCCAACCAACAGGTGAGTTATTTATTGCAGCGCATAGAGGACTTTGATGGTACTGTAATTCTAGCCTCTAATTTTAAAGATAATATTGATTCGGCTTTCCTGAGGAGGTTTCAGTCCATCGTATTTTTCCCTAAACCATCCGCCGATCAAAGGCTAAAACTCTGGGAAAAGTATTTCAACGGATCGTTTGAGTTCAAATTCGATCTTGAGCCTATAGCGAGCGAATTTGAATTGACCGGCGGAAGCATTATTAATGTATTGCGCTATTGCTCTATAGCTACAAGGAAACGAGGCACCAGAAAAGTGGAGCTAGAAGATATTTATACCGGTATTCGAAAAGAGTATCAAAAGGAAGGGATCACTATCTGAGTAAAGAAAGATGTTAGCTACACAATTTTAGCAATATGGCAGCTTCCTATAGCATAGACCGTCTGTTGCCGCTTATAAAGAGGGCAAAGCATGCTGTTGCTGTTAAGGTAAATGCCAACGTGAGCGCTAGTCTGATTGAAACGTGCATCAGTCTGGTGGAAGCAGGACGGGCAGTAGAATTATTACTTAATAAAAGTACTACCGCTGTACTGGAAGATAACCACTTTCTCATTGGCTAAAGCCTGCAGCACATTAAGAAAGGCGCTGCTAATTTTATAAAACCTCCTGATGAGGGAGACCGAATTTATGAATGTATAATAGACTTCGCCGAAATTCGCGACATCTATGATGAAAATGTTATTAGCTATCAGGAAGAGGACCATCTTGCCGAGCTGCAAAATAGGGTCTATGATTTTCAAGGTTTGAAAGTAGAACCCTTCCTGGTGGAGCAGGGTGACATCCTGATAAACTTACAATTATCAGAACGGGCCGTTTTAAAAGGCGATTCTGCGAAAGTCTCTTGGGAAGTTGACTCTGCAGACAGGATTGTTATCCAGGGAATTGGTGATGTGGATCCCTATGGCAGTAAAAATCTGAAGTTTCAACGAAGTACAATCATCAAAATTGGCGCCTACAATGCAAGACAATCTCAGGTAAGAGCATTAAAAGTATGGGTGAGTGAAGAACTAAAGATTACTTACGACATAGGTTTTATGAGTAAGCAATCCCATGAGTACTACAGTCTGGTACAGACTGAAAACTATCCTCATGCCTATGGCGTTTCACTTGGAAATACGATTCGCTTCTCCTGGGAGGCGGCGGATGCCGACGAAATTAAAATTCTACCCTTTGACATCAAAACCAAACAGGGTGAGCATACTTTTAGTCCAACCGAATCCATGATCATCGAGATTCGGGCTCAAATTCAGGAAAGAGTACTCAAGCGAAAGATAACACTACTGGTTTTTCCAATACCGGTTTTTAAAGATAAGCTCGTACCACTATTAACAAATATTGATAGCCACGATCCCTTTCCTATTCCTGACGACCTTCAAAACAAGTTGGGCTTACATGCCAGGAGCATGCTCAGTAATGAAGAAAAAAGATATGACAAACTCAGGAAAAATATACTGAAACACCATAAGCGTATCCAGTCAAAGAAGATTAACTTCAAAAGGGTAAATTCTTTTCTTTTCAGCGCCATCAAAAGGGCTCATTCCCGCAAATCAGGTGTGGTTGACATCCTTCAATCTATTCAGGATTATTATAACAACCCACGGTATGGAAACTAAACATCAGGTACATTCATTGGGCAGCATCATGCGCTTTTTTATTTTCTGCTCGGCAGCAGATCAGCGCCTGCTGATGCAATGTCCCTCGGCAGAACGTCACAAATATGCCAGCATAGGGGCAACCGTTTTTTTTACAGGGTCATTAGCTGCATTATCAGGTGGTTACGCGCTTTACACTGTATTTAACAGTGTCTGGGCCGCAGTACTGTTGGGTATTTTTTGGGGTGTTTTAATTTTTAATCTGGACCGGTTTATAGTAAGTACCATAAAGAAAGGGGAATGGAAATATAACCAGATATTACAAGTCATCCCGCGCACTTTGCTCGCCATATTTCTGGCTGTGGTAATTTCCAAGCCATTAGAGCTAAAGATCTTTCAGCAGGAAATCAATGAGTCCTTGCATTACACGGGTGCAAAGAAACTGGAAGACATTAATGTTCTCTATGACAAAAAGATCGAAGTCCAAAACTCCAGAATTGGAAGTTTGAGGGAAAAGACGGAAGAACGTTATGCCACACGCGAAAAGTACTTTATCAAGTACAAATGTGAGTGCGAAGGATCTTGTGGAACTGGAGAAAAGGGAATAGGGCCGTTATGTTTAATAAACAAGGAGAAATACCTCGATGCTGATAAAGATTATCAGGAATTGAAATTGAAAAATCAGAAGCTAATTGACCAAATCGAACAAGAGATTACCGCTTTAAAGCTTGAAAAGGAAACGTATAAAGAAACGTTGAGTAGCACATTTTCGAACGGTCTTCTTGCACAACTTGAAGCTCTGAATACCTTGCCTCCAGGTCCTTCAATCGCCATTGTGCTGCTTCTCATATTTATTGAGATCTCACCCATATTTGCCAAGCTTCTTTCACCCTACGGGCCCTACGATCACTTGTTGAAAACTGTGGAGTATGACTATGAGATAGAAGAAATATCATCCATAAATCTGAGGAACCAAAAACTAAACAATCAACTGACACTACTGGCCAGCGTAGAGCAGCAAAAAGTGGAACAGCAGGTTTCGAATAATAAAGAGACGATGCACCTCATAGAAAAGGCACATCAGGAGTTGATAAAGGAGCAGCTCGCGATTTGGGTGGAAGACGAAAAGGAAAAATTAAGAGAAAAAGCTATTAGAGATAAAATGCTCGAATAAGTATGAGGATACTGCTTATAGGTCTGATAATCCTAAGTGCGCTACCGACTTTAAGTCAGGACAATAGCGCCTGCGGAAAAGACTCCATTCTCGTATGGGATAAGGAGTTTTCTCCCCTTGGTTCCTGGACTCAGAAACTGTGGTTTTGGAAAGAATTCAGTGAAACGTTTACCACCAAAAAAGGAGATAGTATACAATATTCCATTTTTAGCGAAAAGCAACGAAAAGCAATATTTTCAATTTACGATAGCAAGTCCATCTTAAAACTTCCCAAGGACACGGTAAGCAAAACAGTAGCTAAAAAATTAAATAAAAGCCGTGCCGATTCTGTCGTTAGCGTCGATAGCGCTAGTTCTCTTCTTAAGGAGGTGATCTTCTCCGTGAAAGGAATAACCTTCAAGGCTCCCACATATAGCGGAAAATTATGGGCACCCACTGAAGATACCTATTATTTCAAGATCAAGAGCGAAAGTCTGTTTCATAACACCTTTATTGTCAATGTCATGCGTAAAGGTTATGTATGTCAAAAGAAAGAAATTAAAGTACCGGCAGAGGACCCCGTGCCCATCAAAATAGATACGGTGTTTCAAATGAAGCAGACGGATACCGTCTACCTTGCCAGCTTGTTGAACATGAAAAATAAACATCGGGTCCGCTTTGAAATAGACTCCCTCGCTATACCATCAGATAGTTTAGAGAATATTGAAAACTTACAATATCAACTGCATTACGATATAAAAACCTTGAGTGGCAGCCCAATAAAATATTCATTCGTTAACCTACCGATACTAAAGGAGGGCAAGGGCGCAAATAACCAAGGCACAATTGAGCGAAGTAAGATCATTCATAAACCTGCCCTTTGGATCGAAAACAAAGATGAAGTGACGGGCAAACATGTATCTATAGATATCTGGCAAGTTGTATTGGCGGAAAAGCAAGTGAAAAAGAAATAAATCAAAGATGTATCCGACACATTGTTTCCGTTTAGTACTGATCAATATTCTCGCGCTATCGCTTCAACCGGTATTGGGCTTCAGCCAAGTGCAGGACCGGGATACGCTCTCCATTAGCGCTGAATTAAAAAGTGATACCATTGAATGGCAACGAAAAAGAGAAATACCATCGCAGGGAGTACTTCAGGAGTTTAAAGTCCTGTTTGCAACGCTGTATGGCGACAGTAATAAGGTCACATTTAAAGGTGTAAAGGACTTAAAGGAGATTGTTTATGATTCCACTGCCAAGGTATATCAAGGAAGGTACAGGAACGATCCTGGACTACAAGAAGGGATAGAGATAATGGCATGGCATCCCAACTGGATGACAGAGGCATACAAATTCTACCCCTACCATTTACTTTCTACCATTGCATTTTTCTCTTACGACGTAAACCCCGAAGATGGTACCTACAGAGGTACGGATGCAATCGATGCATGGAAGACCACAGGTTTGATAGATTCTGCCAGGCAGCATGACGTTAAAGTATTGCTCACCCTTTCATGCTATGGAGAGAAAAACAATGATGTTTTATTAAAAAATAATAACAATTCCTGGCAACGATTGAGTGACAGCGTTCGGTTTTTAATTAGGAAAAAGGAGGCTCAAGGCATTGATATTGATTTTAGCGGTATTCGTCCTTCCATGAGGGCTGAGTTTAGCAATTTTGTCTATGGCCTGAGAAGTAAACTCGGTGATAGCGCCATCATCACGCTGCAGATCCCTTATAACGCAGATCATAGCGCCTATGATATCGAAAAGTTAAAAACCTGGGTTAATATCTTTATAATAAAGGGGTATGCCACGGGTAATTCTTCCAGCGTCCCTCTTCCCTCGGCCTCCATTTCTTCAGTATCTTCTATGGCGTATGAGAGTTTAGAGGGTATTGTCAATAAGCTTATTTGTCAGGGGTTGAGTGCCGGGAATATCATCATTAGTATGCCTATGTATGGGGCCCTTTGGGGGGTTTCAGATCCGGAAGAGGTCTTTGAAAAATACATCCCCTATGAGGACATCATTGCACAGTACAGTCTCATGGATAACGACAACACGTATGAAATTGGTAATAGCGCCGTCATTACAATTGGTGAGTCAGCGGAGCAAAAGGAGATATGGTATGAAAAAGTGGAAAGCCTGAACAAAAAATATAGATGGGCTAAGGCGGAGCGATTGGGTGGAGTGGGTTTGTGGGGCCCCGGGTATGGCGGTGTGGACTCGGATATTTGGAACGGGGTTAAAGAAACCTTCGGAAAAAGTCCTTCGATCCCACTACAGGCGATGGATTATGATGGCGGTCCGGCTTACAGAATAACCTATTCATTACAGCGATACAGAAAGTTAATAGGCGTCACATTAGCGATAACTATTTGCTTTTTTATCATCGGAGTATTATTATCCTTTTTAGACTGGCGAGTTCGTGAGGTATTTTTTCGCAACGACGCGTACCGGGGCATACTGGCCGCAGGCATGATACTAGCCACAGCATTTGTGGTGTTTCTCCTGTCCGATTCAAAAACAGAAGATCGGTGGTTTACCGGATTTGTATATGGTGTTTTGGCCGGAGGATCAGTCGTATACGTGGTGAGTACAATCTATTTGCGCCACAGGAAAAAATTAAAATAACGATGAAAGATCTAATAGC
>CALBPF010000328.1 GCA_937899105.1 uncultured Flammeovirgaceae bacterium | reverse complement strand
GAGTTCGGTGGTTTAGTCTCTGCGCACCGTATAATTACCCTCTCACCTAGGGTATTATGGTATCACTTGGGGGTCACGCACAGTCAGCCTACCCGGGATTTAGATAAACAATTCATTTAGCGATATTGTTCATGGGTTCCAAACAGAGTTGGGTTCATCTACGCGTGTTAGGTTGAGATTAGAAAAATTTTGAAACGCTAAATCTTATAAAACTATCCTCACGAAAGAAGTACAGAAATTCTTCCTGAGCCACCTCCTCGAATATCCTGGCTTCTACCTCTGCCTTCCAGCTGGAGCCTATTCTTCGACTCGTTTCTACGCTGTATACTTTTGTGCTTTCTTCGAGGTCAAAAATGGCGCCTGCCAAAAACTCGGTGCTTTGCACATCGTTAAACGCCAAACGTACTCCGGTGAATATATCATTGGCGAAGCTGCTGATGGCTAACTCATCCCGCTCATCATACAGGTATTCGCCAATGAGGCCAATATCGATGCCACTGGATTTTACATTACCGAAAGTGTATTCAAAGCCGGCCACTACTGCGGTAAAGTCCTGGACATCGGCATGTCTGTAAATGCTCTCTACTTTCCATAAAACCGGACCGGTAGTGGCTTGAAGCTCAAGGCCTGCCTGATGGATGATAGGATAGAAAAGACCCGGCGCCTCGCTTTGCAGGTCAAGAAATAGTGGCTCACGACCTACACCATGGAAATAAGAAACTCCCACATCTAACAACCCCACATAGTGACTCCATTTAAAAGCCCCTGAAGGGCGCCACTCCTCATTTCTAGAGTCAATCACCAGGTCATCACGCTCAACGGCGACAGGAAACCTGAGCCTTCCTTCACTCGACGGAAATTGTCTTTTTCGGACATACGGCAAATAGAAGAAGTCAAAGGTGCCGAAAGAACTTAGGTATGACATATGAGCCATAGGCTGACCCAGCTTCTGTTCCCCATCAAAGCTTTCTACTTGATCCGTCTGATTGATGATATCTACTAAATGAACCGACTCGGTAACTCCCCAAAAGATCTTTTTTAACCCCACTGAGAATTCCAAATTCCCGTTTACCTGCTGGTAGTAAAGTTCCCTGATGTCAAAGTGTGTCCTTCGGTCATCATGCTGATCCCAGCGGCCGAACAAAGAGACCTTAATACCCTTGTCGCCATCGTCCCATTCCCACTCTAATTCAGGTCTCGCAGATAGTGAGAAAAAGTTTCTTTCCTGACCCGGGTACAATCCCTCCTTAAGAAAGTGTCTATTCTCAATTTGCAACTCCAATTGAAAATCAGGAGTGATCTTATCCTGCGCTAGTCCGGCTTTTATAGAAATGAAGACTGTGAGTATCATGACCCACAGTCTTCTATCAACAACACTAAAAACGCCCTTATCTTCCTGCACGGATCAAAGCGTTTTGACTAAAGTCCGCTTCTGCAAGACCGGTTTTGAACGTATAATTTTCAAAGAAAAGCTCGGTCTCCTTACCGGTCTGATGGTTGACCATTAAAAATTTGTCAGCCCTCCGGTGCTTGCCCAGATACTGTTTATAGCCTGAATAGGTGAGTGTTTTTAAAGGTGAGCCCTTTCGATCAAAAAACTCGATTTTCTCGAGGCGATAACCCTTAGTGTCGTTGTAATAGGCAATTCTCTTCTTGTAACCGGACTTAGGATCCACCGGATATTGCTCCACCGCCAGCGCACTCTCGCTGCCTACCGTGGTTTCCTTTAAAAACTTATAGGTATACTTTTCCACCTCATCGGAAGAAAGATCTTCATATGCGAATTCACTGCCCATAAATGGGCCGGATTTGTTGCTTGAAGAAATTCTCTTCACCCTTTTGATGGCAGGCAGGTAAAGCCACTGATCGTCCGGTCCTTCTTTGTGCGTGAATGTGAGCGTAGCAGTGCCTTCCACATCTTTAGGGCTATTGAATATAATCATCGATTTGTCGCCATCTTCAATCAATTCAAACGTTTTGTTTTGAAGGAAGCGTTCACTCTGCTGACCCTGCTTATTCCTAAGGATCATTTTCAAGTCAACCTCAGAGCTGAGAAAGCCTTCGTCTGCCTTGTTGGCTTTTTTCGCTATATCAAGACCTTTTTCTTCTGCTGACTGTGCATATGCAACGGTGCCGGCAAGGAACATAACCAGGCTCATTGCAATTATGATTTGTTTTATATGTTTCATTTTTATGTGATTTAAAGTTTGATAATTAGGCCAGCTGTCTTCTTAGTCTGCTTGTAATGAGCAGGAGAGCCGGAAGTAATAAAAAGTCAATAATTAGTGCAGTTACAATGACCAGGAACGTGACTTTAGCCATCCCGGAATTCATTCCAAAGCTGGACTGAGCCAGAATGACGAATCCTGCCACCAAAACAATAGTAGTGACTAAAAGGGCACGTCCTACTGTATTGAAGGCATACCTAACCGCATCTTCAGGAGAATAGCCGTGCTCTCTGATGGCCCTCAGGTATTTCGACAAGAAATGGATAGTGTCATCCACAATAATTCCAAGGGTCATGCCAAAGACTATGGAAATACCTACATTAATTTGCCCTCCGGATAGCGCCCATAGTCCAAATCCGGCAAAAGCGGGTGTCAGATTGGGGATCAAGCTGAGTAACCCAAACTTGAAGCTTCTTAAAGCCGCGATCAAAATCAGAGAAATGATCAGAAGCGCGGTTAATGTACCACTGATCAAACTTAGCACCTGAGTTCTGGAAAGATAAGCAAACATCATTGTTGGACTAATTCCATTGGCGTGCATATACTCAGGAGTATTATCTATTAACCACTGCTCAGCCCGCTTGGTAAAGCTGATCATTTGTTGTGTGGGCATATTTACCATGGTGGCAGTCAATCGTGTTTCTGATTTATCTACATTTATCTGATTGTTTAAGTCCAAACCAAAGGGTAGAGAAAGTTCATATAACAGGAGGTACTGGGCCGCTTCTTCACGGTTTTCGGGAATTTTGTAGTAGCTCTCGTCATCACCATGCATGGAGCGGTTTACTCTGCGAGCTATTTCAGAGTATGCATTGACATGAACGATCTCGGGCTGGTCTTCTAACCATCGTTCAAATCGCTCCAGGTTTTTGAGATACTCCGGGTTATTTATGCCGCCGGGCTCCCCCGAACCTAAGGAAAATTCAGCGTTATAAATGCCAGTTAGGTTTTCATTGATGAAGTCAGTGTCATTACGGAAAGAAATGCTGTTGTCAAAATACTTGACGAACTCATCGTTCAGTTCGATGTTGATGGCGAAGTAGCCTAATATTCCTATGATAAAGGCTGAGCCAGCCAATGTAGCATTTCTACGAGCTATGACGAAATCGGCCAGGCCATTGTAAAATTTATGAGACCTGCTGGATTCCGGATCTTTCACTTTTGCTCTCACCGGAAGCATAGACATAACAGCCGGCAGCAGTGTAACCGATAAAATGAACGCCATGGTCATACCCACAGCTGTTATGTTGCCCAGGTCTCTGAACGCTGGTACTACTGCTGTGATAATTGAAAAAAAGACAATGACTGAAATGCAGCTGGCTTATGTGATGGGTGATCGCAATTTGGCATTAGCTTTTTTTCCAAGATCCCATGTTGGTAATTATTACCTAGCATTTAAAATCATCATGTAAAGTAATGAGCCGCATTTTAAGTAGGCAACATAAGTGACAAAGATTCTGCTGGTAACTCATCATTGATAAGGGT
>CALBPF010000327.1 GCA_937899105.1 uncultured Flammeovirgaceae bacterium | reverse complement strand
AGTAGTACTCGCCTTAGATCAATGAGGTTAGTAATGTGCTGTTCCAAGATGGCTACTTTAAATGGCTTGGTCAGAAACACATCGGCTCCTGAAGAAAGGCCCTTTAATTCATACTCTTCAGAAGCTCCTGCTGTCAAAAGAATGACAGGGATATGACTTGTACGTTCATCTGTTTTCAGCGTATTGCATAATTCAACACCATCCATTACAGGCATTCTTATATCCGACAGAACTATATCAGGCACATATTTAAGCGCTGTTTTTAAAGCTATTTCACCATTTTCTGCCCCCAGAATTTGATATTTTTCACGCATGGATTGCCTTACAAACTCTCGTATTTCAGCAGAGTCCTCTGCTATCAATAAAATAGGCAATCCACTATGGTGATTTTCATCCGCATTAACAGGCGATTGATAAGACTCCTCTTTTTCTACTTCGAATGATTGATCATTTTGCCCTATGTCTTCTGGCTTGAATGCATCAAAGTGATAGGGTAAGCGAACGCTGAACGTTATGATTGATTCATTTTCTGTATTACCCGTTATACTTCCACCGTAAAAGTGAGTCAACTCTTTTACCAATGCCAAACCCACACCTACTCCTTCCGAGTATTCATCGCGCTGATAAAACCGGGTGAACATTTTTTCCAGATCTAATTCAGATACATCCAGGGCTGTGTTTTTTACGTCAATATTTACATAATCTGAACTCTTGTTTACCTTGAATTCGCAAAAACCACCTTCTGGTGAATATTTAAAAGCGTTGGAAAGTAGGTTGCTTATTATTTTTTCCAGAATATCAGGATCGTACCATACCTCACCAAGTGGTGCGATGTCTGCGGTATAGCGCATTTCTTTTAGGTTAGCATGATAGTCAAAGGAATGGGCTAACATCTGCAAGAATTTACCCAAGTCTCCCTTGATAACATTCAGTCTCAAATTACCATTTTCCAGCTTCGCCAATTGTAAAAGCTGATCTACCAGCGAAATCAAACGGTTCGCATTTCGCTTAATGGTAGTAAAGTTATTTCTATCATCATCAGACAGACCTTTGCTTTTCAATTTTATTTCAATAGGCCCCGAAATGAGTGTAAGAGGTGTTTTAAACTCGTGGGCAATATCTGTATAGAGCCTAGACTTGAAGTCATTAAGTTTTTTTAAGCGTTCGGCTTCTAACCTATTTAAATGTAATTCGGCCCGCATTTGCCACCTCGACTTGAGATATCTATACAATACCAATAGTAATACGACCGATAAAATGACATATACCGCTTTAGCAAAGTGGCTATAATACCAAGGTGGGGCTATGTAAATGTTTAGCTGACGGCCTTCGCTATCATCTACAATGCCATCATACACGGCCTTCACTTTTAAAGTATGATTACCATAGGGCACATTGGTGAAATAGGCTTTTTGTAAATCAGTTACTTTCCAGGCTTCATTATCAAGCGAGTAGTAATAGTCTATTTTATCTGCGTGCATAAAGTCCAGGTCAGAAAAACTAACAGAAAAATCATTTTGAGTGGCTGATAATGAGATTTCACTTAAAAAGGGTGACTGCCAAGCTGAAAACAAATTGCTTTTTTCTCCATTTACCTCGATTCCAGTCAGAATAGGGATGTTATTGTCATAATTGTAAAAAGGTAAGGTGAGATCTATTTGCTGTATTCCCTCATCTGTGCCAAAATACATAAGCTGTTTGACATTATCATAATAGCCGGATCCATATAGAAAAGCATTAGATATAAGGCCATCATTTTTGGTAAAGTGGCGCATAGATCCGTCTACTTGGTTTAGCACATAGATGCCGTCATTAATAGTGGTGATCCACAAATTTTTTGAACCGTCCTTTCGGATGGTCATTATCTTTTTATCGAACAACCTACCCTGATAATATAATCTTTGGAAGCTGTTATCTTTTTCATTGTAAGAGACTACACCCACATCAGTTCCAAACCAAATGGCGCCAAAGTCATCTTCTTCAATGGTTAAAATAAGGTTACTGGTTATTGAATTGCGATTACCTTCCTCATACGTGTAATGAATGATGTTTTCATCGATATGATCAAGTGAATGGAGGGACACATTTTCTAACATGTATATGCCATACGCGGAGGTGATTATCCAAAGTCGATCTCGTGAGTCAATGAACAGGTTGGTTATATTTTGTTCCCTGTTATTCTCCTTATTATTAAGTGAGAAACGCTTCAATAACTTGTCGTTTTTGTCGAAAACAAATAGCCCCTCCCATGAACCAACCCATAACCTGTTATTTTGATCTCGTTCTAAACCCAGTACAGCAAGCCTTTTCAGGGAATCTTCAGAAAGAGGGATTTTCTTTTCCCACTGATCATTTACGAATCTATGCACCTGGGCATTTCTGGCGCTCGTCAGGATGGTATCGCCATATTGAGCCAACGAGAGAATTGGTTTTTGATCATGTATCAGATCAATGGAACCGCCGCTTACTTTGTACAGCCCCATATCCCCTCCCACGTATAGTGCACCATTCTTTATGATCCGCCTTGCATGAAGCTGAATGCTTTGTTTCAAAAAAGCTGGATTGTAGCGCTTTTGCCTGAATAAGCCCTTATCTGTACCCACCCATAAGCTCCCCTGCTTGTCATTGAAAATAGTTTGTATGCGCTTATTTGATAAATCCAGATCTGTTGGGATTTCTACTAACTCAAAATTTCTTGGGTTAAACTTAAAAATGGCCGAGTTAGTGGCCATTAAATAGCTTTCTGAACCATCACGCAACACCTCAACAATCTTTTGATGGATAGGCATTTCTTTTTGAATTTTCCCATCTTTGAATATGACTAACTTGTCCTCCAATCCCACCAAAACACCTAACTCCGGTACATATTCTAACAAGTGAATAGGTGTATCAAATTCATATAGCGGTGTTATCCGTTGATTCGAAATATGATAAGCGAAAAGTTTACTTTTTGATACTTCAAGCCAAATCGTATCCGCGTGAGCGGAGAAAGAAGAGTTGTAGGCGCCTATGCCCAAATTATAATGGCTGTTGTCCGTTCTATTAAAAATAGAAAAACCAGCCTCGCTGGCACCAAAAATCTGACCTCCATCCAAGGGTAAGATCTGCGCAATGAGCTTTCCCTTAAATCCATTGACCGTGTCATTCGCGAAATTTATAAAGTCCATGGTCCTAGGCGAAAACTTGGTTATTCCACCTCCATAGGTACCAATCCAGAAGTTGTTATCCATGTCTTGTGCCATGGTACGTACCCAATTGGCGGCGAGCGATTGCTTGTCATCGGGTAAGTTTCTTAGCACCTCAAACCGATAACCGTCATACCTGCACAGGCCATCCTGTGTACCGACCCAAATAAAGCCCATACTATCTTGCAGAATGGTAGATATCCAATTATTTGCTAGCCCTTTTTCTAAGGGCACAAATGATATTGGTTTCTGCGCCTTCAAGAAAGCGCCACTAAGAATTAGTAACAGAAGTGAGAGCGCTATTTTCATTAGTCCTGTTTTAAGCCAACCAGAACCAGCATAAACAAAAGCTACCTTTCACATTTTTTGAATTAAGCAAAAGCGTATTTTACTCATGAAAATAAATAAATACAACTATAATTCAGCAATAAAATGATCCACGCTAATTATTAATCAGGCGTGGATCATCATTGTTTATCGGCTAGTTAATTTCATATCCCTTGTATTTTTCTGCACGGCAATAGCAGAAAACATACTTAAGATATATGACATGGCATAAAAGCCCTTTTCACTTAAGGTTAGCTCTGCGTTCCACAGGCCAATGATCAACAATAAAATTGCGGTTATGGTAGAAAACCAACTTAATCCGTAATATATCTCGGTTACCGGAATTCCTTCAAGCTTGTCACGCACACTCTTTTGTACTGAAACCACAGAAAAAAGTCCAAACAACATAATGGTGAAATAGTAGCCTTTTTCACTCAATAACATATCAGCATTCCATAAGCCAATAAAGTAGGCCGTAATACCCGCGATCAGTGTAGTCCAGGATGCACCAATAAATGCATTTGAAGGCTTAGCAGCGGTCAGCTCTTTTTTAGTAGAATATTTTACTTCCTTGTTTTCTTTAATCTCGTTCATGGTAATTAACGTTTGATTATGAAAGCAAAATTGGGATGCCTCTCTGAGCTGTGCATTTACATATGTAAAGAAATGATCTACTCTTTTTTAGCCCGAATCCTACTTAACTGGGTGGGCGTAACGCCTAAATAAGAGGCAATATGATATTGTGCAATCTGGTTTTCCAGGCCGGGATGCTCCTGCTGGAAAAGAGCATATCTCTCAGAGGCATCATTCATCACTAGCGATATTTCTCGTTTTTCCTTTTTCACGAAAAAGTCTTCGGCTATTGTGCGGTTGAGCCTTTCTATCATAGGATGCTGTTCATACAGGTCGAGTATCTTCCGGAAATCCGCCTCTACCATTTCGCAATCGGTCAGGCATTCGACATTGATCTGATTTTTTTCTTTAGTGATCAATGAAGTATACGCTCCGACAATAGCCGGGTTAGAAAAGAATATCTTATTGAATTGCTCGCCTTCCGGGTTTTGATAATAAGCCCTAAGCAATCCGCTTTCCACAAATGCCAACTTTTTCGCAGTTTGCCCTGATAGCGCATAGTGTTCCCCTTTCGTAAGGTTTACAGGTTGAAACAAATCCAGCAATGCCTGAAGTGACTCCTCCGGCACCGACGTGAATTGCAAAAGGTAGGATTTGAAGGATATCATGACTCAAAAAACTTGACCGTGCGTTTTACTCATCAAGTAATTTGCCATAGGTTTTAGATTATTACAAATGGCAACCGCCGTATTTGACAGCCATGGGGCGCCAAACAACTTCTGTATTTGCCTGCCGGTGCGCAACCTGTTTTTAAACATAACAT
>CALBPF010000326.1 GCA_937899105.1 uncultured Flammeovirgaceae bacterium | reverse complement strand
TCCTACATTAAGCGGTTTCGAAAGTCAGTTTTGAAATGAGGGTTTTAATAACAGGAGCGAATGGTCAGTTGGGTAGCGAGTTTAAGTCGTTAGCCAAAGAAAGCGCTCATAAGTTTATTTTTTGTGATGTTGAAGAAATGGATCTTTCGAATAAAGATTCAATCATAGATTTCTTGAATAGAAATCCGGTCGATTTTATAATAAGTTCAGGGGCTTATACCAATGTTGATGGAGCGGAAAATGATGAAGAATTAGCCAAGTTAGTTAATGGTATCGCGCCTGGAATAATTGCAGAGTTCTGTAAGGAAAGCTCAACGCGGCTGATCCACATTTCTACAGATTACGTTTTTGATGGTGAATTCAGCAAACCGATTAATGAAGATGCCGCTCCAAACCCAAAATCCGTTTATGGAGAAACAAAACTTTTAGGAGAGCAAGGCATTGAACAATTCTTAGACAACTATTACATAATTAGAACTTCATGGGTCTACTCAAGTTTTGGAAAGAATTTCGTAAAAACAATGCTTCGCCTTGGAGCGGAGAAAGAGGAACTGACTGTTGTCTCTGATCAAATAGGTACCCCTACATATGCTAATGACCTTGCAAATGTTATATTGAGTATTATTGAGGAAGTTAATTCTGGAAATGACAAGCCTGGTATATATCACTACAGCAATGAGGGCGTATGTTCATGGTACGATTTTGCTTTTGAGATTATGAAACAATCAGGGCTAGATTGCCAAGTGATCCCCGTAAATTCAGATCAATTTCCAACCGTAGCCGATCGTCCGAATTTTAGTGTTTTGGATAAATCTAAAGTTAAGCAAAGCCTAAATATTGAAATACCACACTGGAGCTGTAGCTTGGAAAAAGCTCTTAAATTAATGTCTAAGTGAATTTTTTCAGATTTCTTAAGCCTGCCGACCTGGCCATTGTTATCTGTACTGAATCTGGTGAACTAGAGAAATATTCAAAGCTTCTAGTTAGTTCGCTAAGAAAGTTTGGTGGTAAATTTAGAAAAACTCCAGTTTTTTCTTTCCAGCCAAGAGCAGGGCTGCAAATCTCAAAAGAAACTGAAACTTTTTTTAAGAGAAATCGCGTCAACCATGTCATTAGGTCTCTTAATGAGAGTTACACTGAGTACCCACTAGCGAATAAACCATTCACCTGCGCTTATGCAGAAAATACGTTAAGATATAAGTACCTTCTGTTTTTAGATTCTGATGTAATTATATTGAATGAGCCCAACTTCATAAATCACTTAGAGGGTCACGACATCATGATGCGACCTGTTGACAGCAAAAACATCGGTGTTAGTAGTAGTGAGTTTGACAGCAATCATTACTGGGCAACACTTTATGCAAAATTGGGAATAGAAAAAACAGATAAGAGAGTGGTTAGTACAGTTGATGGATATGAAATCTTACCTTATTATAATTCCGGGCACATATTGGTAAAACGTAGTAAAAGTATCTTTAGTCAATGGAAAGTAAACTTCGATATTATAATGAAAGAAGAACTAAAACCTGCTAATAACATTTTCTTCGTAGAACAGAGTGTGCTGGCGGCTACTATAGTTCAAATGAATTTATCGCTAAAAGAGTTCTCAAATGATTACAATTATCCAATTCATATGCAGGATAGAGCAATGCCAGAAGGAAACAAAATAAGGGACATCGATAACGTAATTTCAATCCACTATCATAAACTGTTCAATTCTGAATTAAATAATTCCGTTGAGACTATTTTTGATAATTCTAACAAAGGCAAGTGGATTCTAAATCAAATTAAGTTGTTAAATTTTCAGGTCAAATAGTTAAAGAGTCAATGAAAAATATAGTAATAACAGGTGGAGCAGGGTTTATAGGCTCCCATGTGGTGAGACTACTTGTCAATAAATACCCGGAATACAAGATCGTTAATCTTGACCTGTTAACTTATGCAGGTAATCTGGAAAACATCATCGACATAAAAGAGTCGCAAAACTACAAGTTTATAAAAGGCGATATATGCGATGAGGAGTTCATAACAAAGATATTCAACGACGAAAAAATTACGGATGTTATTCACCTTGCAGCAGAGTCACATGTTGACAGGTCGATTACTGATCCGTTGAGTTTTGTAAAAACTAACATCTTTGGCACGGTAACACTACTAAATTCGGCAGTAAATGCATGGAAAGACGAACTCGATAAACACATTTTTTACCATGTATCAACCGACGAGGTTTATGGTTCTTTAGCAGAAGATGGTTTCTTTCTAGAAACAACACCCTATGATCCTCAATCTCCTTACTCTGCTTCTAAGGCTAGCTCAGACCATTTTGTTAGAGCTTGGGCTAATACTTATGGACTGCAGGTAAAAATTTCAAACTGCTCTAATAACTATGGCCCCAACCAGTTCCCTGAGAAGTTATTACCGCTGATGATCAACAATATCAAAAATAACAAGCTACTTCCTGTTTACGGTAAGGGCGAGAACATAAGGGACTGGTTGTACGTCGTTGACCATGCTAGAGCCATTGACGATATTTTTCACAAAGGTGAGGTTGGAGAGACTTATAATGTAGGGGGGTTCAATGAATGGAAAAATATTG
Source organism: uncultured Flammeovirgaceae bacterium (assembly GCA_937899105.1). GTDB lineage: Bacteria > Bacteroidota > Bacteroidia > Cytophagales > Cyclobacteriaceae > Fulvivirga. The sequence goes on along the minus strand of CALBPF010000326.1, from coordinate 1,942 downwards.
ACATTGTAAATCACTTATGTGAAATAATGGATGATAAATTAGACCGGACTCCCGGAGAATCAGCAAAACTAATCACCTTCGTTAAAGACAGGGCAGGTCACGATCACAGGTACGCAATTGATGCTTCTAAAATTCAAAAAGAACTAGGTTGGGAACCTTCACTGCAGTTTGAGGAAGGAATGAGAAAAACCGTGGATTGGTACCTGGAAAATGAAGATTGGTTAGGTCATGTTACTTCTGGGCAATATAAGAGTTACTATAAAATTCAGTACAATCAAGAATAAACTTGCTTTCAATTTATTTAGCCGATTAGTAAACTATTTCAATACTTTAGAAAATGAATAAAAGTAAAATTCTGGTTACTGGTGCAGCCGGCTTCATCGGTTTCCACCTGTCCAAGGTTCTCTGCAATTCGGGTCATAGTGTTGTTGGGATCGATAATCTTAATGAATACTGCAGTGTAGAATTAAAAATGGATAGACTAGCTATACTTAACGAACTTGATTCATTCACTTTTGAGAAAGTATCACTTGAAGAAGATGGACGAATAAATGTAATATTCAAGGAACATGAATTTGATTATGTCATCAATTTAGCTGCACAAGCTGGGGTTAGGTATTCTTTGCTCAATCCAGCTTCTTACATTAACTCCAATCTTGTAGGGTTTGCGAATATTTTAGAAGCTTGTAGAAATAATAATATCAGGCATTTGCTTTATGCATCTTCAAGCTCTGTTTATGGTGGAAACAAAGAGATACCATTTTCAGTCGATCACAGTGTAGATCATCCAATTTCCTTATATGCAGCGTCCAAAAAGTCTAATGAACTTATGGCTCATACTTATTCACATCTCTTTGGTCTTCCTACAACTGGCTTGAGGTTTTTTACCGTATATGGGCCGTATGGAAGACCTGACATGGCACTCTACCTATTTACCAAAGCAATTGTAGAAGGTAAGCCAATCAATGTTTACAATTATGGTAAAATGAAAAGAGACTTCACATACATTGACGATATCATTTCGGCAGTTGTCAAGTTAATTGAAAAGATACCTCAACCTATTGAAGAAATTAGGGTAAAAAAACCCAACCCAGGCTCAAGCTGGGCACCTTATCGAATATTTAATATTGGCAATAACAATCCTATTGAATTGATGAACTTTATTGAGACCATTGAAAACGCTTTGGGCAAAAAAGCAACTAAAAATTATTTAGAAATTCAACCTGGAGATATGAATGAAACATACGCAGATGTCAATGATTTAGAAAATCTAATAAATTTTAAACCTTCTACACCTATTCAAGACGGAATAAAAAAATTTACTGACTGGTACAAGGAATATTATAATGTTTGAGAATCCTATTGAAGCCTTACTAGTTTGGTAGCCTTACCAGAAAATGTAGCCTTCCCCAAAAAGGTAGCCTTACCAGAAACTAGTAAGGCTTCACACTGAACTCATCAAAATCTATTAATTCTACGATTGACTCTCGTTCCTCTGAGGAAAGTATTATATCAGAGCTAATCGATTCACCCGTGTAGAAGTCATTGAATCTATAAACTAAGGAATTGTTCATAAGAGCAATAGTAAGCATATGCCACCTAGGAAGATCAAATATTGACTGTTTGTATTCAATTTTGTACTCAGCTACATCTTCGGGATTGATGGAGTCCTCCCCTCTAGAGCACTGCGCTAACGGAATTAATAAACAATAAATGAAAAATATTTTCTTGTTCAAGATAAAATAATTGATCTTTATTTTTGCTTACTCAAATAGTTATAAACTATATTATTAGATCAGTACTGCTTTTAAAATTAGATTTTACTTTTAAAGTAATTAATCATTTCTCATACTAACTTTCATGTAATAAAATAGATTTAACAGAATATAACTTTATTGATTTCGGATGCTCTAAAGGAGATTCAATTAAAGAAGCTCTAAAT
>CALBPF010000325.1 GCA_937899105.1 uncultured Flammeovirgaceae bacterium | reverse complement strand
CAGCAAAACGGAATTTATAGCGTTCAAAGTTATGGCGCCATTGGAGATGCAAAGACCCTTGCCACCGAATCCATTCAAAGAGCCATTGATGAATGCGCCAAGAATGGTGGAGGAAAGGTAATTGTACCTCCGGGAGAATACCTGACCGGACCACTGTTTCTGAAGAGCGATATCACTTTTGAGGTCTTTCCAGGTGCAACCTTGATTTTTGATGATAACATTGAAACCAACCCAATCATTGATGGGAGATGGGAAGGAATCGAGCGGAAAGTATATGCATCGTTATTTACCGGTCATGATTTACACAATATCACCATCACCGGGAGAGGCACCATTGAAGGTCAGGGTAAAAAGTGGTGGGAAGCAAGCGAGGAAACTAAGAAAATTAGAAAGAAGAATGGAATCCAAGAACGTGAGCCTGAAAACCCTGCCGGAAGTCCTTTGAAGGTACCAAGGCCCAGGTTAATCAACCTTTACAATTGCACTAATGTATTAATTAGCGAGTTAAAATTCCTTAACTCCCCTGCCTGGACCATACACCCGGTATATTGTCAAAATGTGAATGTTGATAAGATCACTATCATTCAACCGTACGAGTCTCCCAATACAGATGGTATCAATCCAGAATCGTGCAAAAATGTACGTATTACTAATTGCTTTGTAGACGTAGGGGATGATTGCATCACGCTTAAATCCGGGTACAACGAAGATGGGAGACGTGTCGGTAAGGCATGCGAAGATGTGGTTATTAGCAACTGTACCTTCGCACATGGACGGAGCGCCATTGGAATAGGCAGCGAAATGTCGGGAGATGTTCGGAATGTGACCGTGTCCAATTGTGTATTCAATGGTACGCTCAGAGGAGTCAGAATTAAATCCGGAAGAGGCCGCGGAGGAGTGGTTGAGAATATTCGGGTAAATAACATCATTATGTCTAACATCCGAGATGCCATCTCTATTGATATGTACTATGGAAAAAAAGATACTGGCAGATATGAAGTGACCGTTAAAACACCTTTCTTCAAGAATATTCATCTGGATAATATCACTGCCATCAATGTGACGAATGCCGGAAATATTTTTGGATTACCAGAAGCTCCGGTTGAAAACTTTAGTATCACTAATTCCAATTTTGAATCTGTCAATGGATTCGACATTAAATATGTTGATGAACTCGATGTAAGAGATGTTAAGATCAAAAATCAAAAAAACGGGCCCCTAAATATGTCATTTTCAACTAATGTGGGTATTGACAATTTTGGGGCTACTCCGCCTTCTGTTGAAATCCCCGCCATAGCGCTAAGAAATTGCAATGATGTCTTGGTTCACAGTTGCAAAGTTCCAGGTAATTTGAAAACATTTCTTTCAGCAAAGGACTCGAAAGAAATCACTGTAGAGCATAATTGGTTAAAAAAAGATCAAGTCTCAATTGAGTAATCCTGTACATTTAAAATCTATTTTAATAAGAATCCTTTGTCCTATAACAGGGCTGATCTTTTTAATTGGGTGCAGCCTTAAAACATATCTTCCTGAAGCGGCCGTTACATACATCACCCCTGCCAAATATAAACTGTTGGATAAAACGACTTTTAAAGAGCTTTATGGAGAGAGCCGACGATCAGATTATCTTCAAATCACCATCAACTATGCCAATTTCATGCTCCGGAACGGTCGCGATCGATACGGAGAAGTGAGCTCACCTCTTTTCGCTACAACCATGAATCGCAACACGGGTGACATTTACAAGAATCACCCGCCAAGACCACCAAAAGGAATTCGAAAGAGGGACCGTACCCACCGGGGAGCCAACCCATCCATGTCCAGAGGCTTCGTCGGCCTTTTACATCGATTAACTGCATTGACTAAGATTGAGACGTACAGCCAGGAAGCTGATACCTCTATTCTCTGGTTTTTTAAAAATTGCCAAATAAAGAAAACAGGATTGTTACCATGGGGTGAACATATGGGTTGGGACTTTTATAAGGAAAGGATCATTACCTCCAAATTTCAGTTCTGGGTACATGAAATGAAGGGTTTTTCTCAATGGGACCTAGTTTGGGAAAAAGTACCGGAATCCGCCGACCGATTTGCCATGGGGCTTTGGGATCATCAGATATATGCAAAAGAGGGAAAGCACGCGGGTGAATATTCCAGGCATACTGCGGCTTTATTTCATTGGCCCATGAAAGGTAAGGCATTTCCAAGCCACGGCGGGAAATACATTATTGCCTGGGCAAAAGCATGGCAATATACCGGTAATACTGAATATCTAAGAGCGATCTCCACTGTCCTGAACTACTTTGAACGAAATAAAAGCCCGAAAAGTGGTGCATTGCGATATGCCACCTCATTTCCTGATCACCTGTCTCTTGGACACAATATGGGGCTTGTCGATCAGCTAGAAAGCGTCAGGGATAACTTGCCTGACACGTTAAGATTGCGAATGATTGATTTGACGCAAAATTGGGATTCTATCTATCTGAGCTTCGCGCATGACCCAACTCCGGATGGAATCGGATTCATCAAATCGGCCAATGTACATACGTTAGAGCCGGGAGAGTTTCGATCTAAAAGCAAGAGCGGGAATTACTCAACAAAAATGTGGGGGTCTGGCTATACGGCCAGCGCAAGCAGCGGTACGGCTAATGACTGCCTCGATAGATTTCAAAAGACCGGAATCCAAGCCTATAAGAACCTGTTCCTAATTTCTGCGGAAGCCTATTATCAATCAGAGATCCCAAAAGCCAAAGTCTTGTATCCCCGCAATTATTCTGGAATCATTGGCATGATGTTAGATGCTTATCGAATTACAGATGAGCGACGATTTCTGGATAAAGCCATAGCATATGCTGATGTTTCCATTGAAGCGGTCATGGACCAAACCTCACCTTTACCCAAGGCCTCCAATACTACCACGCACTACGAGGCAATTACCGGAGCTGATGGTCTTATGAATAATTTACTTAGTATATGGCTGGAGCTTAATAAAAATGGCATCTGATATCGTATCACCTCCTTAAAGCTACTTAATGACTCTTTGACCTTCCTCTAAGTATTCAGGGTTATACTCCCTTCGCTCCTTGAAACCTTCAAATTCCCTCATGCTCGACACTCTTGGGTAGCTATCAAAAATGGAACTCCCGAACATTCTGGGGTCGCCCTGCGCCTTTAATTCTGATTCCAACGCAATGCTAAGTT
>CALBPF010000324.1 GCA_937899105.1 uncultured Flammeovirgaceae bacterium | reverse complement strand
TCTACAAATCGCTACTCTTTAACTTGGAATAAATACCATATACAAATAGCGCAATCCAAGCTAATGAAACCCCTACAAACGGCATCACCACGTAGTCCTTTATCTCTTGAAATGCATATTTGGGAAACGGTATTTCTATCATATTGCTCATGGCCTGAAGTGGAAAATACTCACCAATGACCTCAATAGATTCCGGTAAGTGGGCAATAGATATTGCTTCCACAGGTCGATAGATCAATAAGATAAATACTGTAAGCGCTGATCGTTTCAGCAATACGGTCATGAAGAAAGAAAATACAAGAAAGCCGAATAAATCAATAAAGTACGCACCTACAAATCCTACCCCTGAAAATACGTCTCCAAAGTCGTACTCCGGTGTATAGATCAATCCGGTAAGCAAACAGGTACTAAACACCAGCAAGGAAGAAGCTATGGACATTACCAGGATCGTATAAAGCTTTGACTTTAGGAAATCCAGTCGGCTCATGCCATCAATGATATTCTGACGCACCGTTTTATAACTGAATTCATTGCTTATGGAAATCACAATGATAATAGCCATAAAGATCTTCAGGAACGTATACACATAGGTGGTGTTGTGCCAGATATCAGGAAAATGAAGCACAGGAATTTTCATAGGGTTAAAGCCGTCAAAGTCTGCCCCTAACCGATCCAGCCATTTCAAAAACTCAATAACCCCGGCTGGAATTCCAATGATCAAAAGGCCATATAGTATATTCAATACCCAAAACGCCCGATAATTGGCAAGTTTGAGTAGGTCTATTCGTAATAGTCTAAGCATGTTCTGATTCGGCTAGAAGTTCAAGGAATTGTTTTTCAAGGCTCTTTTTCTGCGTCACCAAATGTGAGGCTACCTGTCCTTGTTCAAAAAGATGTTTGTTCAAATCACCGGAGGTTTTTCCATCGACCAGTTGCACAATGAACTTGCCATCCTCACTTTTAACTTCAGTGGTACCGTCCCACTCCTTTAGTACCTTTTCTATATTGGTTTCGGCTGTCACCTCTACAGAAATAGCCCCTTTGCCAATTTCATCCACACTTCCGGTGTAGAGTAATGTCCCTTTTTTCAACACACAAAAGTGCGTACACACTTTTTGCACTTCGTCTAGCAGGTGGCTCGCCAGTATGATTGTTTTGCCGTCAGAGGCAATCTTTTTTATCAACTCGCGGATCTCCGCAATTCCTTGAGGATCCAAACCATTGGTAGGTTCATCCAGGATCATTACTTCAGGATCACAGATGAGGGCGGAGGCAATGGAAAGCCGCTGCTTCATACCTAATGAGTACGTTCTGAACTTATCATCCTTGCGCTCAAATAATTCCACGGTTTTAAGAACAGGATCTATGTTGCCTTTGGATGCTCCCTTTATCTCTGCGACGATCTCAAGGTTTTTAGTTGCCGATAGATAGGGATAGAAAATAGGCGTTTCAAGAATAGCGCCGATGCGTTTTCGCATTTCTTTCGTAGGAGGTTCTCCAAACCAGGAAAACTCTCCACCGGTTCTATTGATGACGTCCAGCAAAATGCCCAGTGTCGTGGTTTTACCACTGCCGTTTGGTCCGAGGATGCCAAACACATTGCCTCTTTGAACATCAAGCGAAAGGTCTTTCACCGCAGTGATTCTACCATAACGCTTGGTAAGGTTCTTAATACTTAAAACAGTTTCCAATAGGTGATTAATTTGTTCTTAATTGATCCAAGATATGAAACATTTCATAAAGCGAGGTTCGTCAGACCACTTTGAGTGGTCAGGTGAATACCTTTAGTAACGCAAATAGAATACCTGAGAATAGATTTTAATTGGGAGTGGTTTGCAAATCAGGTGAATGGCGGCTTGCTTAAAAAGCATCCACGTCCTGTACCGTAGAAGCCAGTTTGGCTAGCTTGTTCAGTGGAACAAAGCCCTTGATATCCAACACGGCAAGATTTTGATCATCATCCATAAGGAGTACGAGGCCCTTGGTTTCGCCCCCGCTTTCTTTTATATAGACATTGATATTCATCCCTTCCTGACGCATGGTCATAAGGTCTTCAAAATCATCATCATGGTACTCATCCACTAATTCTTTGAAATATGATTTATCAATTTCGGTCTTGTTCTTATCCACACGAACGAATTTCATGGTCTCTATATCCTTCAATAAATCCTTGAGTTCGGCTGTTTCTTCTATTTCCACCACTTCATAAAGCATCTTAAGTGTGCTCTTGTAAAAAAACAACACCTGCGCATCTTCATGCTCTTCATGGAATTTTTGAGTGGTTCTACTCTGCCCATACGTGAGTGCAGGTAGTAGAAGAAAACTAATGATAATTGATCGTTTCATGATAATTCAAATTACTAAAAACAAATAAAATGAAAAAGTCCCCGGACTTGATATGGGGCCTCGAACTTCATAAGAAGGAGATCTTTCAAATTTCGGAATCCCGGGTCAAGCACTGGAATGAGTCTTAATGCCAATTTTTGCTATTCCTTGCGAGATAGGCAATGTCTTTCATATCCAATGTACCATTGACATTCATAACTACGGCATTATCTTCTTCACGGATTAGGATCACCATATTCTTTATTTCATTACTACCCCCTTGGGTCATCACGGAGACTCGATCTCTGCCGTCCCTCATATTCATAAGTTCCTCATACTTTTCAGACTTTAGCTTGTCTTTCAGTCCGTCAAATTCAGTAGGTTTCAAGCCAGAATCAAACAACGGTACAGAAACAATATCCATAGATTCAATGCCTTTACCTATGCGGGCAATAACCTGTGCATCTTCATCTTCCGTATCATAAGAAGCAATAGTGGACATCAGTTTGAAGAGACTTCCATTGAGGCGCACCACCTTGGCATCGCGATCGTCTTCGTACTTATCACGAAATTCTTTCACTGTTTTACTCTGACCAAGAGCAAAACCAAAACCGATTAATAAAGCGAATACTGTTGTTACTGATTTTTTCATCACTATTTATTTTGATTGTTGTTGTCTTAATTAATTACCCTTAATGTTTTCTAACCCTTCCAGTCCATCTATATCCATGGCTTTTGAAATCCTGGCCACTTGCTTCAGATCAATTTCTCCGAAGAGTGTCAGGACAAAGAATTCTCTGTTTCCGCCCATAATCATAACCAACTCGTCCACTTTACCATCTTTTTCCTTGATCATGAACTTCATGTCCTTATCCTCATCACGCACCGACATTAATTCATCAAATTCTTTCTTTGGAAGAAGTCCCAATGCTTCCCGGTAAAGATCCTTGCCGTTATCAACGTCATCCTTGGCCAATATCTTCAGTCCTTTCAACTTACTAATGGCATCCATCACCTCCTGGTCTTCTTCATCCTCTAATTCAAGATCCGTAAATAATCCAAACATTCTGGCTGTGATATTCACATTGCTAAAGCTCTCATCATCAGCATACTTATTGAAAAAACGGCTAATCGCATCGTCTTGTGCCTGGGCGGCAAAGCTCAGCGTGAGTACCATTATTATTATTAATATCTTCTTCATTTTTCTCCTATTTATAATTCGTTATCGTCTTTTTTGATTTTTTCCTGAGCTGTATTAAACACTGCCACTTTTTTGGCCTCTTTGCGTCCTTTGTTAAAGTTTTTTGAGATCATCTGAAGCGCCTTCTTAGTCTCCTCAAAAGCCTCTTCAGGTGTTTCAAAGGTCCCCAGGTCAGCCGTTGTTTTCTTATAATCATCACGGATGAAGTAGGTAGCTGTTACCAGTATCAACCCTACTGCGGCCACCCTGGCAATATCATAAAAAAGCTTTCTTACTTTAACGTGCTTCCGGATGGAAGGCTTCTTTTCAATTTGCGCTATTACGCGCTCATCAAACATAGTATCCAGCTTTTTCTCATCCCTTTCATGCTTATAATATTGGAAAAGCGGTATTAGTGATTTCCATTTGTCCGGCGCCTCATCGCTTAGAAAGAAAAGTTGGAGCTCTCTTTCCTCCTCGACTGAAGTTTCACATTCCCAATACTTTGCCAACAGTCTTTCTATTCTATCCAAGTCCATACGCATTGATATTTAATAGATTCTCTCGAACTGCTTTCCTTGCTCTGAAAAGATTGACCTTAACCTGGTTCATATCAATTTCCATGATATCGCCAATCTCTTTGTAGCTAAACCCTTCCACATCCCGCAACTGAATCACTTGCTTCTGTTTGTCGGGCAAAGATGAAATTAGGTTTCCGATATTTTCCATGATGTCTTTCATTTCAGTTGATCGATATGGCGTTACTTTTTCTCCCTGCGAGATCTCGAAATCTTCTTCCATGCCACTGGTTTTACTTGCATGTTTTGACTTCAATTTGTCCAGACTAAGGTTCCGTGTTACACGCATGCACCAGGCTTCCATATTTTCAACCTCGTCCATTTCATTGCGCTTGTCCCACACTTTTATAAGCACTTCCTGCACAATATCCTGCGCTTCGGGCTCACTCTTTACCAGCTTCAGCGCAAATCGATACAACTTCTCCTTAACTGGTAAAACTTTGGTTTTAAAAGCTTCTAAGCTCATATTCATAGCCAAGACGACCGACTTATTTGTTTGTTACAAGGTGGTGAAAAATTTTAACACAGTGGATATCCGGAATCTCGAAATTCTTAGCGAAATGTAAATAATTTAACAGGTGTTCCGATCTTTACAAGACTGTGTTTGATGCCAAAGGCGCAGGGTTGTTCATTTTTTATCAATAAAAAAATGAAAAGAATCTATCCAAAATAATCACTATCAACCAACAGTCCCACCCACACCCAGTATTTTCATAGGCACTCGCAGCTTTATAACAGCCTGCCTGATGCAACATAATAATTTTTCATATACTTTCGTCACATTGAATTTTTATCTTGAAAAATTTATTATACGTCAAGCTATCAAAAAGAAAGATACCGCTAGTTTACATTGGTATTCTAGTCTTTACTTGCATTTTGTACCGCAACATTTTTATAACATATGCTTACACAGATGTCTATGAGTTTGTTTTAAACGCTTCAAATTCGAATTTTATTGATGTCTTTATTCAGCAGGGTCGTATTCTATATGGATTTTTTAACAAAATTCTATTTACTAATTTTAATAGTATTGAATATATTAAATTTATTAGACTAATATCACTATTAGGTGGGATTTTATATTTGTTTTGTCTTACAAAAGTATTACTTAAAAACAATTTTCCATTCATCTTTTCACTCCTTGTAGTTTTATTATTCGCGACTACGCCATCTTTTAACATTATAATATTATGGTCAGCGACCTATCAAGTGAGTTGGGGGATGTTGCTTTCTTTGTTAGCTGGTTATATTGCACTTGAGCATAGGCATAGTATAGCTTATTTTTTGTTAAGTATAGTTCTAGGTCTGGTTGCATTAAATCTTTATCAACCATCATATACAATGTTCATAATACCCTCTTTTTTATTTTGGATAAAGGAAGGCGAAATTAATGGTTTCCTCCGACCACTCGCTATACATGCTACTACCTACATATTTTACTTCATACTGTATAAATTTTATCTATCTGTTTTTGACCTTCTCCCTGTTGGAAGAGGCGGAATAGAATATAATTTGTTTTATGGTTTTTTATGGTTTATTAAGGGTCCTTTTGAACAAGCCTTAAGTTATAATTTCATTTTTGCCCCCAAATTTTGGTTGAACCTGACACGTATTGTTCTTTTATTGATAATAACAATGGCGAGTTTTAAAATTGTTAAAGACAACTTTGGAAAAACAATTAAGACCAATCTCTTTAGATTTTTAATAACTGGTGTGTTTTTTGTCTTATCTATGTTGCCTAATATATTATCAGCTGATAAATGGGTATCATATCGCACGATGAATACTTTATGTCTATTAATCGTGATTCAGTTAACAATAATTTTAAGTAATAAACCTTTTAATTCAAACAAATACTATTTACCAATATTCACCTTTTTTTTTCTATCAGTTTCATTTTTAACTGCCAATTTTAATATCAATAATGGCTTCATAAGCATACAGGAAAAAGAAATGAGAAGCGTGGCCTCTGCCTTATCAGCGCATGTAGGTGATATACAAAAAAACATATTTTACATACAGCCTGATATCAAAATACTTGTTAAAAACGATATAATTGAAAGAGTTGTGACAGATGAGTTTGGAAGGCTATCATCCTCTTCAGATTGGGTACCTAAATCTATGATAAAGTTGCTTCTTCCTGAAAATTCAGGAAGAATAAGGCCTTATGTAGACCAAATTCAAGAAAAGAATTATGCGTTAATCGATATTGGAAAAGAATATTTAAGGGTGATCGATAATGATTAATACTGTTATAGTTATTCCTTCGTACAATGAGGAAAAAAGATTACCGATTCGAGAATTTGATGAATTTATTTTGAATGATAGATCCGTAAAATTCTTAATTGTAAATGATGGCAGTACTGATAATACGTTAAACATTCTAAAAAAATTAAAAAATCATCATCCAGATCAAATTAATATTCAACATTTAAAGAAAAATTTAGGAAAAGCCGATGCTATAAGAAACGGTATGCTAGAGTTGGAATCGAAGAGAGAATTCAAGTATGTTGGATACATGGATGCGGATTTAGCAACTCCACTTAACCAAATAAATAAATTACGTGATGTACTTGACAGATCAGAAAATATATCATTTGTGTTTGGTTCTAGGATTGCGAAGCTAGGTTCAAATATTAAAAGAAATACGTACAGACATTATCTTGGTAGAATTGTAGCTACTTTAATTAGCATGGAATTGAAGCTTGCGATATATGATACACAATGCGGTTTAAAATTATTCAGGAGAGAAATATTAAATACTCTATTTATGGAAAGTTTTAAAAGTAAATGGTTATTTGATGTAGAACTTTTTCATAGATTAATGCGATTGAATTCAAATATTTCATTGATTGCCAGAGAAATACCATTAGATACTTGGGTCGAAAAAGGCAATTCCAAAATTACTTTTACTGATGTATTAAAAATTCCTGTAGAACTTTACAGAATCCATAAAAATTATGAAAAATTCTAGGCCAGAGTAAAAAAAATAAGACAGGATAAATTAGAGAAAATCAGCTTTATCTATAACTATTAATTAAAGCCAAGCAAGTTTACAGAATCACAAATTGTCATTCCTGATGAGGCATAGCCGAAGTCAGGAACCTTCTCTTCGTTGAAGGGGTCCCACCTACTCAGGGATAGCGCTCTTTATATATGAGTTTTTTAGTTTCAAACCTCCATCAACTTCCCATCTACAACCACCACTACCCTGTCCCCTTTTCTAGGAGTAATTTTATATGTACCTGTTAGTTCACCAAAGGCAGGCAGTAATGCTTGTTTCTTACCAAAGTAAAAACAAGGCAGTCGCAAAGCTTGTCTGCCCCTGCCCCGCAATAGTACCCCCGGATGAATATGACCTGCAATGTTATATTGATCTTCCAGGCGCTCCTCTAACGGTTCGTGTGATAAGCGTATTCCATGCTCTTCAATCGATTCAGGATGAACAAGTAGCCCATGTTTATCATATTGGCGCTTTCCAAGAATATCATGATTGCCTATCACCAGCTCAAAACTGATAGCGGGAAAATACTTCAACACCTGGCCAAATACCTCCCACTCCGGATTGTAATGACTATGAAAAAGATCGCCCATGAATATCACACGCTTCGGTTTTACATGCTGCAGCAAGTTGATCAGTCGATCTATATTCTTATCATTAGGTTTACTGGGCACAGGAATACCGCTCTTTCTAAAATGGTTCGCTTTGCCCAGGTGGAGATCAGCGATGAGCAGGGCATCAGCTTCCTTCCAAAAAAGGGCTTTTTCCTCAAGAAGTGTAAAGCGGTTGTTATGTATTTCTAATTCCAAATTAAAAGCTAACGTTAGTTAGTAAAATCACGCTCTAAGAGCAAAAAATGAAGTTTTTCGTTTTATTTCTAGTGGTATAGCATACTTTTACCGGCTCGTTTTAAAGCGAACTGTTATGATCATTCCAAAGAAGCCAAAATTAACTAAAGAGCAGCTAAAAGAAGTTACCGAGATAGCTGAAGAATATAGCTGCCGGATAAAGCCTATCGAAGGGCACCATAGAACGATCTATGCCCTACTTGGTGAGGAGCGGGAACCTATAATGATTAACAGGATCATGGGATTGGATTACATTGACAGATTCGATGCCATTGATTCTCCTTACAAGCTTATGGACGTACATTCCGAGCTTGCGAACCATAAAATTGTGATTGGAGGTCATATTATTGGTGAATCTCCTTTTATCATAGCGGGACAGTGTACCATAGACCCTAACAATCCAAACTACTTTATAGAGACCGCCCATGCGGTAAAGGAAGCGGGCGCTAAAGCCATACGTGGGGGTGTCTGGAAGCCTCGGACCATGCCCTACGCCTTTCAGGGTGACGACCGATCCATAAAAACACTCATTGAAGCAAGAGAGCAAACCGGGCTACCGGTAGATACCGAGGTAATGGACGAGCATCAACTGGATATTGCTTTAGAAGCCCAAGTGGATATATTGCAAATTGGTACGCGCAATGCCTTAAATTATTCTTTGTTGAAAAAAATTGGGGAGAAAACGGCCGATACCAATATGGCGGTTTTGCTTAAGCGTACCCGCGCTATGGGACCGGTCAATGAATTGATTGCCGCGGCAGAATACATTGTGGCGGGGGGTAATCCCAATGTGATGCTTTGCCCCAGGGGCACCATTCCTCAAATGGAAGGGTACCGAAACAATCCTGACGAAAGTATTACACCTTTGTTAAAAGAAAAAACCTGGGCTCCTGTGGTGGTAGATCCTTCACACTCTGTAGGCAGAGCCCAGTATGTGCCAGGTGCAGCTTTAGCTGCCATGGCGTATGGTGCTGATGGCTTGATCATAGAAACGCATATCGATCCTAAGCATGGCATTGGCGACGACCCCAAACAGGCTTTAACCCCTGAAAATCTGACCAAACTGATCAAGGACGCCCATACCATTTGGAATATCAGCCGAGGGAAAGAGGTATTGGTTTAGTCCATTTGAATAACTATAAAGAAATCGAGAATAAACTAATCGATCTTCTGGGCTCGAGGATTCTTCTTTATTTCAAATTCAATGGTAAGATCGATCTTGTAGAGAATGATCTGACAAACGAAACTTCTACTTTATTAGCTTCTTTCCTAGATCGCAAATTAGAAATTCATGATCCGGAATATGGAAAGTACTTTACGGCCGATGACGTAATGCCCAGTATGGTTGTTGCTAATCATAATAGAATTAGTTTTTGGGGATATACTTATTGGCTTAGTACACCGAACGATTATCCTATAAATCGTTCAGGCAAAGATCCGTTTTACTGTGAATTCAGCATGGAAAACGATCAACTCACCATACCGATCATCTGTAGTGGTGACAATGACTTGATCAATATTGACAAAACCTGGTGGTTTGATATTGAAATGAACTGGATCTACAAGATACTGACAAAGCCTAGCCAACTGAAAATTCCTTGATAGCAAAGAGTCTTCCGTTTCACTTCGGGATGACTTCATCAGTCATGTGGTAACGAAGTAGAGATATCTTTTATCCCTTGACGAAATAAAAACACGTCATTCCTGATGCAGCGCAGCGGAAGTCAGGAATCTCAACCATCCCCGTGCTTTACATGGGGTCTCGATGTACTTAGTCTGCGTTTCTTTATTTCGGGACCCGGGTCAAGCCCAGGAACTGGTTTTGGCCCGGAAAGGCGTGCTCCGTTCCACTGCGGATGGCTCCATTTAAACCATGTGGTAACACAGTGGAGACATCTTTGACATACAGTAAGCCTACCTCTTAGTTACTTCAGGATGCGGCGGCCAATCGGTTATTTGCTCGTTCAAAAAAAGTCCAACTTGGATTTTCCTGACTAATCAATTCCTCTTTCTTTACCCTACTCCAATCCTTGATTTCCTTTTCTCTTTCTATAGCACCAACAGCTGTATCATGAGCTTTATAATAAATCAGCTGATAGCAATGGTAACGCCCAGCGAACGTATTTGGCTTTCCTCGATTCAGATAGTGTTCAATGATTCTAGATTCTAAATCATTTGTCATGCCTGTGTACAACGGTTTTCTTTGGGTTAGTGACGACATAAACAAAGAATGATCTCACGATGATGAAGATAGCCGTTGACTTGCATGTTGGCAAAGATTCCTCCGTTTCACTACGGAATGACTTCACTTAATTAATTCGACACGACTTTT
>CALBPF010000323.1 GCA_937899105.1 uncultured Flammeovirgaceae bacterium | reverse complement strand
CAATTTTACACACTAATCAAAATAGATAGAATACGTGCATCACAGGATGCATACAGCAAATCCGCAAAACATTATCAAAGATGCAGGTAAGCCATATTAAACAGCTCAATGAGCAGTTTTACCTCCGCTCCAGGCCAGCAGACAATGAAAATATTATTCTCAACTCATTGGGAATCAAACCCTTGACTAATCTAATCCCCGAACATAAAATCCAAGAATACCTACAGTAACTGTGGTGTGCCTGAAAAAAATTAACTGACTGGTAGTCAGTTTTTTAAATCAAAATCGTGTCAAACTCGGGAAGAAGAAATTTAAGAGAGGTAGAAGAAAGTCCAAGTCAAGATCAGAAATCTTCCTCTACCATCCCAAGTAGTGAAGTGAAAGCTGGTATTTAAATCACTCCCAGATCCTTTCCTACACTAATAAAAGCTGCTATAGCGGCATCCAAATGACTTCTTTCATGAGCAGCAGAAATTTGGACACGAATTCTAGCCTGACCCTTAGGAACAACGGGGTAAAAGAAACCTATAACGTAAACCTCTTTCTCCAGTAGCGCATCAGCAAATTTTTGCGAAAGGGGCGCATCATACAACATAATGGGTACTATGGCATGTTCACCCGGCTTAATATCAAACCCCGCCTCCATCATTTTGCTACGGAAATATCTAGTGTTTTCCTCAAGTTTATCACGCAGTTCTGTAGTTTCACTGAGCATGTCAATAACGGTTATCGAAGCGCCAGTGATTGATGGGGCCAAGGTATTGGAAAACAAATAAGGGCGTGAACGCTGACGCAGCAATTCAATAATTTCCTTCTTACCCGAAGTAAATCCACCCGAAGCCCCTCCCAACGCTTTACCCAATGTGCCAGTTATAATATCTACCCTATCCATAACTCCGCAATGCTCATGAATGCCTCTACCTGTCTTGCCCATGAAACCCGTTGAATGGCATTCATCTGACATAACAAGAGCATTGTATTTATCCGCCAAATCACATATTTTGTCCAGCTGCGCAATGGTGCCATCCATAGAAAATACACCGTCTGTCACAATGATCTTTTGTCTTGCTCCGGCCGTATCGGCATTTTGAAGCTGTTTTTCCAAATCCGCCATATCATTGTGCTGATATCGATATCTCATAGCTTTACAAAGCCGCACCCCATCGATAATTGAGGCATGATTAAGTGCATCAGAAATAATGGCATCTTCAGGACCAAATAGGGGTTCAAAAACACCTCCGTTAGCGTCAAAAGCCGCAGCATAAAGTATAGTATCTTCCATACCTAAAAAGTCTGAAATTTTCCTTTCCAGCTCTTTGTGAATATCCTGTGTACCACAAATAAAGCGAACCGAGGATAAGCCAAACCCATGAGTGTCAATGGTCTTTTTGGCGGCCTCGATAACTTTAGGATGTGACGACAACCCTAAATAATTATTCGCACAAAAGTTAATGACGCTACCGCTGTCTGCAGTAGCTATGTCTGCACCCTGGGGCGTGGCTATTACCCTTTCACTTTTATAAAGGCCTGCTAATTTGATGGATTCTAGTTCTGCTTGAAGTTTGGGTTGTAGTTTGTTATACATTATTTCAGTCTGTTTTAGGCTTCTTAAATACTGGCTTCGGTTTAGCCATCTTAGGTCTCGGTGCTTTGAGCTTTGTTTCATTAAGCTTAGGCTTCAGAATCGGCTTTTTAACCGGTTCCTTTTTTGGTAGTTCTGATTGTTGCAAAAAGTATTTTCGCCTGGTGGAATTAATCAAATATAACTTTTGAGCCGTGAAGCTATTAGGGTGCATCTGCTCAAAAAGCAGCTTCCACGAGCTCCAAAGCTCGGGTTCATTCTTTTTAAACTTACCGGAATCTATCTTTTTGGCTACCAAATATTCTTCCCAAAGCATGAACGCAAATATATAACATTAAAACAGCCTTTTAGATGCTTTCAATCGATTTCGAAATTGGTTTTCGAGTATCGAAATTCTTATTTTCGCGACTCTTGAATATTATGCCGAAGGAATGCACAAAATATTGGTAATAGGGGCTCTTGGCCAGCTGGGATCTGAGCTTATCGAAGCGCTAAGGAGACTGCATGGGGAAGATAATGTTGTAGCATCAGATTTGCGAGAACCTACAATAAAAAATGGACTGTTTGAGCAACTTAATGTATTGGATAAGCAGGCTCTAGAGGCGATAGTAAATAAGTACGGTGTAACAAGAATCTACCATTTGGCTGCCATACTTTCCGCCAAGGGCGAAAGTGACCCAAAGTTCGCCTGGGACTTAAATATGAATAGTCTGATCAATGTACTGGAAATAGCAAAGGAAAAGAAACTTGATCGCATCTATTGGCCTAGCTCAATAGCTGTTTTCGGGCCAAATACGCCAAGGGAAAATACCCCACAGCATACCATAATGGACCCAAATACTATCTACGGGATAAGCAAATTGGCCGGGGAACGGTGGTGCGAGTATTACCATGAAAAGTATGGGGTGGATGTGCGAAGTCTAAGGTACCCGGGTTTAATTGGCTACAAGGCAAAACCGGGAGGGGGCACTACGGATTATGCGGTTGACATCTATTACAAAGCACTCGAAGAAAAACGATATACTTGCTTCTTAAAGGCAAATTCTTATCTACCTATGATGTATATGGAAGATGCAGTAAGCGCTACAATAGAGCTTATGCAGGCAGAAGAACATTCCGTTAAGATAAGATCAAGTTACAATGTAGGTGCATTATCATTTTCTCCAAAAGATATAGCTGAATCAATAAACAGGCATATTCCGGGTTTTCAAATTGATTATGACCCTGATTTCAGACAAGCTATTGCTGACTCCTGGCCAAGTTCAATTGATGATTCTGCCGCACGTAACGATTGGGGCTGGCAACATTCTTTTGATCTTGACAAAATGACGAAGACCATTTTGCAGGGTCTCAAAAGTCAAGTAACTATTTAGCTGCTTGGTTAAACTTACCAAGAACGAAGAAGTAATCATTTTGCTGATGTATATAGTCTTGTATATTTGACTAATAAGACGCTAAGTAATGAATACATATAAAAATTTACAAACTGACCTTGAAGAAGGCATTTACTCAATAATCATTTCCAGGCCAGAAAGTCTTAATGCACTTAACGTCCAAACTATTGCAGAAATTCGTGAGGCGGTTCAGCTCGTATATGATGACAAAAATATAAGAGCTGCAATTGTCACTGGCGCTGGTGAAAAAGCATTCGTCGCAGGCGCAGATATAAAGGAGATAGCTGAGCTAAATGAAGTAAATGCGAGAAAGTTTGCCGAAAACGGCCAAGAGGTTTTCTCTATGATAGAAGAATGCGAAAAACCCATTATCGCTGCAGTGAATGGCTTTGCATTGGGCGGTGGATGTGAACTAGCTATGGCTTGTCATTTACGAATAGCATCTGCTAATGCAAAATTCGGTCAGCCGGAAGTAAACCTTGGAGTTATTCCCGGTTATGGGGGTACACAGCGTTTGACCAACTTAGTGGGTAAGGGGAAAGCCTTGGAACTTATGATGACCGGAGACATGATTTCTGCGCAAGTGGCGCTTCGTCTTGGTTTAGTGAATCAGGTTGTTGATAGTCAGGAAGAACTGAAGCAATCTACAACACAATTAATAAGTAAAATATTGGTCAAAGCGCCATTAGCCATTGGTATGGTTATAAATTCTGTTAATGCGTATTATTCCCCGGAAGAAAACGGCTATCAAACAGAAGCCAATAGCTTTGCACATTGTACTAAAACCCAGGATTTCAAAGAAGGAACGACCGCATTCATAGAAAAAAGAAAGCCTCAATTCAAGGGCGAGTAACTTGAGTCAGCTTAAGAGCTTAGCGAGTCAAACTGCCCTGTTCGGTGTAAGTAGTATTCTGGGCAGGCTTATTAACTATGCCCTCGTGCCACTGCACACCTCTGTCTTTGTTCCTGAACAGTTGGGAGTGGTTACAGCGCTATATGCATACACCGCAATATTTATGATTGCATATACATACGGAATGGAAACGGCCTTTTTCAGATATGTTAAAGAAGCCCCTGAAAAAACATATCAGGCTGCTACAATAACGATTATTTTCATAAGCACAGTTTTAACTATCGGTATCTATCTATTTTCTGATGAGCTGGCAAATGAAATTGGGTATCAGGAAGCCGGTAGCTTCGTTAGGTGGATCAGCATAATCATGTGGATCGATGCCTTTTTGGCCATTCCGTTTGCAAAGTTGCGTTTTCAAAATAAGGCCAAAAAGTTTGCACTTATTAAGATCGTTAATATACTCCTAAACATAGTCATTCAATTTAGTCTGCTTCAATTACTTCCGTTACTTTTCGAAGCGTTTGACATCTCGATCGGCCATATATTTCTTGCCAATCTGATAGCCAACGGTTCAATCCTCCTATTCTTCTTTAATGAAATCAAGCAATTACGCTTTCACTTGGAAATTCGGATAGTTAAGTCAATGTTAGTTTACTCGACGCCTATTTTTTTTATGGGCCTTGCCGGCATGCTCAATGAGCAACTTGATAAGATATTGATTGAGCATATATTACCTGATACGTATTATGAAAACATGAATAGCGCTGCGGCCCTGGGAGTGTATGGACAAACCTTCAAGCTTGGTATATTTATGATGTTGGCAGTGCAAGCGTTTCGATATGCCGGAGAGCCTTTCTTTTTTTCAAAAGCAGAAGACAAAAACGCTCCGGAGTTGTTCGCTAGAGTCATGCATTATTTTATTATCTCAAGCCTTCTTCTATTTGTGCTTGTAAGTATTAATGTAGACTTAATTGCTTACATCTTTCTTAGAAAACCAGAATTTAGAGTCGCACTTTACCTCGTACCATTGCTTCTGTTTGGAAAGCTGCTTTATGGTATCTATTTAAACTTAAGCATATGGTTTAAACTAAAAAACAAAACTCAATATGGCCTGTATTTTAGTCTTGTTGGAGTAGTAATAACCGTGGTTGGCAACATCATCTTGATTCCAACGCTCGGTTTACTGGGTTGTACGATAGTTATAATGTGCAGCTATGCAGTAATGTGCATATTATGTTATATCTACGGGAGGAAATACTTTCCAATCCCTTATAATTTCATGGCTACTTTACCCTATTTCATCATTTCATTGCTGATTGTAATTACATGTTATTATGTGAAACACCCAATAACCCTGGCAGATATAGTCATTAAAGTAGCAATCTCAGGTGTGTTGGTTTACGCACTTTGGTTGATTGAAAAAAACAAATTGACCACTAAAACCTCTTGAATTTTCTTAGCTTTGTTTTTTGTTTTTGATCAAGGCGCTTCTTTAATGAATATAATCATACCTATGGCGGGTAGAGGTACTCGTTTAAGGCCACACACACTCACGATTCCTAAACCTTTAGTTCCGATTGCCGGCAAGCCTATTGTAGAACGGTTAGTAGAAGATATTGTAAAAGTATGTAATGGACCTGTGGATAACATTGGTTTCATAATTGACAGAGGTTTTGGTGAAGAAGTTGAAAATGAACTCGAGGTCATCGCTGACAGCGCAGGTAGTAGAGGTCATATCTACTATCAAGATGAAAAATTAGGAACAGCTCATGCCATTCTGTGTGCCCAGACCATGCTTGAAGGTAACGTGGTGGTAGCATTTGCAGATACCCTTTTTCAGGCCGATTTTGTGCTCGATAACTCTAAAGATGGTATTATTTGGGTACAGCAAGTTGACGACCCTTCATCATTTGGCGTGGTAGAAGTGAACAACAATAATGTAATAACAGGTTTTGTCGAAAAACCACAAGATCCTGTTTCAGACCTTGCAATAATCGGTATTTACTACTTCAGAGACGGTGAATTTCTAAGGGATGAACTCCAAAAACTTATCGATGATCAGATTATCGTTAATGGAGAATATCAACTTACAGACGCATTGGAGAACATGAAGCTCAAAGGTTGTGAATTCACCCCGGGCCAGGTTTCCGAGTGGTTAGACTGTGGCAATAAGAACGCCACGGTCTATACAAATAAACGTTATCTGGAATACCTTAGCAATGAGAATTTGCAATCTGAAAGTGTAACAAAAAAGAATGTAGTTATAGTGCCTCCTGTTTATATTGGTGACAATGTAACGATTGAAAATAGTGTAATTGGACCTCACGTTTCTATTGGTAAAAATAGTACTATTAAGGGTAGCATTGTGCAAAATTCAATCATTCAAACAAGCAGTGAACTGAATAATGTTAACATAAAAAACTCAATGATTGGAAACTTTGTTAAATACGAGAATGCTGCAAAAGACGTTAGCATTGGAGATTATAACGTATTGACATAAAATTCGTTTGAGAGAAAATGTGCAGAATTAGAAATTACCTTTTGGTTATAATCGTTTTAACGGCAAGTCTGTTTGCCACTAATCTGCACGCTCAAAAAAGTAAATCGAAAAAGGAAAAACTTACTGAAAAGAGGCTGAGAGAAGCAGAGTTTTTCTTTACTGAGGGTGAAAAATATTATATACTCGAAGATTTCGCAAAGGCCCTGGTTCTTTTTCAAAAATCTCTTGAGATTAACGACCAGAATGCAACTGTACATTATAAAATAGCTCAAATACTTTCACGGGGTAGCGGACTTCAGAAAGCCCTGGAAAGTGCGAGAAAAGCAATCACCTTAGATTCCAATAATAAATACTTTTATATACTTAAAGCTGACATAT
>CALBPF010000322.1 GCA_937899105.1 uncultured Flammeovirgaceae bacterium | reverse complement strand
TCATAATTGTAAGTTCCTCGAGGGGTAGTAATTCCTGAAGTGGTGTGATTCGGGGCCTCGTAAGAAAACCCTGAGCCAAACTCACTTAAATTATCACGAAAATCATAAGTATCGTAATAAGTAATTGAGTAGTGGTCTACAATATCGGTATTAGGAAATGATTGGTTCGAATAGCCATAGGAAGCAGCATTATCACGTACCTCGAAAAGTGCGTAATTTCCAGTATTTATAGCCTCCTGAACTTGGGTTCGACTAGCCGTGGAAGAATAAATGCCAGTAATTATAGGCCGGTTCAGTTCATCATACTTGGTGAAGGACCATTGCCCATTGATACGTTGGTTTCCATCTTGAGTAAGTACTAACCTATCTCTTTCATCATAGACCAAGTAGGTCCAATCACCACCGGGCACACGCTTCTCGGTCATACGATCACGGCCATCGTATTTGTACTGGAAGGCCCATTGGTTGAGAAAACCCTGTGAGGGTGGTGGGAACGGTATTGCTAAATTCATTCGGTATTCCTTGACCGCCTCCGGAGGGATGACATATCTCAAATTACCGAAGTCGTCATAGACATAGTAGGTATCGGCCCACTGTCCGGTAATGTATACTGAATTGGGAGTGGTTACGGCCTGAACCCGCTTGAGAACTACCCGATCCAGTTTATCCACAAATTCAATGACCGCGTGGCGGTGGGCATCTTTGGTCACATTTTTCAGTAATTCATTGGGCGCGTAGTAACCGGCCAGGGTCAAGGCATCGGTAGTAGCATCAACATCCCAATTAAAAACTACATCTTGCAAATGATTCAGCTTATATTCAAATGCTGATGTATTGCCCGATCCTATTTGCCATACAGTTCCTTCCGAACCTTGTTCCAAAACGCGATTCAGCGGAGAGGCTTCATATCGCCTCTCGGCATAAGGTGCCGGATCATGGGCCACATTAGCCTGATCTTGATAAAAGTTGTAAAGGGCAGGGATAATACTTTTGAGTCTGCCATCTGTTCCACTCACATAAGGCAAGTATAACTTGGACTCACGGCCGTACGCGTCATACTCCTTCGGCTGTACAATATCAAAACCTTCCGGGCTTTGGCGCAATCTTACGGTCTGTACCGCCCTTCCCAGACCATCGGAATAAGCATAGGCGATATCTCTGAGCCCTTCGGGCAACGGCAAATCAGGGTTACCAACCTCAACATTAAACCTTTCCGATTTAACAAAGTTACTGCGAAGTTGTACGTTGGACGACTGTAGATCCGCGAAATTATAATTGAAGGTGCTAAGATATTGAGCGTCATTATCTTTAACTCCGATCAGTCTTCCTAAAGCATCGTAGTCAAAAGACTGCATTTGATTGTTTTGGTCTGCTATGGCTGATACACCTTGCAGAGCGTTATGGCTGTAAGTAGTCACCCGAGCATGTGGCAGCCCAGTCCTTAGTTTGTGGAGTTCTGAGAGCAGGACGGATTCACTGGCAGGGCTCTGCAATACGGAAAGGTCTACCAACGCTGAACATTCAGTATAATTGGCGTTAATAATTTGTGCAACTACATATTCATGGTCATAGCCCCATAGCAGGGTGACAGACGGACCATCTCTGGGCGTATATTGCACCAATCGTTCATTTTCATAACGGTCGAATGTAATTTCCGTGGTCAAAGGGTCATTAGCCCGTGACGTACTAATCTGTCTGGGAGCAAAGTAACCGGGCGATGATGTATAATCCGTCTTTCTTGTTCGTATAAGGGTATTATTTAAATACTCTTCCGTTTCTACAACCGGAGCTATGTAATTATAAGACACCATTTGATCCATTATAAAGACACTACTACGATCATAGGGATAGAAGAAACGGGTCTCCTGCGTATCCCCTTGACTATCCACAAAGGTTTGGCGTTCAATTTCATTTCTGCTGTTGTAATGGTAGCTGGTGGTAGTGCTTCGCTCCTCTGTACCCCAAAACTCAGTGAATTGCTGCGATAGTTGAATGCTTTCCACCTGCCGCAAAGGATAAAGACCGATGTGGTAATGCTGTTTGTAAATCGTTTCACAACTGAAACCGTGCTGAGTTTGTTCTTTCCACTGGGGTTTGAGTCCGTATACACAATAACCACCTCTATACACCCAAGTGTTGTCAATACGTCTTACTGGAGTATCGTTATTATCATAGGTGGTAGAAGATTCCAACAGGCCTTTGATAGGATAATGCTTGGTGAGTGGAAGTGATGTAAAAATACCGTTACCTATAAAGTTTATCGCACCATCATCGGGGTTGTTGACAAATTCAGTAACAACTTTCCCATTGCCTGCTGTACCATCTATGGCGCTTAACTGTTTTTTAGTGACTCGACCATAGCCTACATACGAGCCTGAGGCAGAGGTAGAATAAGGAATAATACTGGCTGTATTTATTTTGGTAGTAGTACCATACCATTGAGGGTCAAAACATACTGCGGCATTTGATAAATAATATTTAAAATATGCTCTTGAGTCATACTGGTCTATAAAGGTGAGCGGGCTCATTAATTTACCCTCTTCATATTCGTAAACCGTTTCGTTGGTCTTTGAATTTCCCTGGTCAGCATAATTGCGTATGGCATGCACCCGCAAACCCGCTCCTTGCGAAATTATGCCTTCATTTGGGCCAGCTAGCTTATCCCCAAAGGTGACATAGTCAATATTGGCAGCAGCAAAACCGGATTCCCCGGCAGCATTTTGCGGACCGCAACCATCAGCCAATTGTGCCTCAAATACCATTAATCCGGGCGTGTTCTCCAGATATTCCACATCTATGAATTTGGAGAAATCCGTTTCCGTCATTTCCCCGGGAGCAAAATCAAAGGTCTCCTCCCATTCAAAATTCGCCGGATCTTGAAGTATGCTCCCTATCTGCCATGGCTGACGATCCCAGATTAAGGCTTTTTCCTCTTTAATTTTGATCACTTTTACCCAAATGTTTTCCTGATCAAAAGTCAGGGGCACACATGGCCCGCTTAAGGCTATCTGCCCAGTAAAATGTGCCCCCAACTCTGGAAGCCGGACCACCTCAAACGTATTATGGGACCCATCGTTATTATCAGAAACCTCTAACGAAAAGCTGCCTCCGGTGTCAATTTCATCACAGTATTCCCTATCCGGAGCGAAGCAGTTATCAAAAGAATTGAGCGCATAGTCGAATTCCGTGCGGCCACCGGTAGGGTATGTTATGCCTGTCAAACACGCAGCCTTGGTACCCATGAGGTCGGCACTCTTGTTATTTCCTAAACCCGTATCATACCTTAAACCAAAGCGATAAAAATTAGGGAACATAGAAGCATTAGACAGCACTCTATTGTAATAGCCCCAATAATCTGTGGCCAGGGACGTTTTCTTTGGCAGCGGTTCCTCAAAATAATCAAAGGTATGTGAGGGTTCACCTACTTTCTGAACGGATAAAAGTTTTAGCCTGTGGGTCAACTCTTCGGCCGACTT
>CALBPF010000321.1 GCA_937899105.1 uncultured Flammeovirgaceae bacterium | reverse complement strand
GTTTCACTGGATCTTTGCTCAATTCTAGAGTAATTGGCGACCGAGTTTATGACCAAAGTTTCTATGAAAAAGTTTTTTTCTCACCACTGTAAAGTCGATGAATATAGAAACTTTTGAGTATTGGGAAAAAGTAGCTGAGGTTGTCGGTTCTACAGGTTCTCTATTTGATGCTCCACCTGCCGCTATTCCGGGTAATATTTTCAATCCAGAAGATCAAGATGAAGTGGTACTGGGTTACTTTGAAGTAACTAATAATGAAACTACTAGATTCAGAACGTTGATTGACACTTTTAATCTAAGGCCGGCTAGTCCTGACTGCCAATATAATATAAATAGACCGTTAGATAACTATTTGTACCCTTATTTAAACTGTAGAATTTTAAGAAGATGCTGTGTAAGTAGACCCGCCTTTTGGGGAGAATAAACTACTAGGGCTCACACTCCTGCTCCGGTA
The DNA here is from genome assembly GCA_937899105.1 of uncultured Flammeovirgaceae bacterium. Taxonomy (GTDB): domain Bacteria; phylum Bacteroidota; class Bacteroidia; order Cytophagales; family Cyclobacteriaceae; genus Fulvivirga. Next base: position 10,001 of record CALBPF010000321.1, on the reverse strand, counting down.
TTTGGGCCCCTAATTCCCTTGCCCGATCCCAGTCCGCTTTTGCCCCTTTCACATCGCCCTTAATACACTTTATACTTCCTCTATTGAACCAGGCCTCCGAGTAATTTTCCTTTAAAGCTATCGCCATATCAAACGACTTTATTGAGGCATCCAATTGATCAAGAAGAAACAAGGCATAACCTTTCTCATAGTGCACTTCTGCATAATCCGGATCGAGTTTCAAGGCTATATTGTAGTCAATAATAGCTTCAGTATTCCTACCTGACTGAGATTTACAAACCCCCATCAGATAAAAAATCTCCGGGTTTTTACTATCTAGTTTAGCGGCTTCATCAAAATATTCGATAGCCTCTTTGTAGTCGCCCAATTCGTAGTTTTTATAACCAATATCCACTAATTCAGCAGCGGTTTGTGCCTTAAGCGGGAACGGTAACAGAGTCAGTATAGCTAGTAAAATACGCATAGATCAAAAATACAACCTTCACATGGTTTCACTTTAAATATTAATTATTTCTTGTTTTTAAAAATTCAAATAATATTCTTTGTAGTGTAAATGCAAGAGAAAAATAATCATATAGCCCATCCAATTGCGCCATTTTCGTATGTGCCGGCTATACCTGTTTGCAGGATTAGGACCAACAGGCCCCTTCTGGGGTAATATTAATTAGTACTGGTACGTCCGGTGCGTTTCTCTCATCTATTTTCTGTTAAAATTTAATCTTGATCTAAAATATCGATTTCAATCATGGAATTTGAAATCATTACCGCAGGTGAATTTCACCTTAAGTATGCCGTACAAATATCTACGTTGATGGAGCAGGCCGCTCTTCAGCGGGGAACTGGTATTGCCAAGCGAACCCCGGAATATATTTGTGAAAAAATTAACCAAGGAAAAGCCATAATAGCGCTGCAAAAGGAAGCTCTAGGCGGATTTTGCTACATTGAAACCTGGGGCCACGGAAAGTATGTTGCTAACTCAGGTCTGATTGTGAACCCCGATTTTCGTGGCTTTGGACTAGGTAAGAAAATTAAAAAAGCCATTTTCAATTTGTCACGCGAGAAATACCCCGATGCCAAAATTTTTGGAATCACTACGAGTCTTGCCGTAATGAAAATCAACTCTAACCTCGGATACAAACCCGTGACATTTTCAGAACTTACTACGGATGAAAAATTCTGGTCAGGATGCCAAAGTTGTAAAAATTATGATATTCTGACCCGAACTAACCGTTCACACTGTTTATGTACGGGTATGTTATATGACCATAAAACCATGCAGCAACCTACTACAAAAATTCAGGACAGAGAACTACGGTGGCAGCGGTTTAAGCGGTTTGTAATGCTCCATGGACTTAAGACCAAGCGTAAAATGATGGCAGGACTTAAAAAGAAAAAAGAAAAGTAATATGAATGATACTGTAGTACTCGCCTATAGCGGTGGATTGGATACCTCTTATTGCGTAAAGTATTTAAAGCATGAAAAGAACCTGGAAGTGCACGCCGTATTGGTAAATACAGGAGGTTTTGAAGAGGCTGAAATAGAAGAAATCAAATCACGAGCGATCTCGCTGGGAGTGTCTAAATTCGAAAGTATTGATGTAACCGAGGAGTTCTATCAAAAAGCCATCCGATATCTGATTTTCGGGAATATTCTTAAGAATGACACTTATCCCATGTCAGTGAGTGCAGAACGCATTTTCCAGGCCATAGCCATTGCTGAGTATGCCGCTAAGATCAATGCCAGGTACATAGCACATGGAAGCACTGGGGCCGGAAACGACCAGGTACGTTTCGATCTGGCTTTTAATATTATCTGTCCCGAAGCGGAGATCATCACACCTATCCGCGACCAGCAACTTTCGCGATCTGAGGAAATTGAATACCTCAAATATCATGGAGTAGAAATGAGCTGGGAAAAGGCCAAATACTCCATAAATAAAGGTCTGTGGGGTACTAGCGTTGGTGGTGCGGAAACCTTAACCTCAAACCTCACACTTCCTGAGAAGGCCTATCCCAGTCAGCTGATAAAAAAAGGCTCGGAGACCATTAAACTGACCTTTAAATCAGGTGAATTAGTAGGAATTGACGGTAACGCTTATTCATCTGTCCAGTCTATACAACTGCTCGATAAGCTCGCCAGTGCATTCGCTGTTGGACGAGATATGCATGTGGGTGATACCATTATAGGTATCAAGGGACGGGTTGGGTTTGAAGCTGCTGCCCCCCTGGTTACGATTAAAGCACATCACACACTCGAAAAGCACGTGCTCACTAAGTGGCAGCTGTATTGGAAGGACCAGTTGGCGGAGTGGTATGGTATGATGATGCATGAAGGACAGTATCTTGATCCCGTCATGCGAGATATAGAAACGTTCCTGAAAAACACCCAACTGAATGTAACCGGTGAGGTAGAAGTAGAACTTCACCCCTATCGTTTTGTGGTGGTAGGCATTACTTCAAAATATGACCTCATGAATTCCAAGTTTGGTGATTATGGCGAAATGAATAACGCCTGGTCAGGTGAGGATGTAAAAGGATTCACCAAGATCCTGGCGAATCAGACTAAAATTCATTCTGCAGTTAACAAGGCAAAGTCATGATTAAGGTAGGTATAGTAGGCGGAGCCGGATATACGGCTGGAGAATTGATCAGACTGTTGATCAACCACCCGGAAGCACAAATCAAAAGTATATTCAGCACCTCTCAAGCAGGCAAGACTGTGTATTCCATCCATCAGGACTTAGTTGGTGAAACTGATTTAGTTTTTAGTGATAAGCTGGAAGCAAATCTGGATTTAGTTTTCCTCTGCCTCGGACATGGAAATAGCAAGGAGTTTCTTCAAAGCAATGACCTGGGAAATGCTAAAGTCATAGACCTCAGTAATGACTTCAGATTGAATAAGGATGCCAACTTTGACAAAATGGAATTCCTTTATGGTTTACCGGAACTCAATTTAGAAAAGATCAAAAAAGCTGATGCCATTGCCAATCCCGGCTGTTTTGCTACAGCTATTCAATTGGCCTTGCTTCCTTTCGCTTCTGGTTCCCATCTAAAAGGTGATGTCCACGTTAATGCCATCACCGGCTCAACGGGTGCTGGCCAGTCTCTATCGGTTACGACACACTTCACCTGGAGAAACAATAACGTATCTGTTTACAAGGCCTTCAACCACCAGCATCTGGGAGAAATTGGTGAAAGTCTAAAGTCATTACAGACAGACTTTGATCATTCCCTCCATTTTATACCCATGCGTGGGAATTTTACCCGCGGTATTTTGGCCACGGCTTATACCCACACAACCCTGGAACTTGATGAAATCAAAGCACTTTATAAAGGCTATTATGAGCAATCGGCTTTCACTTTTGTTGCTGACTCTCCTATTCACTTAAAGCAGGTGGTGAACACCAATAAATGCCTGTTACAGGTGGAAAAGCATGGCGATCAGGTTTTGATTACCAGCGTCATTGATAATCTCCTTAAAGGAGCCTCGGGGCAAGCCATTGAAAATATGAATTTAATGTTTGGATTAGACCAGCAAACCGGACTAAAACTTAAAGCTAATTACTTCTAAACATATGAAAGATAAAACTATAGCCATCATTGGAGCAGGAAACCTTGGATTGGCGATCTATAAAGGTCTTGAAAACGGAGGCATCGCCAATGAGAACTCAATTATCCTTACCAAGCGAGATACATCCTCTTTGGAGGATATAAAAGGTAACCATGTTCTGGTCACTTCTGATAACAGTGAGGCTGCACAAAAAGCAGATCTTATTATTCTGGCCGTGCAGCCGGCTCAATTACCCGGAGTACTGGAAGGCATAAAACCGGTACTCGATCCGGCAAAACATACTATCATTTCGGTAGCCACTGCCGTGAGCATAGCCCAGATGACGGCTATCGTTGGTGAAGCGTTTGCTGTGATTCGGGCTATGCCCAATACCGCCATTGCCGTGCTGGAGTCCATGACCTGCATCGCTGCCAATGATCATGCTGGCGGAAAGATCGAAGAGGTACAGAAGATCTTCAATTGCGTAGGTAAAACGATGGTGATCCATGAAGAAATGATGCAAGCAGCAACGGTAGTTTGTGCGAGCGGTATCGCCTTCTGGATGCGCTTCATCCGTGCGACCACGCAAGGAGGTGTGCAACTAGGTTTTGACGCTGTAGATGCCCAGGAAATAGCAGTTCAAACCTGCCTGGGAGCAGCAAGTTTGCTGGCAGGTAATGGAAATCATCCGGAATCCGAGATCGACCGGGTAACTACACCCAGCGGATGTACTATTGAAGGACTCAATGAAATGGAGCACCATGGACTCAGTTCTGCATTGATCAAAGGATTGGTGACCTCTTATGAGCGAATTACAAATATGAAAAAGAAATGACAGGGTGCTGCTTTCTGGTTACTGGGTTGCTAGTAAACAGGTACTAAACCAGATACTAATGACTAAGGACTCAATACTAATGACTCACGACTAAAAACTATGAAACTATTCGACGTTTACCCCTTGATGGATATTGAGCTGGTCGATGCCAATGATTGCTTGGTTACGGATAGCACTGGGCAAGAATACATGGACCTCTATGGCGGTCATGCGGTGATTTCTGTGGGGCACAGGCATCCGCATTATGTTGATAAGATCCAGGATCAACTGAACAAAATTGCATTTTATTCGAATTCAGTGATCAATAATTTACAGACGGAGTTGGCGGATAAACTGGGTAAACTATCTGGCTATGAAGACTACAACTTGTTTCTGTGTAACTCAGGAGCCGAAGCCAACGAAAATGCGCTAAAACTGGCCTCATTTAGCAATAAGAAGTCTAAGGTCATCTCTTTCAAGAAAGGGTTCCATGGACGTACTTCAAGGGCAGTGGCGGCTACCAACAGTCCAAAGTACCACTCGCCTGCTGATACTGTACATGATGTTCAATTTGTCGAATTGGGTGATCTGGAAGCGGCGGAACAGTCATTGAAAGAAGGCAATGTTTCAGCGGTTATTGTAGAAGGTTTGCAAGGATTAGCTGGTATTTACGTCCCGGAAGAGAAGTTTTTACTCGGCCTACAGGAGCTTTGTCATAGATATGACGCCCTACTTATTCTGGATGAAGTACAATCCGGGTATGGGAGAACCGGAAAGTTCTTTGCGCATCAATATGCTGCCGGATTAAAACCTGATATCATCACCGTAGCTAAGGGGATGGGTAACGGATTTCCAATTGCGGGAGCGTTGATCGCTCCGGATATTCCTGCCTGGTACGGCATGTTGGGCACCACCTTCGGGGGAAATCATTTGGCCTGCTCGGCCGGAATTGCGGTATTGGACATCATCAAAGAAGAAAACTTGATGGAGAATGCTTCTGAGTTAGGCGCATACCTCATCCATGAATTACAACAACTCCCTGAGGTCAAGGAAGTACGCGGCCGGGGCTTAATGATAGGTATTGAATTAGAAACGGCTATTGCACCTATGCGAAAACAACTGGTAAAGGAGCATCATATACTCACCGGTGTCGCGGCTAATCCAAATGTGCTTCGTTTGTTGCCCCCTTTAACTTTAAAAAAGAAGCATGCAGATCAATTTTTAACCGCATTGAAAGCCGTGCTCATGAACCAAACTGAAAAAAGCTCTGCATGAAACACTTTACAAGCGCCAATGACATAGAGAGCGCCCCCAGCCTGGTGGAGGAAGGCCTGATATTAAAAGCCGATCCCCACCAAAGCAAAATAGGAACCAACAAAACCCTGGGGTTGATCTTCTTCAACCCAAGCTTAAGAACCAGACTCAGCACACAAAAAGCCGCCTTTAACTTGGGCATGAACGTCATTGTCATGAACATTGGCAAAGACGGTTGGAATATTGAATTTGAAGACGGAGCGGTAATGAATGGCGCCACCCAAGAACACATAAAAGATGGCGTAGCCGTCATCAGTGAGTATGTTGATATTCTTGGGGTGCGTACTTTCCCTGAACTCAAGAGCAAAGAGAAGGACTACTCGGAACAGGTGCTGAATAAATTCAAGGAGTACTCCTCTGTTCCCGTGATCAGCCTTGAATCGGCTACGTTACATCCGCTGCAGTCTTTGGCCGATCTGATCACCATAGAACAACACCTGATCAAACGCCCAAAAGTAGTACTGACCTGGGCGCCTCACCCTAAAGCCCTTCCCCAGGCGGTCCCCAATTCTTTTTTGGAATGGATCAAACTGACGGATGCTGATGTCACAATGACTTGTCCTGAAGGGTATGAACTCGCTGAGGAATTTACCGAGGGTGTTCCCATTGTTAATGATCAAAACGAAGCCTTTGCCGATGCCGATTTTATCTATGCTAAAAACTGGTCGAGTTACACGCATTATGGGCAGGTATTGGACGTCAGGGAAGACTGGACCATCACCCAGGAAAAGATGAGATTGACTAACCGTGGTAAATTCATGCATTGCCTGCCCATCCGTAGAAATGTGGTCGCTACGGATGACGTCATTGACAATAGCATCGTGTACCAACAAGCTAAAAACAGGGAATGTGCCGCTCAAGTGGTATTGAAGAAAATATTGGAAGCCAATGGATAAGCTGACCGTAATAAAGATTGGTGGACAGGTCATTGATAACGCATCTGACCTGAAGCAGTTCCTAAGCTCTTTTAAAGCATTAACTGGGCATAAGATCTTGGTGCACGGTGGGGGTAAAAAAGCCACTGAGCTATCCAAAAAGCTTGGGATCGAACCTAAGATGATTGACGGTCGGAGAATTACGGATGGCGATACGCTAGAGGTAGTTACCATGGTCTATGGCGGGTTGATCAATAAGAACATTGTAGCGCAGCTTCAGGCAAGGGGTGAAAATGCAATCGGCTTAAGCGGAGCCGATGGAAACCTGATCCCAGCTACCAAGAGGGTACACCCGACTATTGATTTTGGGTTCGTAGGGGATTTTGAAGTCGCCAATATCAATACAACACTTCTCCAATCCTTACTGGCTCAGGACATTACCCCGGTATGTTGTGCGCTCACCCACGACAACCGGGGTACTATGTTGAACACGAATGCAGACAGCCTGGCGGCTGGGCTTGCTCAAAGCATGGCAGATCAGTTTAAGACCGAACTGGTCTATTGCTTTGAGAAAAGCGGGGTGCTTATTGATGTCAATGACGAAAGCTCTTTGCTCAAAGAATTATCTTTTGACGCCTACCAACAACTTAAAGGTAACGGCAAGATCGTGGACGGTATGATCCCAAAACTGGATAACGCCTTCCAAACCCATGAAAAGGGCGTGGGAGTGACCATAAAAAATGCGTTGCAGTTGAACGAAACCACAGGTACCCAACTGATATGAGCACCCAGAAAGCCATAGCGCTATTGCAGCAACTCATTGCCATTCCTTCCTTTTCGAAGAAAGAGGACAAAACGGCCGATGTATTGGAAGACTTTTTGAAAGAAAGAGGTTGTCCGATAAACCGTGCTGGAAATAATGTATGGGTACAAAATGATCATTATGATACTCAAAAGCCCACCGTGCTGCTGAACTCACATCATGATACGGTAAAACCCAATTCCGGATATACGAAAGACCCTTTCTCGTCTCAAGTGGAAGATGGGAAACTTTATGGATTGGGCAGCAATGATGCCGGAGGTCCCTTAGTTTCGTTGATTGCCACTTTCCTCCATTTTAAATCGGCAACTGACCTGAAATTCAATATCATTCTGGCCGCTACCGCTGAAGAGGAAATCTCCGGAAAAGAAGGAGTAGAAAGTATTATTCCCGAGTTAGGTAGGATAGATTTCGCCATTGTGGGCGAACCTACATTAATGCAACTGGCTGTGGCTGAAAAAGGATTGATGGTATTGGATTGCTCCGCCCGTGGCAAAGCCGGTCATGCTGCGCGTGAAGAAGGTGAAAACGCCATTTATAAGGCCTGGAAGGACATAGAATGGTTTAGAGGCTATCAATTCGAAAAAGAATCTGAAATGCTGGGGAAAGTTAAAATGCAGGTGACCCAAATTGAAGCAGGTAGTCAGCACAATGTAGTGCCGGATACGTGTCATTTTGTAGTGGATGTGAGGGCCACGGATGCCTATTCGCTGGAAGAAACACTAGGGATCATTCGAGACCATGTCGATTGTGAGGTGAAGCCCCGTTCCGTACGACTTCAACCTTCAGGAATTGATAAAGGGCATCCCATTTTAGAGGTGGCAAAGACACTGGACATGGAGACCTATGGCTCCCCTACCCTCTCCGATCAGGCTTTGATGCCCTGGCCCAGCGTCAAGATCGGTCCGGGAGTCTCCGCACGGTCACATACAGCTGATGAGTACATTAGATTGGATGAAGTTGAAGAGGGTATTGAAGGTTATGTCAAGATAATCGACAAGCTAAACGAGATTTGGAAATGATGTTGGATTTTAGATTTTCGATTGTGATAAAATGTCAATCCTCACTTTACCCCGGCCCTAAAGGGTGGCGAGTATTTCGGTGAATTCTAGTTAAAATTGATACTAAAAACACACGATGAATGTAAAAAATACCTCATTTTACCCAGCCCTAAAGGGTGGCGAGGTCTTTTAAAATATGGGACTACTAAATACTGAGGACTTAAGACTTACTACTAGCTACTAAAAAAATGAAACTCTGGGAAAAAGGCATAAATACCGAAAAAATCATTGAAGAATTCACCGTGGGTAACGACCGTGTGCTGGACCTGCAACTGGCCAAATTTGACGTACTCGGCTCTATAGCCCATGCGAAGATGCTGGCCTCCGTAGGTCTGATCAGTGAAGAAGAATTAGCCGGACTGGACAAAGAGCTCAACCACTTACTTCAAACCATCGAAGCTGGTAACTTCGAAATAGAAGAGGGTTTTGAAGATGTACACTCCAAGGTAGAATATGTGCTCACCGAAAAGCTGGGCGAAGCCGGAAAGAAGATCCATACCGCCCGCTCCCGTAACGACCAGGTGTTGGCGGACCTTCACTTGTTTGTCAAGGATGAGATCGAACAGATCAAGCAATTAGTCAAAGGTCTGTTTGACCGTTTGATCGCTTTGAGCAACGAACATAAAGAAGTGCTCATTCCCGGCTATACACACCTGCAAGTAGCCATGCCCTCCTCCATTGGCCTATGGCTGGGCGCCTATGCTGAATCGTTCATTGATGATGTCTATCTACTGAATGCCGCTTACAAAATTGCCGACCAAAACCCGCTAGGCTCAGCAGCAGGATATGGCAGCTCTTTTCCTATCGACCGGCAGCAAACTACGGACTTGCTGGGGTTCTCCACTTTGAAGTACAACTCCGTTGCCGCGCAGATGAGCCGGGGTAAGCTGGAAAAGTCATTGAGCTTTGCTATAGCTTCCGTAGCCGGCACCCTTTCCAAGCTGGCGATGGACATCTGCCTGTACATGACCCAGAACTTCGGGTTCATCTCCTTCCCCGACCAGTTGACCACGGGCTCCAGCATCATGCCGCACAAGAAAAACCCGGATGTGTTTGAGTTGGTCCGCGCCAAGTGCAATAAAATTCAGGCGCTACCTTCCGAGTTCATGGCTATCACCAACAACCTGCCCAGCGGCTACCATCGCGATTTCCAGCTGCTCAAAGAAAGCCTTTTACCCGCCATTGAGTCCTTAAAGTCCTGTCTGACCGTTTCCGATTATGCGTTTTCGCAGCTGATCGTAAAAGAAGAAGTGATCAACGACCCGAAATACGACTACCTATTTTCAGTGGAAGTAGTGAATGAGTTGGTGACCCAAGGAGTATCCTTTAGAGATGCTTATAAGCAAGTGGCAGAAGACATTGCTAATGGTACGTACAACCCACAGAAAACGGTGAACCATACGCATATGGGTAGCATTGGAAATTTGGGGAATGTGGAGATTGAGGAAAAGATGGGTAAGACTTTGGAAATAGTTAAATAAATTTCAGTTTAATGCATTTTATTTACCACATAATATAAATATTTACAAACAACAGCAGGCGTTTGTATAAGAAAGGTGTAAGGAAC
>CALBPF010000320.1 GCA_937899105.1 uncultured Flammeovirgaceae bacterium | reverse complement strand
ATCCGATTCTCTCCCAAGGCATCTCCCATTTAAATCCCGGTTTTGCTTTATGCCATGATCCGTCTGAATTAATCGTCTCATTAATCACATCCATCCAAAGAACTTTTTCATGCCCATTATACCGTTTGCACAGGGCAGTCATGTATTCTTCCAGATTCTTTTCCAGCTCTTTCGCGCTTCTGTTATCTTCCATCGCCCATCGCGAGGCTTGTGGCGCAATGGGGCCGTGAATTCTTACGTACTGATTGTTTTCTTCTGCATACTTAATCCATGCATCAGGTTGCTCCCATCTCCACTTTCCAGGTTCAGGATGAACGTAAGTTTGCTTGAATGAGTTGGCAGGAGTGATGTAACTGAACTCCTTGGCCAATATCTTACTTTCGGCATGGTTTCCTTCTATTCTCTGGTAGAATGAAGTTGCACCGATATACACATTGTTTTCGGGAAATTTTTCTTTAACAATTTCTCTTAAGGAACCATCACTATTTTTGGTTTTTTCGCCTTTTCAGCGACACCTGTCGGAGCGTTGCCAGATACAGAGAGTAGTAATGTGGAAACAAATGGAATTATAAAGTATTTCATGATAAGTGAGTACTTGCTATTTCTTTGTTAAATCGATTAATGTAGAAGCCATTTTTATATGAGATTTAAGAATTGGTTTTCTTTTACAAGTTATTTCTAGCATATTGGAATCTAATCCCATCTATCTTTTCTTTTTGAATATTCAAACGCTGATGCACCTGCATCTTCGTGCCATTCTGCAGCCTTCAGGTTGGCGTTTTTAATCGGATCAAGTGCATCGGACCTTGGTTTTCCAAACGGGTCAAAAAGACCAGTTTGTTGCTTGCCTGTATCATCCAGCCTGCCACCTGTCCACTGTTCCAAGTAGCCGCAATTGTGCCAGCCCACCATGAAGGGAAGATTCATTATTCCTTTTAGGTAAGTGGTATATTCTTCTCCCACGGCGGCATGGCTTTCAACTTGTAATCCCTTTGAGGCGTTCTGCTCTTCAACGGTAAAAGCATAGGACGCATCACCGTTCAGTACGGGTTTCTTAGATAAATTATGGTACCGTTTTAATTCCTCAATATGTGAAGGTTTAAGCATCTCATAGTCCTGAATTAATAACACATCGACGTACTTGCCAACAATTTCAAACACCCAATCCGGATATCCCTTACCATGACAAAATAGCTTATCTCCGAATATCAAGTGGTTAGGGTCATATTTTAGAATACTTTCCCGGTTTATTCTGTGCCAATGGTCCAGGATATGTTTGTTCATCTCCTCCTGGTCGACCAACCACTTTTCTTTATTTACTGGTTCAGGCCAGATCGAAATTGATGCAATGTCTTCCCACTTTTTTAGGTCGATATTGTAATTAGCGGCTACCTCTTCCACACTCCTGTAATTATCCTTTAAAATAGATAACCACACCTTTTTCCCTTTAGTCATGCCTTTCTTGTTAATGATATCTGCCACCCAGGGATGGTAAACAAAGCCTTTCTTATTTCTTCGGTGCGCTTGCTTGTACATATTGAATTCATATGCCGGCAAATCTTCGTAGGTGTATCCAAGCAAATACTTGTTATTTTTGTGTTTCGAGCAATAGTTTTTAGCGGTTCTATCCGCTTTATTTCGGAATTCATCACTAAACACATCAGGGAATTTCCCGTCCGGAGATAAGTTTTTCACACGGTTCGCATGAATAATTCCGGTCTTAATTTTTCCGAAATAAAAAATCTCTAATTCCTCAAAGTATTCATCCGGGATATTTAATTGCCGGTGAAATGGTATAGTGTTGAAACCATAATCTTTATGGTCTTTGACCACTTGTGCCATCCAATTTTTGATTTCCGGCAGGGCCCTACCATTGAATCGTCCGTTCGCCAGGATATTCTCTCCAAATTTCTCTGCCCAATATTCCTTGTTGTAAGAAGCAAACCGAATATTAGCCTGAATGTGGTTCATGCCGGTTGAAACGAATTTCTTACCATTTGTATCAACCAACCACCAAACGTCATTTATCTTTTCGAGGTGAACGAAAGATTTATTTCCGAAGGTCAAATTTTGGGCATTTAGGCTGGCGGATAAAGCCATAATGCATAAGATAAGGATACTGACTTTTGTTTTTGTAATGCCATTCATTTTGAGTATCTCCTTTTGGTCATATACTGCTTACCGTGAATCAGGAATTTTTCCTATACCAAATAAAGCGCTTATCTCTCATAGCAAGGTTTGCTAATTTCCTTAAAAGGTCTGAATGCGTCTCGTGGGCTATTTTACTTGGTTTCGGGTAATTGACTAGCTCTTATTAATTCCTTTAATGATGGATAAAAGAATGGCACGGGAGCTCTTTGCCTGGAAGTCAATAGAAGCATGAAAAAGATAGATTGTTCCAGATAAATAAAGCAAACATCAAACATTAAAAAGACAAAAATGAACCCTTGGGGGAGTGAAAAATTGGTCTTTTGTGGAGTACCGAGTTCAAATTTTCACAGTATGGAACGAAGAGCATTTATTAAAAATACCGCACTAATTGGTGGTGGGATGCTAGCGACATATTCTTGTACAGAAAGGGAAACAAGTTCCTATTATTTTTTTACTGTGACGGAAGCCAGCTGCGTAATTGCAATCTGCGAGCAAATAATCCCAGCCGACAAGGAGCCAGGCGCCACTGATGCTGAAGTAATAAATTACATCGATCGGGAACTGAGGCATATTTATAAGCAACATCAGAAGTTGTATAGAAACGGGATAGCTGCTCTGCAAGCAAGCTGCAAGCAATTAAAGGGGGAACTATTCGAGGACTTACCCTTCGACGAACAAACGGCGCTCCTTATTGATATGGAAAAGTCTAAACTACCGAAGACAAACTGGAGGGATGCAAAGCAAGGAGCATTTTTTCAGACCATTAGAAAACATACAATTGAAGGTTTTTACAGCAACCCTCAGCATGGCGGCAATAAGGATCATGTCAGTTTTGAAATGATGAGAATCGAACCCCCATACTTATTTTAAGATCAGGAACGATGAAACATAAACATGCAGATGCTATTGTAGTGGGTGCGGGAGCTGGTGGGGGTGTAGTTGCTAAAGAATTGGCAGTCAACGGGTTGCAGACCGTACTTTTCGAACGGGGGGGATGGGTGAAATACGATGGAAAAATACATGATGAACTGCTCAAATCCAGAGGGGTTCTTCCCATAGACAGAAAAAAGAATCCCCGGGTTTTAATCAAAGAAACCGAAGACGGGGAGGTTGAGGTTCCTACAGGAATAGGACATACTGGTTATAATGTGGGATCCGGCACGGTAAACTACGGAGCCATGGCCTGGCGTTTCATGAGAGAAGACTTCAAAATGAAAAGCACCTATGGTGAGGTTAAAACAACCACGCTTGCCGATTGGCCTATTTCTTATGACGACCTGGAGCCGTATTACGAAAAGGCTGAGTGGGAAATCGGGGTAGCTGGTGATGCCAGCAACAATCCGTTTGCAGCGCCTAGAAAGAAGGAGTACCCAATGCCTGCCTTTAAAACTTCTGAATTAGGAGAATTATTTAGTGATGCATGTAAGCGATTGGGGCTGCATCCATTTCCGGTCCCCATGGCCAGGAACTCTGTTCCTTATAATAATCGATCGTCCTGTATCCAAAACAGGATTTGTCTCACATCAGTATGTCCTGTAGATGCCAAAAATGGTACGCACAATACGGTCATTCCTGTAGGTATCGAAAGTGGTAACTTGGATTTACGGATTCATACTCAGGTTACAAAAGTTGTAATGGGTGATAATGGTAAAGCCATTGGTATTAAATATTACGACAAAAACGATCTGGAACATTTTCAATCGGCTGATATCGTAGTTATTGCCGCATCAGCAACGGAGACGCCAAGGTTACTCCTGACCACAACGACAGCTAAATTTCCGAATGGTCTTGGCAACAATTATGGGTGGGTAGGACGAAACCTACAGTCGCATGCCTATTGCGGTGCTGCTGGTACCTTCCCCAAAGATATTCATTCATGGAACGGTCCCGGAGCGACCATGGCCATAGCTGATTACAATCACCACAATGAAGGTATTGTTGGCGGAGCTTCCATACATTACGATTTTCATTTTGGCCCTTTAAGATTTGCAAAACGAAGGCCTCCATGGGAGCCTACATGGGGGCTTACCCACAAAGAGTTTCAAAGAGAAAATTTTTACAGATATACTAATCTGCGATGTTGTGTCCAGGAAATGCCCAATTTCAATTCTCGTGTTTTTATCCATAAAACAAAAAAAGACTACTGGGGTATGCCAATAGTTGGCCTGGCAGGAGAGCGGCATCCATTAGACTTTAAGCATTGCGATTTCATGAGTGACAGAAGTGAGGAGATCTTAAAAGAAGCAGGGGCGAATAGAATCTGGAGAGTGCCGGGAAAAAAGGGGAATCCAGCTATGGTTCATCAAGCAGGTACGTGTAGAATGGGAGATGATCCAACTACATCCGTGACCAACAGATATGGTCAGGTTCATGGCATTGACAATTTATATGTCGGTGATGCCAGCACTCATGTGACGAATTCTGGTTTTAATCCATCACTGACTATCATGGCTCTGGGGTTTAGAATGGCAGAACATATCGTGGAGAAGTTTAAATGAGCAACGTTATGAGAAGAATCAGTTTTATCCTTTTTGTGCTCGCATTGACAATTTACCATTCTGAATTGTCTGCTGGCGAGGTCATAAAAACTCAGGAATCCAAAAGAGGATTAGCCATCATTGGTGATGCATGGCATAGTGCTGCTTACCAATATACGTCCATTGTGAAGCAAATGAAAAATAAGGGGGTCGAAACGGATGTTGTTTACGATTATGACGTCCCTTTCGATGGTCTTGAGGTCTACGACATAATCGTTATTAGCCGCTGGGGACTTGACGATTTACACAACTTTAAGGAAGGATTGTTTCTCTCGCCTGAGTGGAAAGAGAACCAGTGGATGACAAGTGAACAAGAGGAGAAAATAGAAGAATACGTAAAAAATGGTGGCAACCTGTTTTTGCATCATGCGGGCCATGCCTATTATTCTGAAGGTGGAAGTATTAGAAGACTTGCCAAAGCGACCCATGAAGGGCACCCGCCAAGAGTAGAGATAGAGGTATACCCTACAGGAGACATGCCAGAATTATCAAAAGGTATTAAGCCATTTCGGATTACGGACGAAGAATACAGGATGGAAATTGATGAATCCACTACCGTATTCCTGAAAAGTAAATCAGAAAAAAATGGTGTAGCCAATCAGGGATGGGTTCATGATTACGGGCAAGGAAAAGTTGTTGTTCTGGTTCCAGGGCACGACAGCAATTCGCTTGGTAATAAATCGGTTAAACAATTAATATCAAATGTCATTGACTACCTCAATAAATAGACTCTTGAGTACTACTATCACGATTCAAAATTATTAGCATTGAACAGGAAAGAATTTATAAAAACTACATCAGCATTTGCAGGAGCATGTTTGTTTTCGCCGCAAGTAATTGGCAAACAATTAAAAGCAGATCCCATGTCCCGAATCGGGATGACCACTGTAGTGTTTCGGGATCGTTTCAAGGCCGAAAGTGCTGAACCACTGAAACTGGACGAGGTTCCGGTATACTATAAGGAGCGATTCGGTATTTCGAATGTTGAGTTATGGTCGCAACATTTCGAGTCTAAGGATAAATCTTATCTTAATGGCATCAAGAAGTCCCTGCGAAAGACTAAATGTAACCTCATTAACATTCAGGCAGACACTAAGAACGACTTATCTGATCCCGACCAAACCAAGCGTGAAAAAGCACTTTCTGAAATGACGGATTGGATTGATACCGCAGCGTACCTTGGTTCTAAAATGGTTCGGGCAAGTGCGATGAAAAAATCATATAAAGACTCATTAAGCTCTTTGAAGTATTTAAATACCTATTGCAAAAAGAAGGGCTTAGTTTTTTTAGTGGAAAATCACTTTGATTTATACTCTATACCTTCAAATCATACCAAAATATTCAATGATCTCTCTGATGAGAACGTGGGCTTACTCGCTGATTTTGGGAACTATAAAAAGGATGTGGACCGGTACGTTGCGTTAAAGCAAATTGCTTCTCATACAAAACTTGTATCCGCCAAGACCTCAAATTTTGATGAGAAGTATGACCATATTTCTTATGACTTTGGAAGATGTGTGAGAATTATGGAATCAGAAGGTTATCGGGGTGTTTATTGTATCGAGCAGTGGGGGGCAAAAAAGGACTATGATTATGAGCGGATTGTCAACTGGATGATTGATGAAATAAAGGAAAACATTTAGGTTTTGACACCTCTACTAAAAAGTTTTAACAGATGAAGAGCGTTTTTTCTTTCCTACTTTTCGTTTCAACTATTTTTTTGTCTGAAAAAGCAAATTCCCAAACATGGGATC
This sequence comes from uncultured Flammeovirgaceae bacterium, assembly GCA_937899105.1. Taxonomy (GTDB): domain Bacteria; phylum Bacteroidota; class Bacteroidia; order Cytophagales; family Cyclobacteriaceae; genus Fulvivirga. The sequence continues at coordinate 3,592 of CALBPF010000320.1, read as the reverse complement.
AATATGGTGGGTTTGCCGAAATATCCTTTACAGGGGGGAATGGTTTTTTCCGAACTGAATTTGACGGCGATCAATGGTGGCTTGTCACACCAGATAACAATGCTTTCCTCTCACTTGGGATAAACCACTTTCATTCTAACTTATGGAAAAAAGATTACAACAAATCTTATTGGGAAAATGAACTTGGAGGGGCAATAGGCTCCAATAACTGGAATAATGGATGGTACCAGCATGCAATAGACATTACAAAAAGTGTTGGAGCAAACTCCATGGGTTACCATAACGAAGACGCTATACTTAAGTCTCGTGATTCTTTTCTGCCTTACATAAGGCAATACCGTCCACTTGATATTTCTATGCACCAAAGAGCCGAAGCTTCTGATTATATGGATGTTTTTTCAACGGAATTCAAAGAACGGTGTGATTCTAAAGCAAACTCACAAGTAAAACCATTTATCAATGATAAAATGATTATCGGCTATGCCATGTCAGATGTTCCAGTTTTGACAGATGTATATGCAAGAACTGCCGGAGGAAACGCAGGTATTCCCACGTTTGCAATGGTTTTAAGAAACCTGGCCTCGACCGCACCTGGTAAGCAAGAATATGTTAAAACCATGAAAACCATATATTCCGGCATTTCCGAATTTAATAATACTTACAATACAAGTTATTCTTCCTGGACGGATTTAGAAAATGCAACCAACTGGAGAAAAAAAACTGATTTTGATAACGCAAAAGAAATATCTGATAACAATTTATTTAATAAGATATGTATCAGTAAATATTATGAAGTTGCCTTAGCTTCATTCCGTGCAGTTGATCAAAATCATATGTTCCTGGGTGACAAATTAAATGCCAATATCAGGGATATAAGTGAATTGGAATTGTTGGTTGATGCTGTGAAGGACTATGTAGATGTAGTTCTGTTTCAGTATTATGGAAAAGACCAGGCCCAAAAAGATATTCAAGATTTAATCGCTTCAATTGGTAATAAACCTATGATCAACGGTGATGGAGGTTTCGGATCAAATGATGATCCCCAAATGCCTAACCCGCAAACACCAACAGCAGCTAACCAAAGCCAACGAGCAATTTGGTTCAATCAGTATGCGAAAGACGCATTTTCTAACCCTAACTTCGTAGGGTGGCACGTTTGCGGTGTGATTGATTCTTGGGCGGCAAGTAGCGGTACTGGCCGGCAAAAACCAGGAGTAATGAATCCTTTAGGTGTCGCACATCAGACGGTTATGGATACCCTCGCCACTTTATACTCTAAAGTGTATAAGTTTAGAATGTTAGATGCTCCTGATCCAACCATTCCTCTTTCTGTTGTTGGCTATACAGGAAATTTAGAATACACATTTTGGCCTAATCCAACAAAAGGAGTAATCCATTTCGATACTCATGCGTATTATGGTATTTCTGAAATAATGATCTTCGATGTTACAGGTAAAATTGCGGGTACTTTTAGGCCAAATAACACTCAGTTTGATTTAACAATAGATGGAAGACCTGGAATCTACTATTTAAAAGTAAAGTCAAATAAAGAAACGAGAACATTTAAAGTAATTAAGCGCTTATAGTTCAGATGTTTAAAATACGTTTTGCTTAGTCCCAACTGGATTTACCACTTTATTGAGAAGCTATTAAGAGTATCGGAAATGACCGAGGGAAATAAAAGAAAGAAGATAGACTCTTATTTCGCTTAAATAACAACTTTTTTTTCAATAACACTCCCAAATTAAAAAACAGTGAAGCAGTTGAGTGCCCTCTTTTTCATTATTACGTTCACATTTTTCGACTTTTATTCATCCCTGGCACAGGGAGATGTTTCCTTGAGTTTTGAATCAGATAAAATTCAGAATCAATTAGAAAACTATAGTGTTAAAAACCTTCAGGAAAAGGTTTATGTGGTAACCGATAAACCCTATTATGCACTGGGAGATACTATATGGTTTCAGACCTTTGTAGTAGATGCCATTGGGCATCAGCCGTCCAAGCAGAGTACAACTGTTTATGTTGAACTTTATGATGATTTAGGAAAACTACTTCAACAAAGAATATTGCCTGTTTCCGAAGGGTTAGCGCCAGGAGATCTGGCTATATCTGAAAAATGGCGCAAAGGTCATTACATGATCAAGGCTTATACAAAGTGGCAGTTGCAGTTCGACCAAGCTTATTTGTTTGAAAAAAAAATTCAGGTATTCCCCATCTGGCCGAAGCAACTAAACAATGAAGAACCAGTTCAAGCTGAAAACCCTAAGAGAACTCAGAAAAGAAAGTCGAAACCCGAAACTAAAATAGTCAGGCTCGATTTTTACCCTGAAGGAGGAGATTTGGTGAAAGAGATATCTTCTGTGGTAGCCATAAAGGCGAGTCTAAAAACAACAGGTGAGCCAATACAGGTGAGCGGCTCCATTATTTCCACATCAGCAGGAGAGCCAGTGGCAAGTTTTGAATCTGATAAAAAAGGTATTGCTGCCGTCGTGCTTCCCCAGGCAATAGGTGCATATACCGTTCTTCTAGATGATCCCTTGGTTGAAGCAGATTTTACGTTCCCCGAGGTAATGGAAAAAGGCTCTACTATTGCCATTCGGAACTCACTTGAGTCAGAAGAGTTGAACATCGCTATGAAAACCAATATTCCTGACGGCTTAGAGGGTGCGTATTTAATGGGTGTGGTAAGGGGAATCCCTGCCTTTAATGTTCAGATTTCTGGAACTAAAAGCACCCAGAAGGCCATAAAAGTTAAGAAAGAAGTTATTCCTTCGGGCATTTGCTACGTAACACTTTTCAATCGATTTGGGGTCCCGCAGGCCGACCGTCTTGTATTCATCGACCATGGAGACTATTATCAGAATGTAAATGTTCTTCTCAGTGATTCGGTTTTTAAAAGAAGAAGCCTTGTCGAAGCAAAACTATCAGCGGTTGAGGCAATTACCTCTAATTTGACTGTTTCTGTTACCAATAATGAGGTAATTCATTTTGATCCGAAAAATGAAACCCTGACCTCTTTTCTTTTTCTTAGCTCGGACTTGAACGGTGAGCTAGCAAACCCTTCTGCATATTTAAGTAATCCTGACCTCCATCGCGAGCTGGACTTTATGCTTTTGACTTATGGTTGGAGACGTTTTCTTTGGAAAGAAGTTCAGGATACCATTCCACAAAATTTTTATTACATGCCTGAAAAAGGGATCTCTTTTTCGGGGCAATTAAAAAATTTCACATTTAGAAATAAGTCTACCGTGGGTCACTTGGAACTTTTTGGCTTTACCGAAGACCTTTTTCACAAGGAACAAGCATCTGATAATGACGGTTTTTTTCGATTTGAAAGACTAGTATTTTATGATACCATTAATTTCATTCTACATGCTAAAAAGAAAAAGAACAAGTCGAATCATAATTTTTTTATTGAAATGGAAAGTAATGAGCTTCTACCCGTTCCTCCTTTTTCTTTTGAGCTTGAATCCGCATTGACTAATTCGCAGGTGGAGAATTTTGTCGAAAGGAGAAATCAAGAATACATAATTGACAAAAACTATGGAGATAACGTAATCATTTTAGATGCTGTACAAATAGTGTCGACACG
>CALBPF010000319.1 GCA_937899105.1 uncultured Flammeovirgaceae bacterium | reverse complement strand
CTACCACGCTGATGTTTCTTCATCACATCATAGTAATTCTTATGTCCTTCTATTCTTCTTGAAGTCATCTTATACCTACGTAACCGTATTTCGTGTCGTCCCATTATTCTTTCCAATTTAAATTAAACTGGACCCTTAATTTCTCAACTGCCCTGTAGAGTCGCATTTTGGCGCCACTCTCACCAATGTTCAGGATATAGGCGATCTCTTTAAAGCCTAGCCCTTCGAAGAACCTTAACTCTAAAATCTCCATAGTAGCTGTTGGCAGATTATTGAGTATCTCCCTCACCTGTTGAATTTGGGCATCGGTAAACCCTTCATCATCGGTTTCCATCAGCTCTTTTACCCGCTCTTCCTCCAGGCTAAACACCCTGTTTCTATTCTTCTTATTAAAATGTTTATTCACCTCATTTGTAGCAATACGATAAAGCCAGGCTGAAAAGGGCAATCCCCTAAACTCATACCGCTTTAAATTCTCCAGCGCTTTTACAAATGTTTGCGAACAGAGATCATCAGCCAGTTGCTCATCATCCGTCCTACGATAAATGAACTCAAAAATATCCTCAAAATAACGATCATAGATTGCTCTGAATTTCTGCACATCTCTTTTCGACACCTCAATGATTCGCTGTTCAACGGCGATCTCTTCATCGGTCATATGTCTGGAAGTATTCAACTTGTTCAGGTCAATGATCAAAGGCATAATCACTTGTTTATAGAAAGACACAGGTAGTTCGAAATTTTTCCACTCAGAATAAATTTGATTGCTTGGCCCTTCATTAATTTATACATTTATCAGACTACAACAAATCGGAACTATGAACAAAAGCCTTACCCTATCAATCATTCTTTTTTTAGGATGCACTGCTATCTCTAATTCCATAGCCCAACGAAAAAAGAAGCCTGTAGCCAATACAAATACCTCAGCCATAGCCTTAAAAACGAACGGTATGAAGAAGTATGAGGGGTTTTTCAACTTCTATTACAACGAGAAGGAAGATAAGATCTTAGTAGAGATTGATAAGTTCGATCAGGAATTTTTGTATGTCAACTCACTGGCTTCGGGAGTCGGTTCAAATGATATCGGACTTGACCGCAACCAGTTAGGAAATGAACGGGTGGTGAAATTTGATCGTAGAGGACCCAAGATATTGCTCGTTCAGCCAAATTATAGATACCGAGCATTGAGCGATAATGAAGACGAGCGCAAGGCTGTAGAAGATGCATTCGCAAAATCCGTATTATGGGGATTTAAACTGATCACCGAAGAAAACGGGAAAGTATTAGTTGATGCCACTGATTTTCTAATGCAGGATGCTCACAATGTCGTTGGTCGTTTAAAGAATTCCAGACAAGGAAATTACTCTGTCGATAAAAGCCGATCTGCCTTTTATTTAGAGCGAACCAAGAACTTCCCGAAAAATTCCGAATTTGAAACCACGCTCACTTTTAAGGGCTCACCTGCAGGTAGATATATTCGTAGTGTGACGCCTACTAATACAAGTTTCACTGTTAGACAACATCACTCATTCGTAGAACTTCCTGATGATGACTACACCCCCAGGAAGTTTGACCCCAGAACGGGGTATTATGCCACAATGTATATGGACTACGCCACCCCGATCAGTGAAGACATTGAAAAAAGGTTTATTACAAGACATCGGCTAAAAAAGAAAGACCCTTCAGCCGCTGTTAGTGAAGCCGTGGAGCCAATCATCTACTATTTAGATCGCGGAACCCCTGAGCCCATAAGATCAGCGCTTTTGGATGGTGCAAGATGGTGGAACCAGGCTTTTGAGGCTGCCGGATATAAAGATGCTTTCCAGGTAAAAATGTTACCTGAGGATGCCGATCCGATGGATGTACGATATAATCTAATCAACTGGGTACACCGATCCACTCGAGGCTGGTCTTATGGCAGTTCTGTTACTGATCCAAGAACTGGAGAGATCATTAAAGGCCACGTGTTACTTGGTTCTTTACGGGTAAGGCAAGATTTTCTAATTGCCGAGGGGCTTTTAGCACCGTATGAAGACGGGACAGAGGCGCCTTCAGCAATGGAGGAAATGGCTTTGGCGCGATTAAGACAGCTTTCAGCTCATGAAGTAGGCCACACTATTGGCCTGGCACATAGCTATTCCTCTAGCACAGAAGGTAGGGCCTCTGTTATGGATTATCCCCATCCGGTTGCCCAAATTAAAGATGGTAAAATAGATTTATCAAACGCTTATGATGATAAGATTGGCGCTTGGGATAAAGTCAGTGTGATATATGGCTATCAGGATTTCCCGGAAGGCGTAAATGAGAATGCTGAATTGGAAAAGATTATCCAGAACTCATTTAAAGAAGGGCTTACTTTTATATCGGATCAGGATGCGCGACCACAAAGTGGCGCTCACCCTTACGCTCATCTTTGGGACAATGGTAAAAATGCGTCTGAAGAACTGATGCACGTGCTTGAGGTTAGAAAAATAGCCTTAAAAAATTTCGGAGAGAAGAACATTAGAAAAGGAGTAGCTTATGCCAAACTGGAAGAAGTATTGGCCCCTATATATTTCTTTCATAGGTATCAAACCGAGGCGGCTGTTAAGCTTGTGGGAGGTTTAAATTACCGTTATGCGCTACGAGGAGATGGACAACCTATCACAGAGTTTGTCACCAGGGAAGAACAAATGAAAGCCATTGATGCTCTTTTGGCAACGCTAAGCGCTGAATATCTGGCGCTGCCGGAAAAGGTAATCAAAATGATCCCTCCGCGACCCATGGGCTATTCACGAAGTCGTGAAATAATTAATATCAGAACAGGTTTAACTTTTGATCCTTTAGGCGCCGCCGAAAGCGCGGCCAATATGACTTTGTCATTGCTCCTTAATCCGGCACGGGCTCAGCGACTGATCGAGTATGGCGCTCGAAATAGTGATCAACCGAACCTTAATGATATATTACATAGGCTGATCTCTGAAACTGTCAGGAGCAAAATTATGGAGGGATATCCGGGTGAGATTCAAAGAACTGTAAATTCCCTTGTAGTGGAAAACCTGATTAAGTTAAGCGCTAATGATGATAGTGGCCCCCAGGTTAAAGCCCTCGCTAATCTCCATTTGAACAGGCTAGCTGATTGGTTAAAAGCCAAGCCGGCAGCTAATCGAGGTACCAGGGCACATTATGAGTACCTTGAGTTGGTTATTCAACGCTATTTTAAGCGTCCTGAAGACTTTGAATTTAGCAGCCCTCTCGACCCTCCGGCCGGTTCACCTATTGGTATGAGGTATAGATGCGAAAGCCCTAGCTTTATATATTAAAAGACTGATTTAAATGAGATACAGCTGGGCGCTAGCCTTACTATTATTATCCTTTGCTTGTAGAACAGAAGATGAAAAGATCCTTGGCCTTTTAGAGTCCTACCTTGTCGGAAGTTTTAATAGTAGAGACCAGTCTCTAAAAGATTCTTCTTATTCCAATATTCATCTTAATGTTAGTCCTATATGGGAAAATAAAGGTTATAATGGAAGGTGGCTCTATGTGGAACAGGCCGCTGCCTCACAACTGGATCTCCCGTACCGACAAAGAGTTTATCAATTATCAATAAATGAGACTAAAGAATATGTCAGCGCTATCTATCTCATCAAGGACCCTATGCGATTTGCAGGTGACTATAAACTTGACGACCCGTTGTCTGGCTTAACACCAGATTCTTTGGAATTAAAGGTAGGTTGTGAAGTAATCCTTCTAAAAACAGAGAATGGATTTGAAGGGCAAATGGGGGTAAGGGCCTGTAACAGTGAACTGCTTGGCGCCTCATACGACACGTCAAAGGTAGTGTAAACGGCCACTCAGCTAACCAGTTGCGATCAAGGCTTATATGCACAAGGTGAACAAGTTTGAGGTGCGGAGAAAGGACCATGTATCTTCAAACGAAGACCGTAATATGAGTGTTGAAGAAACTACCGATGAGCTTTATGAGCACCAGCGCATAGTAGCAGATCCCAATCAGGCGCTTCTAAGAATTGACAAGTTCCTAATGGACCGCCTGCCCAACGTTACTAGAAATAAACTTCAGGTGGCAATTAAAGATGGTTTTGTAAAAGTAAATGGTAGTGATGTTAAACCCAATTATAAAGTACACCCAAATGACGAAATAATAATTTTGATACGGGTACCACCGAGAGATACCGAAGTAGTTCCGGAAGATATTCCTCTTAATATTGTATATGAGGATGAATACCTCTTGGTGGTAAATAAAGAAGCTGGTATGGTTGTGCATCCCGCTTATCAAAATTGGTCCGGAACACTGGTAAATGCCCTTACGTATCATTTCCAGAATTTACCTGAAATGAAAGGCAATGATGGTCGGCCCGGGCTGGTACATAGGATCGATAAAGATACTTCCGGGCTGTTGGTAATCGCTAAAACAGAGGCCGCTATGACTGGTCTTGCCAAGCAATTCTTCGATCATAATATTGAACGGACTTATCATGCTATTGTATGGGGAATACCGGAACCATCATCGGGAACAATAAATATTAACCTCGGAAGAAGTCCAAAAGATAGGAGGGTAACAATGGCTTTTGAGGATAACTCCATTGGTCGACATGCAATAACGCATTATGAGGCGCTAGAAGAATTAAGATATGTGAGCCTAATCAAATGTAACCTGGAAACAGGACGTACGCATCAAATCCGTGCTCATATGAAATACCTCGGGCACCCCCTTTTTAATGATGCCACTTATGGCGGTGATACAATTGTGAAAGGTACTCAGTTTTCAAAATACAAGGGCTTTGTAGAAAACTGCTTTAAAATAATTTCAAGGCAGGCGCTACATGCCAAATCTCTCGGCTTCATTCATCCCGTTACAAAAGAGCGTATGCAGTTCTCTTCAGATCTTCCGAATGATATGAAGGAGGCTCTGGAAAAGTGGCGCAATTACGTACAATACAACTAGGTACTAAACGGCGAGCTGCTCGTCACCATGTAGGGCCTTATTGATCTGATCCATAGCATTTTTCTTAAATGTCTGATAATCGCGATCAAGGCGCTCGTTGTAAAGCAACTGCTTAATGTAATCCAACACGTCATCCATTTCTGCCGTATTCATGGAATCCAACGATTGGAGGATAGCCTGTTTTTTAACTATAGCATTCATAGTGGTAGTGGTTATAGTCAAAGATAACGAGTTACCTCCCAAAAGGTTAGATTGTTAAGTGATCGTAATGATTTGTTGATTTTTACTTCACCTTGGGACTCTTTAAGTCTTCACGGATGAATCCTATGGTGCCGATATAGAGCCCCCAGACCCGTAATGATCAATAGTACGATTATGTTAACTGTACTTTTAAGATACATCAGTTGGTTTAACTGGCCATTCTCGGATTTATCCGGACAATCAGTGGGCTCGTCCCTGTAATCATAGAAGTCGGTGGCCTTCTTAAACGCATTGATCGAATCTATTTGTCCGTCAAAGTCACTGCCTATACAAATACGATCCCAAATCAGCTTTTTGTCCACCAGCGAATTACTAGTTATCACTTTATGACTGTATTTACAATGTGTACTATTTGATCAAAGACCATTTTGAACCAGGCTTCATCTTTATCCAGCCCTTCAAAAGGATTGTCTCCATCATAAGATATTTCATCCAGTCGGCATTTGAGCTGCTTTATTTTTTCGATACCAGCCAATACACGCTGGTCCATGATTAATCCGATAAGGCCTTTTTTTCATGGATTCGAATGACTTCATCGTCATAGAGGCTTATACTCCACAGGTTAGAGGAGACACTGTCATCGTATTCATTGTCATCATCTACCGGTTGTAGCCGTCTTCATTAATTAAAGGCTTACCATTTACCGTCATACTGAAAGGTTTTGCCCGTTAACCAAGGTCTTAAGTTCAATATCCAGTTGTTCAAAGTGGTCATATGCAGGTTCACGGTATTTTTCGATCCTCCTTTTAGGGATAGAAAATCACTTAGACAGCTGCAATGTCTACAAGGTCATCTATTGAATTACCGACATTGGTGAATAAGATCTAATGTTTCTGCGGATGCAATGCACAAAAAATCAGTTGAAAATTCCCCTTCGCCAGCCGCCGCATGTCAGATTGCGAAAAGGCTGGTATGCCTACAAGGTTATTTAGGTAACTCTATTAACCTTAAAGGCCCTTAGAATGAATTCCATAAGTTATCTTTTTCCTTATGAACATATTTTATCATGGGATGTACGTGAGTATCTGCAAACATGGCTTCAGAGATTTAAATAAGCTTTTGCATTTGTTATAGAAATTTGGTCAAAGTCTTTCTGACCTAAATGGCCTCTCAGATTAATGCCAAACGCCCTCTCACTTATTTCTTGTTCCAGCATATAGTAGTCTGTTCCGAAAAGGACTTTTTTTCTGCAGACCGAATCCATAAGAGTAGTTTTTAAAAGACCATAGTATTTTGAATCATACAAGGTATAAGAGACATCGGTATACACATTGTCATATTCAATCAAAAGCTCTTTGACTTTGCTGAACCAGCTTTTGCCATCGTTATCTTGTCCGTGCCAGGAATTGTTCAGATACTTATCCCATTCTCCGGCTCCGCCAAAATGAGCGAAACATATTTTTAGTTTCGGGTATTTATTTAGGAGCGCTCTGTACCGATCAGGATCTGAGTACACCTCTGTAAATTTGCTATTCTTTGCTTTCGGGTATTCTTTCCCATCTGCGGGATCTGTTCTTCGCTCAACCGTCAGTTTCCCTTTATAAAAAACTCCGCCCCTTGTGCAATGGGTCATAACTGGAATTTGATTGACCTCTGCATAAGCAAAAACTTCGTCTAACCTTGGATCCGTTGGGAAATAACCTAATGCCGGATATATTTTTATCCCACTGAAGGGAGCCTCGGGGTCCTCAATATGTTTTTTTACAATGTCGAGTATATTGGGTCTTTCAGGATGTGCAAAAACAAAAGGTAAGATCTTATTTCCATGTATTTTTTTAAGATCAGCCAACCCTTTAAGCTGTAATTCAAAAGACTCTGGAACCTTACCGGCGCCCATATATTCCATGTCCATTGATAGCACAACAATTGATGTGTCTTCAGGATAGAATCCCCTCAAATGTTTAAAAATGGCGTTTTGATCTCCTATTTCCCCTATAGCCTTAAAAGTATAATATCTATAACTTAGATCCGCCAGAGCATTCATTTTCAATTTCTTGAAGAATTTGGCCGTGTTCTTCTTTAGCAACCGATCTGCCAGCCATTTAGCGGCTTCTGGTAAAAACTTATCCGGAACATGTTTTTGTGTAAATATGTGAGTGTGAGCGTTTATCAAAGCCTAGATACTCATTTAAGTGTTAAAGGATCACCGTATTTCTTTCGTTATCTGCTGTTGTAACTCTACCTGTACTTATCGCTGAGAGCATTTGCTCAAAAACCGGGGTCGGTGTGCCATCTCTATCTTCCATAAAGTAAGTATGCCCTTTAGGGTCGCACTTGTTGTTAAACTCGTCGCAGTCGAAAGCGTACACATTTTTCGGCACAAGGTTCATATTTTCGGGGCCGGTATGCCCTAGCCGTCTGGAAACTACTTTGTTTTTTAAATTAACAACCTTACTGGCGCGTAAAGCCAGGTCATCGGCGGCATAAAATACAAGTACATTCCTGGAAACCTGAGTGATAATCTTACCCTCATGATATTTTTGCAGGGTTTCGTTAACAACATCAGGCGCCGCCATAAACACATTTCGGAAAATCAGGGGTATGTTTTCCCCTAAAAAACTTAGGTCTTTAAACTCCAGTAGCGTCTTTTTCAATACCCGGTTTCCCATAGAATGCGATAGAATATTAATTCGCTTCATGCAGGTATCCGGGGTATCAAAATCCGTATTTCTCCAACTCAGAAATTTTTCGAATACCCTGCTAAATGCCGGTGCACTGGCATGGGCGGCATATTGATCATCCCAGTAGTCTTTCAAAATGCCAAAATCGTTGTCGCATGGCCAAATCATGGGGACTACTTCTACCAGGTTTTCTTGCGCATTATCGAACAAGCGCTGCAGCTTTTCGGCATTGCTGAAAATCTCCCCCTCGCCTTCGGGCATGTTGTTAAAGCCATGTATATAAATAAGAATCTGCTTGGCCGATGTGGTCTTCAACGTTTCAAAAAATGACAGACTTCCTAACTCTTCATAGTCATTTTCTCCATGACGCTCACAAAAAAACACGGATTGTAAAGCCTGATTGTCGTTCAGATCGAAGGAGATCTTTCTACCGGATTCCGAATGTGAGCTCTCAAGTAATACTCTATTTGTAATGAACAGCATAAGTAAGTGGGTTACTGGTTATCATTCGATCTGCGAAAGTCATTATCAATCATAATCCACTACCCACGACCATCCTATCTCGCCAAAACCTGTAGAAAGCTGATTCTTTCTTTCTAATTCCTGATCTTCTTCGCCGTCAGGGTTAAAATGCTCATCCATGTTCACCCATCCGAGCGGCCTGTCTTTCATTTTCTTCAATGCACTACCTACAATGCCAATCCCTTTTATTCCAAGGGTTATCCATTGATTGGTTCCACCAAGTAATTGTAAGACCTGACCTCCCTGATCGCCACCTAGAAACCCACTGATTTCGCCAAGTACATCTCCTGCAGAACGTACCGATTTCCTCGAATGCATGACCCATAGTCTGGCTTTTATTGAAAAATCTTCCGGCATGTCTCGTTCAAGAACAAAAAGTCCATCGGCGCCATCGCCTTCCGGCACAAAAGAAATGTAATTATCCGCCGGCCTTCTTACGCGTATAGGCTCGCCGTCAGGTATGGCAGTAATAGCCATTTGGCCCGGATTATCGGGCATCTCAGTAGCTAACACAAAGTATATTTTCCAACTTTTTTTGTTTCTCTCAATATCGAGGTAGTTGAGTTCGAGTCTTATTTTATCCATAGTGTTAGTTTTTTAGTTGTTTTTTTAAATCAATTGTTCTCTTCAATAGGTTAAACCAAAAAGGGGCCCCGAGTGAAAGCGCGATAGCCGTAATGACATAACCAAGAAAATTATAAAAAAGCATTTTCAAGGCATAACTCAGCTTATCACCGATACCATAAAGGTGGTAATAAAAAATACCAGCTTCATAGCCCTTGGTCATAGGCAAAAGTTTAGATTCAATATAATACGGTAATGCAGATTCCCCTCTTACACGTAATACCAGGGAATCAGGCAGCCAAGCGCCACCACCAAGAATTGATCGCGTATTCTCAATGTCTTTCAGTAGTTGTTTTTGAATGGACGATAACGTATCCATCTTATCGTTGTAGATCTTATCTTCATCAGTTATCTCAGAGTCTAAGCTAGCATAATTTTTAGGTGAGTTGGGGTTGTTTTCGACATAAGCTATGGCCAGTTGCACCAATTCGCTTCGGGCCTTCTGGTCCATGGACAATTTCTGAGTTATATTGAAGGTATTTAAATTAAAAAACCATGCGATGATTAAACCGATAAAAAACAACATAATCTGAAGATTCCTCTTGTACCATTCGCTTGCACTGGACATCGTATCATTGAACCAGTTTGACAACAACTTTCTAAGTTTATCTAAATCATCATCCGCTTCATCCACCAAGTTCAACAAGTATTCTTCTATACTCCCTGGAAGAGCATAACTTTTAATCCCTTCTTTAATATCCGATACCTCAGCATCAGACTTACCGTTTCTTAGAGTGTCCACAAGGGCGCGAGAAAAAGTTCCTGCTTCAATTACCGATGGTTTACTAAAAATCTTATTCGCTGATAGCGATTGTATCTCAGGATGATCGTAAATTTTTTTTACGATACCTGTTTTGTCTTTACTATTGGAAAAAACAATGACATTATCATTGTTCAACATGCGGTTCATAGCGCTGTGAAGATTTTTGGCTCTTAAACCCAGGTTTGTAGAAATAATTTCTGCAACCAAAGATGCTAAAAGGCTATATAAAAGGTATATGAATACAAGTCCTATTACAACATCTATGGCAACACTTCCAGTCATAATGGAGTAAGTCGGTTTTAAATGGTAAGTTGATAAATTTAGAAGTAGTTCTCAATACCCTACATAGGGTATTTTATTGGGTTCTAAATTGTATTACAATTACATACCCTTTTATTCAACACTTCAAATCCAAGAACTTTCTTGGGGAAATGGAACCTAATTTTCCTCTTAAATAAAACCTTAAGAGCTATCTTAAAAGATATAAAGAAAAAGCCCAATTGCTTAATTCAAAATTCTGGGCTTTCTCTCCAAAGAAACTACAAAGCCAACTACCTGTCTTATTAGCTCAAACTGAACTGAGGTATAAGTCCCCCAAATTCACATAAGCATTACTTTTAATATATCAGGTTTAAAACCGTTATTATATTTGATGCGTTATTTAAGTTATTTATCTCCATTTATACCAGTTTGTCTATGAGGTTATTTCAATTTTCCTTACTTTGTATTTCAGTTATTGAACGATGAATTAGCTCTCAGGCATACAAAAAAGATTTCATTTGGGATTTGGTGGCCGCAATCGAAACTCGCTCTAGCTGACTTATCTCTAATACTTTTTTTACAGCATAGATAAGCGAGTTATTAATGTAAGGCTTAATTAAGAATGCCTTGGAATCAACCTGTTTAGCGGCTGCGATTAGGCTTAAATCCAGCTCGTTATGAATGAAAATTATGGGAACATCAGTCAAAAACTTGTCTTTTCGTATAATATCCGCCATTGTAATGCCATCCATAGATGTATCACTAATCTGACTAATAATCAATGACGGCTTCATTCGCTTAGCCATAATCAAAGCTTCGCTACCATGATTAGCGTAGTTCAAATTGAGGTCAAACGAAGAAAGAACGTTCCCCATTGCCTTTTGCTCATCCGGCGATTTATTAACAATTAATATCTCTGGATTCATAGGCCTTTTCAAAATTTTGATACTCTCAAAGATAATTTGAATGCAAGCCTTGGGCGAGTGCAATTTTAAGATCTGGTGGAAGCAATTAGATGTAACTATCTGATAATCAGGTAAAATAATTAATTTCTACAGTAGATTTTTGAGTATATATACCTATGTTTTTGAGTAAAATTACCTAGTGTTAATTATGATGGTTTAAGCGAATAAACCCTTATAATAGATTCTTTTTTAGATGAATCAAGTTAACGACCCAATTTGAGACCTTCTTAGATGAAGGTTGTCGGTCAAGTTTACAGTATTTGTATTCTACTGAATTAAGCCACATTCATAGGCATATCTCACAAGACCCACGGTATTTTTTACATCCAGTTTTTCCATAATATTCGCTCTATGATTTTGAACCGTACGTTCACTAAGGTTGAGGCGTTCGCTTATAACCTTCATCGTCATCTCCTGACATATTAATGAAAGTATCTCCTTCTCTCGTTCGGTAAGAGGCAATGATGTATTGAAGGAAGGTCTTGACTCGGCTGCCTTCTTATTAATTGCTCCCTTCCTAAGGGCTTCAATAACTAATTGATTTTGATAGAAATCTTTTTCTATCACTGCCTCTATAGCAGCTTCCACTTCTTCCGGCTCCGCATTTTTTAATAAAAATGCGTGAGCGCCAAGCTCCATTAAATAGTAGATATGCTGGAATGAGTCGTGCATAGATAAAATAATAATTTTAACGCTAGGATACTTTGCCAGGATCTTTTCTGTGGCCTCTATCCCATCCATAATAGGCATTTCCAAATCCATTAAAATTACATGTGGTATTTCTTTCTTTACCAAATCCAGCGCCTCTTTGCCATTGCTAGCCTCTTCCACCTTACCTACTTTTTTGAAAGTCTTCACCAGGCGAGACATACCTTTTCTAAAAAGAGTCTGATCATCCGTAACATAGATTGTCCACTTACTCATTACTATCAATTCTTATCTGGTAAGAAGTTCCTTTGCCTGGCTCACTGATAAGCTCAACTTGCCCGCCTAACATATTCACTCTATTCTCAATATTGTAAAGCCCGACTCCTTTGTTAATATCATTTTTTATCTCTTCAACATTGAAACCTATGCCATCATCAGAAACATCAAGTTTCAAGCCATCTTTTAACTCCAATTGAACAATTATTACCCTTGCACTAGCATGTTTCAGAGCATTATTTACTATTTCTTGAACAAGTCGGTAAACAGGTAACTGCTCTTCGCTTGGGAAATCATACGCGCTTAACGTTTGCTCAAAAACTACCTTAGTAGAAGGTGAGCTTACCTTTTCACAAAACTCCTTTAAGGCCTCTACTAATCCAAACTTTTCAAGCGAGGCCGGCAGCAGATCTTTTGAAATTCTTCGCACCGTTTCGATGGTATCATCTATCATTTCTTTTGTTTCGAAAATAGCTTCGGTAGCTTCATCATTCTTAGCAGACGACTTTAAAAAATTCAAATTGAGCTTGGCTGCAGACAGCATAGCTCCAACACCATCATGCAATTCCGAAGCGATACGCTTTCGCTCTACCTCCTGGGACTCTATGGTAGTTTTCAGGAGCTTTTTTTGGTACTTCCCCTCCAATGCCTGTTGTTGCATTTTATTTTGGAGCATGCGTTTTTGGTAGTAAACAACGAAAAAGATGATACTACTAGCCATAAGTAACATCAAGGCCGTTCCGACAGAAAAGATTAATAAGAAATTTGGATCATTAGATGCCGGCATGTCGAATCCTGTAGTCTCTATAAAGGCGAAAGGCGTATAAAAAAAATATATTTTTGATTATAGCAAAAAAATTGCTTAAGCTCCATATATAAGCGAATTCCTCGTAGTAATTCTGTCGGAGATAGTCTTCTGAAATAAATAGAAGTAAGCTCGAAGAAAAGTATATGAAGATACCATTGTTAATCCAAAAACCAGGTGCTTTAATAATGTCTGTTGACGGCAATCTCTTAATCCATAACCAATATAGCCCGAGACTCAAAAAAACAAATAGAATCGCATTCATCCATCTAAAAGCCGTAGGGTCAAAATATATAATAGTAGAAGAAGTAAGTAGAATTAAAAAAACTCTCAGTAAAGAACTTCTTTGACTTAGCTTAAAAAATTCTAGCCAATACAAATTTAGAAGTAACCCAAATTCTAATAAACGATATGCAATTCCAACAAGTGGTTGCGGACTATTAAAAACTAGGTTAAATAGAATGTTTGCGGCGCTACAGATTACCGAAATACCGAGTAAGAAAAAAATAAGTTTTAATCGTTTCTCTCTAATATTTTGAGTGAGCGCAAATGTGAATACGCATACGGATGAGGTTATAGCGGAAAACCAAAATATATTTTGAAAAATGAAAGAGCTCATATATTCAAATATATGCAGGCTCCTTCGTTTTAAAAAGGTCTTTTAGGTCAATGGATCCTCACCGTCCGGGCAGTAGTGAGGACAAGTAGACCCATCATCCAATATCATTCCAATTTCACCACCTTTTCCATCGGAACTTGGCAATAGGTTATTTTGGTCCCTTTTTGCTCCAACCAACATTAATTTTGGGTTCCCGTCATCGTCAATTCCATAATACACCCTAATGCCCATACATCCGGGTTCATCCAGAATCTTTTGAATATTCTCGCATCCGAAAAATTGGGCTTTTACCGCTCCTTTGTTTTCATCACGATACCTTTTGGTCCATCTTTTTGCTTGCTCCAGGGTTATGGACTTCCCTTCTTTTCCATCAAAAGCCATATTTAAGACAATTTAGAGTTAAAAATATTTATACATGGAATTTAATTAAATAATATGTTCTAACACCTAATATTCATCCTTTAATTATTAAAAAAAGTCGTGTTTTAATGTAGTAGCTATGAACTGTTAGAATCAAAGTCGATTGAGTAATTTCGCGATCTGAGCTTATTAATGTATGACCCTGATTCAGTTTGAATATATAATCGCCGTAGATAACTACCGCCACTTTGGTAAGGCAGCGGAAAGCTGCTTTGTTACGCAACCCACCTTAAGCATGCAAATCCAAAAGTTGGAAGAACAGCTTGGTGTACAAATATTTGACAGGAATAAACAACCCGTAGTACCAACGGAGATTGGCAAAAGAATTATTCACCAGGCACGAGAGGCGGTAAAAAACTCTAAGCAAGTACAGGAAATTGTGAATGATGAAAAAGATGAATTGGCGGGTGATTTAAGCATTGGTATTATACCTACACTCTCACCTTATCTTCTTCCTCTTTTCATTCATAACTTCTTAGAAAGATATCCTAATGTAAATATTAAAGTTGAGGAACTCATCACTGACCAGATTGTAGAAAAACTCAAGAACGAAACCCTTGATATCGGGCTCTTGGTAACCCCCTTAGAAGTACCTGAGATGAGGACCATACCTTTGTTTTACGAAAATTTTTATGGCTATGTGAACCATCGTGATGAACTTTTTAATAAAAATGCACTCAGCGTAGAAGACGTTTCCAGAAGTGAGTTGTGGCTCCTAAACGAGGGGCATTGCTTCCGTGATCAAGTTCTTAATGTATGCCATATCTACAGCGAACACAATGGCCGTTTTAAATATGAAAGTGGTTCTTTAGACGCACTAAAAAGGATTGTAGATAAACACGGAGGGCTCACGCTACTCCCGGAGCTGGCTACCATGGATTTTGATAATACTAGTAAAATGAAATTGAAGAAGTTTACCAACCCGCAGCCAATGCGTGAGGTAAGTCTTTTTGTCCATCAGCGTTTCTTAAAGAGAAAATTGATCGAGGCATTAAGGACTGAAATTCTCAACGCAATTCCCGGTTATATTAATATTGAGAAGAGTGGTGAAGTAATTAAATGGAAATAAGAATGAGCAATAAAAATACAAAAGCCGTTCACAGCGGATCATTGGAAGATAGCCAGCATCTGGGTACTGTCTCAACTATCTAACCTACTACCGCATAAGATTATGTATATGAAGACATCTATGCCTAACCCAGATATTTTAATACGCCAAATCAAAAGGGGGTTACACAAAAAATATGTGCACTTGAAAACGGGGAAGATGGAATCCTCTTTAGTTCGGGAATGGCAGCTATCACCACAACGCTGTTTGGGCTATTACAAAAAGGTGACCATGCCGTTTTCCAAAATGACCTGTATGGAGGGACACATCATGCCATCACCTCACAAATGGATCGATTCGGTATTGAGTACACGCTGGTAGACAGCATGAATTACCAGGATTATGAGAGTGCGATTAAGAATAATACAAAGCTGATCTATGTTGAAACTCCTTCTAATCCGCTTTTGAAGTTGATAGATCTGAAAGGAATAAGCGAATTGGCCAAAGCTCACGATCTTTATTCTATGATTGATAATACTTTTGCATCACCCGTTAATCAAAATCCAATAGATCATGGTATTGATATCGTAATTCATAGCGGCACAAAGTATCTTGCCGGCCACAGCGATATCTGTTGCGGAGTTATGGTTTCTTCGAAAGAAATTACGGAAAGTGCTTGGAATAGCTCAATTAATTTTGGCGGAAGCCTGAATGCTCAGATGGCTTACTTACTTGAGCGAAGTATTAAAACGCTCGGGTTAAGAGTTCGTCAGCAAAATGCAAATGCACAAGAAATAAGCGAGTTCCTCTTATCACATAAGAATGTGGATGCTGTCTATTATCCGGGCTTACCTCATCATGAGGGACATGAAATTGCGAAATCGCAAATGATGGGCTTTGGCGGCATGCTTTCCTTTGAAGTACATACTGATCCTAATGCATTTGTAAAAAAGCTTGGTTTGATCAAACCTGCTATGAGCCTTGGAGGTGTGGAGTCAACTATTACCTGCCCGGCACAGACATCCCATTCTAAAATTTCTGCTGAAGAACGAGCTAGAGTCGGTATTAAAGATGGGCTTTTAAGGCTTTCTACCGGAATTGAAGATACAGATGATTTGATCAAAGATTTAGACAAAGCCTTAACTGTTTAACTTGTTACCTGAAGAAATCCAATCGTTTTGTGCTGAAAGCTTTGGGACGATCAAATCTTTCCAGCATTGCTCCGGAGGATGTATAAATAATGGCGGGAGAATTGAGACTACATCAGGCGGATTTTTTATCAAATGGAATTCCGCTACAAGATTCCCAAAAATGTTTTCAAAAGAAAAGCAAGGATTGGAGCTATTATCACTAGCTGATGGCCTTACTATCCCTAAGGTGGAAAAAGTCTATGAAGGAGTGCAATATAGCTGTCTGGTATTAGAATACATTGAAAGTGGACCAAGAAAGCCTAGCTATTGGGAAGAGCTGGGTCAGGGTTTAGCGCTTCTTCATTCTCAAAATGCAAAGTCTTTTGGTCTGGATCACAACAATTACATCGGCTCTTTGAGACAGTCCAATTCGCAGCACAAAGATTGGATTGAATTTTTCATAAACGAGCGAATTACACCACAAGTTGAGTTAGCTATTTCAACAGGCACCATGCAAAACAAAGAAGCTCAGAATATTGAGAGATTATATAAAAGATTTACTAATCTATTGGTTTCAGAGAAACCATGCCTTATTCATGGCGATCTTTGGAGCGGTAATATAATGATTGATGCTTTCGGCAGTCCTGCGCTCATAGATCCTGCAGTGTCATTTGCGAATAGGGAAATGGATATAGCCATGATACGGCTTTTTGGAAGTTTACCAAATGAGTTCTATGAAAGCTACAATGAAACAAAGCCTTTGACGGCAGGTTGGGAAGGTCGACTTAACCTATATAATCTTTACCCCTTACTAGTCCATGTGAACTTATTTGGCAGGGGCTATCTTTCAGAGGTGATACAAATAGCAAAACAATATCATTAAAAAGTCATTTTTTAACAACGCTCAATGGCTTTTTATCCCTGGAAGTTAGGATTAGTTATTACCTATTTTCTGATCTTGAATCTTATCCACTACAACGCGCTCATTTCTGTTCGCTAAAACCCAGGCAGTGTGATATACAAGTTTTGTTCTTTTAGTCAGTTGGTCAAACTCAATCTTATCTATGGTATCTGACGGCTGATGGTAGTCATCGTGAACTCCGTTAAAGTAAAAAATTATAGGAATATTATTTTTGGCAAAATTCCAGTGATCTGATCGATAGTAAATTCTATCGGGATGGTTCTCATCGTTATACGTGTAATCTAGTTCTAAATTTGAGTAGGTTGAGTTTACTTTCTCGCTGATCTCATGAAGTTCACTTGAAAGCCGGTCAGAGCCTACTAAGTACACATAATCCGGATTATCCTTGTGCTCCGGATCAACACGCCCGATCATATCTATATTTAAATCCACCACTGTGTTTTCAAGAGAGAACACGGGGTTGTTGGTATAATACTCCGAACCTAATAAACCTTTTTCTTCACCTGTTACTAGCATAAACAGAATGCTTCTTCGTGGGCCCTTACCATCAGCCTTAGCTTCTACAAATGCCTCCGCTATTTCTAGTATCGCAGATGTGCCTGAACCATCATCGTCAGCGCCGTTGAAGATATATTCATCGTTTCGTCCAATATGATCATAATGAGCTGTAAGGACAACCAATTCATCTTTTAAATCAGAGCCTTCCAGATAACCTAGTACATTCTCGCTCATCACTTCTTCCACTCCCTGCTCCGTTTTATAAGAGAACTTACCTTTTTTGATCTTCTTCAAGCTGCCCGTTTTACCTGCTTCCACCATTTGATCTACAGTTGTATTTAACATTTTAGCAGCTACACTAGGTGAAATAAAAAAGATACCAGGATCCTCCGAATTTGATTGTGGCTTCTCAAGTTTTAATCTTCCGGAAGACAGATAGTTCTTTAGCAATTGGCTGTAAGCGTCAAAACCTTCATCATTTTTATGAGTCACCACCAATGTCATAGCTGCACCCATTTCCATAGCAAGAGCGTTTGGCTGTCTCCAACCTCTTGGATTGTTTACCATTACGATAACAGCTTTATCTTTTGGCTTTATTTGTTTGAAATCAGCATCCGACCCTCTCCCGGCAAAAATCACTTCAAGTTCCTTGGCACCGTTTGAATTATTTGAACCGTAGTAAACCACCTTTCCAAAATTGGAATAGGTCTCATCTTTAACTGTCATTGAAATGTTACCTGGTATAGCCCTATACAGTGGCACTGTCTGGTAATATCCCCTGCTTGTACGACTAGTAACAGGGCCCGCGAGCCCTAGTCTTTCAAAATGATCTTGAATGAAAGCAGCTGCCATTTTTTGGCCTCTTTCACCCGTATCTCTACCTTCCATAGCATCAGACGCCAAAATAGAAAGTTTATCATATAATTCATCTTTAGTAATTCCTTGAACATATTTTAAGGCATCTTCCTCTGACTGAGCATGTCCATTACATATAACAAAAACACCAATGAAAACTCTTAATACCTGTTTCATAAACACAATTTTTTAGTGGTTAAAACTATTTAATTAAGTATCCAAAACAATCCCCACTCATCAAATTCTTACCAAGGATTCTATATACGATCCAACCGAACCAAACATCGATTTTATTGTTGTAGAGGAAGTTTTTTTAATGTATTAGTGATTAGCTTTGCACATCTTTTTAAAGAGCTATGCAAAGAATTTAAACTATATAAAAAGGGAAGAGGATGAAGTTAGAGCTTAAAGATTTCGAAAGGTTTGACACAAGACATAATGCACCCAATGACGAGCAAGTTTCTAAGATGTTAGAAGCCGTCAAGGCAAGTTCTATTGACGAGTTAATTGATCAAACGATACCACAGGCTATTCGGTTGAAAAAAGACCTCAATCTTCCTGTAGCGAAAAGTGAATTTGAATTCCTTAGTGATTTTAAAAAGCTTGCTAAAAAGAACAAAATCTATAAGTCATTCATTGGTGCAGGCTACTACAATACCATAGTTCCTCCGGTAATCCTGCGTAATATACTTGAAAATCCCGGGTGGTATACTGCTTACACGCCATATCAGGCTGAAATAGCCCAGGGTCGATTAGAAGCACTTATTAACTTTCAAACCGTGATCACAGACCTAACGGGTATGGGAATAGCCAACGCTTCCTTACTTGACGAAGGAACCGCTGCGGCTGAAGCTATGACCATGCTGGCAGGGGGTAGAAAGGGGATCAAAAAAAATGCCGATAAATTCTTTGTAGATAAAAACACCTTTCCTCAAACACTTGATGTATTAAAAACAAGGGCAATACCCGTTGGTATTGAATTAGTAATAGATGACCTAAGTGAATTAGACCTTACCGATCCTGAGTTGTATGGTGTACTGTTACAGTATCCGGATAATAATGGTGAGGTGAAAGACCACTCTGCTTTAATAGCATCAGCTAAAGAGAATCAGGTGGCAGTTGCAATTGCCACAGATTTAATGAGCCTAACTCTTTTAACACCGCCTGGTGAAATGGGAGCCGATGTTGTAATAGGTACAAGTCAAAGATTTGGCGTTCCAATGGGGTATGGAGGTCCGCATGCGGCATTTTTTGCTACTAAGGAGCAATACAAAAGACAGATTCCAGGTAGAATCATTGGCGCTTCATTAGATGCCCAAGGAGACCAGGGCTATAGAATGGCCTTACAAACACGAGAGCAACACATCCGAAGAGAAAAGGCCACCAGTAACATCTGTACAGCCCAGGTACTTTTAGCTGTCATGTCTGGTATGTATGCCGTATACCATGGCTCAGAAGGACTAAAGAAGATGGCGACCAGAATCCATAGCCTAACTAAATTGCTGGAGGCAGGTGTAGAGGCAATTGGTCTTGAGCAGCTCAATTTACACTATTTTGACACCCTTAAAATAAAAGTAGATGCGGAAAAAGTACGGTTAATCGCTGAACAAAACGAAATCAATTTCAGATATTTTGACGGAAACCACATTGGTATCTCACTTGATGAAACTACTACTTTAAAAGACGTAGAGCAGATTTTAGAGGCGCTTTCATTAGGTCTGGGCTTAAACTTCGAAACTGACCTAGGCCATGAGGCTGAAAATCTTGAACTTACATGGCCTGTGTCATTAATTCGGTCGTCAAAATATCTTACTCATCCTGTTTTTAGCAGTTATCAGTCAGAGCATGAGATGCTCCGATATATCAAAAAATTAGAAAATAAGGATCTGTCATTGGTGCATAGCATGATCTCTTTAGGATCATGTACTATGAAATTGAACGCTACATCAGAGATGATACCGGTTACATGGCCTGAGTTTGGAAATATTCATCCTTTCGCTCCTGGGGATCAGACCGAGGGCTATCAACAGCTGTTTGCGGAGCTAGAGCAATGGCTATGTGAAATCACAGGTTTTGCGGCGGTATCTCTACAGCCAAATAGTGGCGCTCAAGGTGAATATGCCGGTTTAATGGTAATTCGAGCGTATCACAAGAGTCGAGGCGACGAGCATAGAAATATTACGCTCATCCCGTCATCGGCTCATGGCACTAATCCTGCAAGCGCGGTGATGGCAGGCATGAAAGTGGTGATTATCAAATGCGACGAACTTGGAAATATTGATTTACAAGACCTTAAAGAAAAAGTAGAGCAGTATAAGGAAAGCCTGGCTGCTTTAATGGTTACCTACCCTTCTACCCATGGTGTGTTTGAAGAAAGTATTATTGAGATCTGTGATATTATTCACGAAAATGGTGGGCAGGTATATATGGACGGTGCAAATATGAATGCGCAGGTGGGACTCACAAGCCCCGCTAACATTGGCGCCGACGTTTGCCATCTCAATTTGCACAAGACATTCTGCATTCCTCACGGAGGTGGTGGCCCCGGAATGGGACCTATTGGCGTAGCAGAGCAATTAAAGCCTTTTTTACCTGGAAATCCTTTGGTAAAAACAGGTGGGAATAAAGGAATTACTTCGATTTCTGCCGCACCTTTTGGAAGTGCAAGTATTCTAACTATATCTTATGCTTACATAGCCATGATGGGCCGAAAGGGCTTAAAAAATGCAACCGAGCTGGCTATTCTTAATGCCAATTACATCAAAGAACGCCTTGACGGGCGCTACCCGGTATTATTTACTGGTAAAAACGGCCGTGCAGCACATGAAATGATCATCGACTGTCGTGAATTCAAGAAATATGGAGTGGAAGTCGAAGATATTGCCAAACGCCTTATGGATTATGGTTTCCATGCACCTACGGTTTCATTTCCTGTGGCCGGCACAATGATGATCGAACCTACCGAAAGCGAGCCCTTAGTGGAGCTGGATCGATTTTGTGATGCGATGATCTCAATAAGGGATGAAATCAGAGAAATAGCGTCAGGCCAGTTTAGTGAATCTGAAAACGTATTGAAAAATGCGCCACATACTGCTAAGGTGGTCATAAATTCAGAATGGGATAAGCCGTACAGTAGAGAAAAGGCAGCCTTCCCGCTTCCTTTTGTAAGAGAAAACAAATTCTGGCCAACTGTGGGTAGAGTGGATAATGCTTATGGTGATCGAAATCTCGTTTGCAGCTGTTTACCTGTAGACGAATACAAAGAAGAAGATCTGGCCGAGGCTTAGCATACTTTTCAATCGATGGGATATTTTCTTATTCATTATAAATGACTTGAAGTACTGTTCTACCAACAGCTTCTAGAGTTTCTTTACTGATGATCTCCATGTTGTCGTCATGAGTGTGATGAAATGATCCGAATGTGCCATCCGTGGGATCGGTAGGTATAATATCGATCATCGGTATATTCCTATGCTTATGTACGTAATAGTGATCATCGGTAATGGCGCCTCCATCTCTTGTTATAAAATATTGGGAATACCCCAGACGAGAAGCGGTATTCCACACCTTATCGACTATCGAAGGAGCTATTTGCTTAGAATGACCCTCTACAAAAAATTTAGCATTCTTGCCCCCAACCATATCTAACAGTATTCCATAGTAAGCAGAGTAATTAGGCTTATGCGGGTTCTTGCCCCAATATTGTGAGCCGATGCACCACCAAGTTTCCCAACCATCACGGACGGCTACATAATCCTGGAAGGCAGTGTCATTACCCCAGTCCTCTCCGTCAAAAAATATAATATCAATACCTATCGTAGGCTTTTGCTTCGAGATTAACCTGGCTACTTCTAACAAGACTCCTACTCCACTGGCTCCGTCATTGGCCCCGTCGATAGCCTCATCTTTTCGCTCATCATCCTTATCAGCAAACGGTCGCGAATCCCAGTGTGCTGCCAATAATATTCGTTTCTTATTTTCTGGATTGAAGCTGCCAATGATATTTTTAAGGGCCATTGGTCTACCATCAAAGCTGGTAGCATTAAACTCCTGCTCAATCACAGCGGCACCATATTCCTCAAGCTTTGTTACCATCCACCGGCCTGCCATCACATGAGCTCTTGTATTAGGAACGCGCGGACCAAACGCCACTTGTTGCTCTACAAAACCATAAGCGCTATCGGCATCAAAAAACGGTGGATTAACTAAAACCGGTTCGGTCCTGGGCTCTTCTTTACTTTCCTTTGTGCTTTCACAGCCTGTGAATGTGGTAATAGAAAAAAGGGCCAGAACTGCTACCAGAGATTTAAACCGTTCTTGAAATCGAGTCTTTTGAGCCATCAGACGTTTATTTTTGTTTGAAACAATCCTTTGTAAAGCAAACGAAATTGACTTAGTTTTGCATTAAATATTAAAAAGTTTCTGAGGGGACATCTGGTCCCCTCTTTTTATATAGCTTTTTTCAGGATGGATTTAAAGGGTAAAATTATATCGCTTGTGGAAGAAAACTTGGCTGATGACGGCCATTTCCTGGTAGATGTGATTATATCTGCTAATAAAGGTCCCAGAAAGGTTCTGATTCTCATAGATGGAGATGAAGGTATAACTGTAGATGATTGCGCCACCTTGAGTAGAAAGGTTGGATTTAAGCTGGAAGAGGACGACACTATCGAGGACAAATACACGCTTGAGGTTTCGTCGCCAGGTGTTGATTTGCCGCTTACTATTCAACGGCAATATAAAAAAAACATTGGCAGAAGTCTTAAAATAACTACCGTTGAAAATAGTGAGATTTTAGGAAACCTTCTGGATGTACATGACGATAGTATCATTCTGGATAAAGAGTTAAAAAGGGGGAAAAAGAAAGAATATACAAAGGTAGAAATGCCTTTTTCAACCATAAATAAAGCAATTGTTCAGGTTTCATTTAAATAAGAGAAAAAATGGATGCTTCTGTATTAATTGAATCGTTTGCGGATTTTGCTAAGCAAAAGAACATTGATCGTCCTACTATGATTAGGATCCTGGAGGATGTGTTCCGTACAATGATCAGAAGAAAATTTGAGACAGATGAAAATTTCGACATCATTATAAATGCCGATAAAGGCGACCTTGAGATATGGAGGTTCAGAGAGATCGTTGATGATAATTCTGAAGACATATGGGATCACGATAAGATCAGTTTAACTGGGGCGCAAAAAATAGAGCCTGATTTCGAAATCGGAGAAGAAGTAGCTGAGCTTATCACACTGGAAGACTTTGGCAGAAGAGCAGTAATGACCGCTCGTCAGACATTGATCCAAAAAGTAAAAGACCTGGAAAAAGATATTCTTTATCAAAAGTATAAGGACCTTGTTGGTGAAATTATAACTGGCGAAGTTTACCAGATATTGAGTCGAGAGGTTTTATTGATAGACGCCGAAGGTAACGAGATTTCAGTTCCTAAAAACGAGCAGATATATAAAGATCGCTTCAGAAAAGGTGACTCTGTACGTGCTATTGTAGATCGAGTAGACATGTTCAACGGCAGTCCTAAGATCATTTTATCTCGTACCAGCCCGGTATTCCTGGAACGGCTTTTTGAAAGTGAAGTACCGGAAGTATATGATGGCCTCATAACTATAAAAAAAGTAGTGCGAGAACCAGGTGAAAGAGCTAAGGTAGCAGTAGAATCTTATGATGACAGAATAGATCCTGTTGGCGCTTGTGTAGGTATGAAAGGGTCAAGAATTCATAGTATAGTTAGAGAACTTCAAAATGAAAATATAGACGTAATTAATTATACAGATAACAATGATCTTTATATTTCGAGAGCGTTGAGTCCTGCCAAAATCAGCTCTATCAAAATAGACGCAGAAGATAAAAGAGTTTCTGTATACCTTAAGCCGGACCAGGTTAGTTTAGCCATTGGTAAAGGAGGCCAAAACATTAAATTGGCCAGCAGATTGGTGGGTATGGAGATTGATGTTTTCAGAGAACTGGGAGAGTTTGAAGAGGAGGACGTAGATCTTGATGAGTTTGGAGATGAAATTGAAAATTGGGTAATCGACGAGCTTAAGCGAATAGGTTTAGACACTGCCAAAAGTGTACTCACTCTGACCAAAGAAGAATTGGAAAGAAGAACTGATCTGGAGGAAGAAACCATATCAGATGTACTTGCTATTCTGAACAAAGAGTTCGAATAGTATCAATTTTATAAGTCGTAAAAAAAAAAGATATTTGAAATATGTCAGAAGAAAGAACCATGAGGCTCAGTCAGGTGGCAAGAAAATTAAATGTGGGCTTATCCACGATTGTCGATTTTCTTGCTGAGAAGGGTTTCGAGGTGGATAGCAGTCCAAACTCAAAAGTAACGGGTGAGCAATTCTCCATGTTATCACGAGAGTTTGCTGCATCGGCCCATGAAAAAGAGGAGGCTTCAGGTCTTACTATTGGCACAAAAATGGAGACTGAGCCCGAGGTAAAGCCTGCCGAACCGGTTGTTAAACCTCGAAAAGAAGAGGAGGAAAGCATTCTAATTAAGAATCTTTCTGTTGAGAAAAAGGAGCCACAACCTGAAGAAGTTAAGGAACCGGAACCTGAAAAACGCGAACAAGAAAAGCCAAAGCTCAAAGGCCTTTCTGTAGTAGGTAAAATAGACCTCGATAAAAAGAAAGACGAACCAAAGGCTGTAGAGGAACCAACTCCGGAAAAATTAGAAGAAATAAAGAAAGAACCCGAACCAGAAGTTAAAGAAAATACGGAAACGGTAGCGGTAAAAGAAGAGGAAATTACAGAAGTCGAGCCGGAAGTACATAAAGCCAAGGCCGACAAACTGCAAGGTTTGAAAGTTGTAGGGAAAATAGATCTCCCTAAAGCAAAAGAAAAACAGCCTATTGCCTCCTCTGATATACGAGATAATAAAAAGAAACGTCCGAGAAAGCGTATCGCCAGACCGGGAACAGGAAAACCTAACCAAGGCGGACGACGCCCTAACCAAGGGAAAAGTAGGATCGAAAAAGAAGAACCTTCTGATAAGGAAATCCAGGATAAAATTAAGGCTACATTAGCTAAGTTGAGTGGAGGTAAGAAAAAAGGTGGTGGCGCTAAGTATCGCAGAGAAAAGAGATCGGCCATTGCCGAGGCTAAAGAGGAGCAAATGCTTCAGGAGCAAGAGGAATCTAAAGTACTCAAAGTAACGGAGTTTATTGCCGCAAATGACCTTGCCTCACTCATGAATGTATCCGTTAATGACGTGATCTCCACATGTATGAGCCTGGGAATGTTCGTTTCTATTAATCAACGTCTGGATGCTGAATCAATTACGGTTATCGCCGACGAGTTTGGTTACAATGTAGAATTCACCTCAGCAGATGATGAAGCTGATGTTGTTGAGGAGGAAGATTCTGCAGATGATTTAGATGAAAGAGCCCCGATTGTCACTATCATGGGCCACGTTGACCACGGAAAAACATCATTGCTGGATTATATAAGGAGTTCAAAAGTTACAGCTGGCGAAGCTGGAGGTATAACGCAGCATATAGGTGCATATGACGTAATGACGGATAGCGGTCATAAAATCGCTTTCCTTGATACACCAGGTCACGAAGCTTTTACCGCTATGATAGCAAGGGGCGCTAAGGTTACCGATATCGTCATTATTGTGGTAGCAGCCGACGATGATGTGATGCCACAAACAAAGGAGGCAATTAATCACGCGCAAGTAGCGGGTGTACCTATTGTTATCGCCATAAACAAGATTGACAGACCAAATGCCAATCCTGATAAGGTAAGAGAGTCGCTTTCTGCCATTAATATCCTGGTTGAGGAATGGGGCGGTAAGTATCAAAGCCAGGAAATCTCGGCTAAAACAGGCCAGGGAGTGGAAGAGCTACTAGAGAAAGTTCTTCTCGAGGCGGAACTGTTAGAATTAACTGCTAACCATAATAAGAAGGCTAGTGGTACCGTGATTGAAGCTTCCCTGGATAAAGGCAGAGGCTACGTAGCCACATTACTTGTTCAAAATGGCGCCATGGCCGTAGGTGATATAATCCTTGCCGGAGCATTTCATGGACGTGTAAAGGCAATGTTTGATCATAAGGGCGTGAAACTTGGTAAGGCAGGCCCAGCCACCCCCGTTCTGCTCTTGGGTCTGGATGGAGCGCCGCAAGCGGGCGACAAGTTCAATATTATGGACTCTGACCGTGAGGCGCGAGAAATAGCGGCAAAAAGAGAACAGATTATTCGCGAACAAAGTATACGAACAAAGAAACATATTACTCTGGATGAAATTGGTCGAAGGTTAGCAATAGGTTCCTTTAAAGAACTTAATGTTATTGTCAAAGGGGATGTGGACGGTTCCGTGGAGGCGCTCTCGGACTCGCTTTTAAAATTGAGTACCGATGAAATCCAGGTTAACATTATACATAAAGGTGTAGGCCAAATTTCAGAATCAGATGTACTTTTAGCCTCCGCATCGGATGCCGTAATTGTCGGTTTTCAGGTACGCCCTTCTGGCCAGGCTAAGAATACAGCAGAAAATGAAGAAATTGAAATCCGCCTATACTCTATCATTTATGATGCAATAAATGATGTAAAAGATGCTATGGAAGGTATGCTGGACCCTGAAGTTGAAGAAGTGATCGTGGGGAATGTAGAAGTAAGGGAAGTATTCAAAATTTCAAAAATTGGTACCGTTGCCGGTTGCATGGTTACTGACGGTTATATTAAGCGAAATAATCCAATTCGCTTGATCAGAGATGGGATAGTAGTTTACTCAGGTGAGATGGGACAGCTTAAACGCTTTAAAGAAGATGTGAACGAAGTGAAAAATGGTTACGAGTGTGGCATTAGTATTAAAAATTTTAACGATATTAAAGAGGGTGATGTTGTTGAGAGCTATGAGGAGCGAGAAAGCAAACGTACTTTGTAAAGTTTTTTTTTACTCTATAGAACGTAAAATGATCTTTCTTACCTTGTTAGTTTGAATGATGGCTGTCTTTTTTTTCTAAAAAGAATATAGGAATTTAGACAGTAATTTTTAACTTGGGCTTTAATCAATTGAATAAAATACTCACTTAAGACTTACATCTGAAAAATTAAACCATGGAAGATCCTTCACTACAATCCTATGAATCCTGGAATATGTGGGCGCAGTACATTGCCTTTATTCTGGCTGGGCTGTCGGTTTTAATCTTGTTGAGTCACCTGATAAAATTGGCGGCTACAAGCGATTCCAAAACGAAGTACGATTACATCAACAGGGCAGAAATTAATTTTTTGATGTCCTCCGCAATCATTTTAATTGTAGCAGGCGGTTTTTTTGCCAATTCGAATGTTACTGAATTAGGTATTTTATGGTTGTTCGTAAGAGTATTTGTTACTATATCAATGGGTCTTATTATTGGCGTAATTGTTCAAAACCTCCTTAAGTTCTATTACCCGTTTTATATTGAGAAGCGATTAAAAAAATTAAGATATAAGCCTCGTATATCACCCAAAACCGGTAAACCTATGAAGCTTCTTAGTGAAGAAGAAGAAGATGTTTATTTGGATGAAGGTATGCAAGCAGAGGAAGACATATTTTCTGTTGATTATGATGTCTGGGTAGATGAAGAAACGGGATACACAAAAATTGAAAAGTATGCAGGTCATTTGCATGCCGAGCTATCTCCTGATTCAGGTTACTACACATTCAAAGTAGTGAAAGAAGAGATCGTAAAGCCACCAACATATGAGGAGGAAGGTCTCCTGATCAAATATTACCAGGATATTTATTCAGGATACAAAGAGAAGAGAGAATGTGTGATTGCTAAACTCTCCAAATCTAATGTTGAAGATAAGGTTTTAGAGTAGCACTCATCAGAATAGTAATCAGGTAATATCGAAGGTTCAAAAAAGCTTCTCATCTGAGGAGCTTTTTTTCTGCATCTCTTTTTACGTCATTTTAAATAATTCAGAAATAGGGGAGTCCAACTTTTGTATAAACTTTGGTCCATCAATATGACTGTTGGTATTCATTAGTCATATATTTTTATTTATCCCAACTATACAATTATGATCATTTACAAATATGGCGGAACCTCGGTCGGGTCTCCGAAAAGAATGCAAAAAGTCGCAGAGCTTCTCTTGAAAAAAGATGGGCAAAAAATAGTAGTATTATCTGCGGTATCAGGAACGACTAACGTCCTTGTAGATATTGGCGACCTTTTATTGGTAAGAAACAATAGTATTGCTCAAAAGGTGCTGACTAGTATGAGAGAAAAGTACCATCTTTTTATTGAAGAGTTGTTTAGTACCTCTGAAGGAAAGGATAAAGGCAATGAAATATTAAATCGTTACTTTACAGATATTGAAACGTTAACAAGAACCCCTGACTTCAATGATGGAAACAATAAAACTTTGTTGGCATATGGCGAACTAATTTCGACTAATCTTTTCCATAATTACTTAAATGAAATAGGAATAGATAACGGACTCCTACCTGCATTAGAGTTCATGAGTATAGATGAAGAAGGTGAACCGGAAATAGAAGCTATTTCTAATCGACTATCTAAACTTGTAGCTGACAAACCTTCCGATTTATACATTACTCAAGGTTTTATCTGTAAAAATGCTGAAGGGAAGACCGATAATCTCAAGAGAGGAGGCAGCGATTACTCAGCTTCGTTAATCGGAGCTGCAATCAAGGCCAAAGAAGTCCAAATTTGGACGGATATTGATGGTATGCACAATAACGACCCACGAATTGTCGATGAGACTTATCCTGTTGGGGAACTTACTTTCGATGAGGCGGCCGAACTGGCCTACTTCGGAGCGAAAATATTACACCCCTCCTCTATTCTACCTGCTCAAAAACATAATATCCCGGTGCGTCTAAAAAGTACTATGGATGAAGAGGCGCAAGGTACGCTGATTGGAGCATCCGGCACTACATCCGATATTAAGGCCATAGCGGTGAAGGATCAAATCACTGCCATCAAGATAAAATCAACTCGCATGCTTTTAGCCCACGGTTTCTTAAAGAAAGTATTTGAGGTTTTCGAGGAATATAAAACTTCTATCGATATGATTACAACATCGGAGGTGGCGGTATCACTTACCATTGATGACCACTCTCATTTGAATGAAATCATTGAAGATTTACTTCCTTTTGGAACGGTCGAAGTTGATCAGAACCAATCTATTATTTGTATAGTCGGTAACATGGTATCAGAGAAAAAGGGAGTACTTAAAAAGATATTTGATTCAATTCCTGATGTGCCCATAAGAATGGTCTCCTATGGCGGCAGTAGAAATAACATCTCATTACTTATAGATTCATCATACAAAGAAAGAACACTCAGGCTTTTGAACTCAGGATTGTTTACGTCAAAATAGTATATTCATTGAAAATTTAGGAGCACCATTTTGAACGACTCAATCTGTAAGGAAAGCAACTTTCACAGAGCTTACCAAGATAATGCCAGTATACTCAGGAATTTCCTCTATTATAAATGTGGTAATCTTCAAAAAGCGGAAGACCTAATGCAGGAGGCTTTCATTAGACTATGGCAAAATTGTAAAAAGGTTTTCCTTGATAAAGCAAAGTCATTCCTTTTTACAACCGCCAACCGACTTTTTCTGAACATGATGGAGCACGAAAAGGTAGTATTAAGTTTTGAAAAAAATGCCCCTAAAAAAATTGAATCAGAGACTCCGGAGTCCGTACTAAGAGCAGATGAATTTAAGTTGAGGCTAGAAAACGCCATTTCTAACTTACCGGAAAGCCAACGCGAAGTTTTTCTTTTAAATAGAATTGACAAAATACCTTTTGAAGAAATAGCAAGACTACAAGAAGTTAGTGTTAGCGCCGTGCATAAGAAGATTTACAAAGCGCTAGATCGACTGAAAAAAGAGTTACCAGAACTCCGTGAGCGAAAAATTTAAAAAAGAATTCTTAAATGGGTGGTAAAGTTTATCTGCCAACTGTTTTAAATATGTATGGCTAACTTGGAGTACAATGATGATCTTTTAATTCGATGGCTTGATGGGTCCCTTACCAAGGAGGAATTAGAAAACATAAAAAATTCTGAAGATTACAGGGACTATGGAAAGATAATTTCGGAAGTCGACAGTTGGGAGCTTCCTTCACTTGATGTTAAGTCGTCGTACTCCGGCTTAAAAAATAAACTACCATCGAAAAAGACCATCACCTGGTATCAGACAACAGCTTTTCGGCTTGCCGCGTCTATCGCATTAATCGCGTTAGCCCTTTCCTATATTTTTCTAAAAGATAGCAATCAAGAGTTTAGCGCCGGCATTTCGGAAACAAAAGAGTTTTTCTTTCCAGATTCTTCTAGTATCACTCTCAGGCCGGGTTCAACAGTCTTATTTAACCCGAATGAATGGACGGCCACTCGCGAGGTGAGATTAACGGGAAGAGCGTTCTTTGATGTTAGAAAGGGTCAACCTTTTTCTGTGGAATTCGGTGAGAGTAAAGTGGAAGTACTAGGGACGTCCTTTGAAATAACATCTGAAAAAAACTTCAATGAAGTTATTTGTTATTCAGGTAAGGTCAGGGCTACTATAAATCAGCAAGTATTTGACCTTCCTGAAGGAAAGGGTGTGACTTATCCAGACTTGAAAGAACCTCAACTATTTACAACTGCAGGCTTTTGGGCAAGGGATAGAGTCAATTTCCAACAGGCTCCGTTGTCGGTTGTCTTAGAAAGCCTTGAGAAACATTTTGGTTTGTCCATTGAGTCTGATAAAGTAGATGTTAACAGATCCTTCACGGGCGCTTTTACTATCGATAATGCGGACGAGGCACTTGAAATGGTGCTCGAAACAATGGATATAGACTATGAAAAAAATGGTGAAACGGTTACTTTGCAGTAAACCGTTTATAGATTGCGCAGTTTCTTTTATTCGGCCATACTTTCATTAACGTTTTCTCAGCTTCATAGCCAGGTTGACTTCCGCTCCGAATTGAATCGAGTTGCAAAAGCCTATTCGATTACATTTTCATATGAAGATTACATTATTGACGAACTTTTCTGTGAACGGATAGGTTTGGAAAATCTTGAAGCAGACCTAAAAAAACTCAGCAAAGTCAGCGGCTTTAAATTTGGAAACCCAAAAAATGGTATTGTATCAATCCGGCCGGTTGAACGCAGCTATTGCCTTCGAATAGCTGATGAGCAGACAAAAGAGGGAGTTCCGGGAGTTCAACTGTCACTTGATTCTATCGTGACTAATAACGTTTCTGACATAGCCGGCGAGTTACACTTCAATACCAAGCAATCCTTTTTGGCCGTAATATCACTTAGCTCAATTGGGTATGAGCAGAAAAGAATCAAAATAGGCGATCTTAGTACAAAAGACTGCAGCGCTATCGTTCTGGAAATATCTACCAAAACATTGGATGAAGTTGTGGTGAACTATTTAAGTAATGGTGTCAATGCCTCATTCAATGAACACAGCCTGCAAATTGATTCTAAATCATTAGCTCTGTTACCGGGAGAAACCGATGGAGACATTCTACTTGCCTTAAAAAACCTTCCCGGCATCAGCTCTCCGAACGGAAAAGCCGGAAATCTGCATGTAAGAGGAAGTACAACTGATCAAACATTAGTGCTGTTTGATGATATTCCAATTTACCATAAGGGGCATTACTTCGGCGCTATTTCGCCATATAATCCACTTGTAATAGATCAAATTAACGTTTTTAGAAGTGGCTTTGGACCAGAAATTGGCGGCCGTGTTGGAGGCGCTATTGATATACATAGCTCCAAGACTATTCCGGATTCTGCTCTATACAAGGTGGGACTAAACAGCTATTATGGTTCTGCCTTTGCGAGTGTACCTATTTCAGCTAATCTGGCCATCCAGGGAGCCATAAGAACTACTTACGCGCCCGACTGGAGCTCTCCAAAGCTTGATGCTATCAATAAAATGGTTTTTCAGCCCTCCACCACCAGTTTTGCGGAGTCCGATCCCAATCTGGAGGTAACCAAAGACGACTTCTCTTTTAGAGATGCCAACATGAACGTTTCATGGAATTTAAAGAAAAATAGTTTCTTCTTAAGTCTGATGGACATCAACAACAATCAGGACATTCTGATTTTGGAAGGAAGTGGCGCACTACAAGACAGACGTTATGATCTATCAAATCGCGGTGTGAATTTTAAATGGCAAACCCAATGGAAAAGTAATCTAAGTTCGAAATTTTCCTTAACCAAGTCTTCATACAACTACCAATCATCTGTAGTGGTTACTCCTGTAAATGGCCCGTCTGAAGTGCAGAACAATTTTGAAAATGAAATTGATGATTTCATAGTAAAAATGGTCCTCGAGAAAAATGATATAACAAGTACATTGAAACAAATGAGTTTTGGCTGCGAGGTGAATCGATTTGAAACTGTGGACATCAATAGAGATGCAGACAATTCCGACGACGTGAGTATCAAAGAAAATGCCACTATAAATAGTATTTATTCTCGATCAAAATTGTCCTTTGGAAAGAGATTATTAGCAAATATTGGTGCACGAGGTAACTTCTATTCGGGAACTGACGAATTTATATTTGAGCCAAGAGTTTTCGTAAGCTATTTCATGAATGATCACCTCACGTTTAAGTCAAATATGGGATTCTATAGCCAATATATTAACCAGCAAATATATTTTGACTTTGACGACATACGGGCAGAAAATCTGATATGGAGAATTGCAAATCGCGACCGGCTCATCGTAAAAAGCAGACAGGCCATGATGGGGTTTATTTGGGAAAAACAGGGTTTATTAATAGACATTGAAGCCTACACTAAAAGGTTAAGAGATCTGACTACTAATAACCCAAGACGAAGTATGCAAAACCCGGCAATGTTTGTAGCCGGTGACTTGCAGGTTTTTGGCATTGATTTTCTATTTAAAAAAAGCTGGGGAAGGTTAGATACTTGGGTGAGCTATACTTACACCAACACGGAGATGGAGTTCGACCAGTTAAATACGCTAAATTTCATAACCTACTACGATCAGCCCCATGCGCTAAATATTACCGGTACAGTTCCATGGAAAAAATGGAGCTTCTCAGTTGGCTGGTCTCTTTCTTCAGGAATTCCGAACTACTTCGGAACTGATTTTTTTCCGGACCCGAGACCACTTGCCCCGGATTCCAATTCAACAGGTCCGGTACCTACCGAAACTAATAATGGAAGGTTTCCCGAGCAGCATCAACTGGACTTGGCCGCTGTTTATAAGATCGATTCAAATCGTAGCTGGAATGCTACTATTGGACTATCTATACTAAATGTATATGATCGTCAAAATCTAATTGAGATGACCAACTTTAGTTTAGGGCCAAATCGCTCAATAGAAGCTCGTTATGGAGTAGGTTTCGCTCCCAACCTAATGTTAACTATATCATGGTAGTTGGCCAGAGTTTGCTTTGAGGAATCCAAAGATCTTTGAATTACTTTAAATGCTACCAATCCTAGCAGGCTAATCAGCATTAGCCAGGGAAACGTAGCGGTAGTACCGGCTTCTATGCTTAAACCTGATGCTTGCTGCGCAATGCTTGCGTAAGTGGTTAAGATATATGACTCTTGTTTGTCTTCAAGAACATATTCAAAGTTATCATTGATATGGCTGACATGATGATCGCTTTCCATTCTGCGCGCCTGTACATTAGCAACTGAAATAATTGAGAAGGTCAATATTATTACGTGCTTCTACAGTACACGACAAAAGATTAAGTGGTTATTTTTAAAGTTATGGTTGATAGG
>CALBPF010000318.1 GCA_937899105.1 uncultured Flammeovirgaceae bacterium | reverse complement strand
AAAAAAAAAAAAAATTAGCATTGAAATCGCCTAGCAAGATCGGCAGGTTATGCAGTAGCTCAAAAACCGGGTGTAACTTCATTTAACCCGTTGATGCTTTATGGAGGAGTAGGGCTGGGCAAGACTCACCTCGTTCAGGCAATTGGTAATGAAATCAAAAGGAAAGTACATAACAGTTTTGTGCTTTACGTTTCGTCGGAGAAGTTTACAAATCAGTTCATAGACGCTCTTAAGAACAATAAGATTCAGGAGTTTCAGAATTTCTATATGCAAGTAGATATTCTGATAATCGATGACGTTCAGTTCTTGTCGGGAAAAGAGCGTACGCAGGAAATTTTCTTCCATATCTTCAACCACTTGCATCAGGCAGGTAAGCAAATTGTAATGACAAGCGATTGTCCTCCTCGCGATTTAAAGGGGTTAGAAGAGCGCCTGCTCTCCCGATTCAAGTGGGGTTTGACCGCTGATTTACAAACTCCGGATTATGAAACCCGTGTTGCTATTATTCAGCGTAAGATGCAGGCCGATGGTATAAGTATTCCGGATAATGTATTGGAGTACCTGGCTTACAGCGTAGATACTAACATCAGAGAACTGGAAGGCGTTTTGATATCTTTAATAGCACATGCCTCATTAAATAAAGTAGAAATTGATCTGGAACTTGCCAAGCAAACTCTAAAGAATATCGTCCAAGACATTGAAACCGAAGTAGGGATTGACTATATCCAAAAAACGGTGGCTGAATATTTCAAAGTAGAGGTGGGTTCTCTGAAAGATAAAATAAGAAAAAAAGAGATTGTAATTGCGAGACAGGTTGCCATGTATTTTTCAAAAGAATATACCAACCATTCTTTGAAAAGCATAGGTTACCATTTCGGGGGTCGGGACCATAGCACGGTAATTCATGCGGTTCAGTCCGTCAATGATATGATTGACACTAATGCTGGTTTCAAAACTTCTGTAGAAGAGCTTAAGAAGAAACTTAAGATGCAGATAGTTCAATAGCTTTAGTCATTAGATCTACCACCTTATTCTGCTCTTCTTCTTCTAATGAGGTAAATCCAAATCTAAACGCATTAAACTGCCTGGCCAGGTACTTATCAATATCCAGAGATAACCCGGTAGAGGTGAAATAATCTCTTAAGTCCGTTAACTGGCAATTTTTAAACCTCAGCCACACCGCCATACCGCCCTCAGGTATATCAAACTCCAAGTGATTGGCAAGATCTTTATTAAGAAGTTCAACCAGGTGATCCCGTCTTTGCTCATAAATTCGGGCACTCTTTTTTAGATGCCGAGATAGCTCTCCGTTAATAATAGCCTCCGCCATCACTCTTTCCATGATTTGATCTCCTTGACGGTCGATAATTCTTCTTATTCTGGCCATCCGGTCTATTTGCCAGTTTGAAGCTGCTACATAACCCACCCTCACATTAGGCGCAAAGACTTTGCTGAATGAGCCTACGTAAATGATCCTTCCACCGTGATCCAAGCTGGCAAGAGGTAGAATCGGAGCGCTCTTATAGTGAAAATCGTAGTCATAGTCGTCTTCTACTACAATAAAATTATGCTTCATAGAAAGTTCCATCAATTCAATTCTCCTGGTGTTCGAGAGCGTAACCGTAGTGGGGAAATGATGATGAGGTGTAATATAAACCATCTTTATACTTTCTCTACTACACAATTCTGCCAGCGCACTAGTGTTAAGGCCGCCTTGGTCAACCGGTACACGTTTCAACTGGCATCCAGCATACTCAAAGGCCCAATCGGCAGCATCGTAGCTGGATGAACCGACCACCACCTTATCACCCTGATTAGTTAAAGCTTGCGCTGCCAGGAAAATTCCCATTTGGCTTCCTCGGGTGATTAACAGATTGGTGATATTGAGGTTCATACCTCTCGTTTCGGAGAGGTATTGGGCCAATGTATCTCTTAGTTTGTCATCGCCATGAACACCCGAATACGTTAATAGTTGTTTCCCATAGCTACTATTAATAATCGACCGACTTTCCCGGTAGACCCAGTCCATTGGTGCCAGGCGATGGTCTGGTGAGCCTCCATCTACGATAATGAGCTTTTTACGGTCTGGTATACTAGCCGGGATATACTCAAATGGATTCGATTCTGGTGATGGCAATTTTCCTGAAGGCAACTCAGTTGTTTCAATGCTTGTATATCTGCTCACGGGCAAGTCGCTGGATATGTATGTTCCTGATGACGATATGGATTGGATCCACCCTTGTGCCGAAAGTTCTTCATACGCTTGTATCACGGTTTTTCTATTCAACCCAAGTAATTCCGCCATCTTTCTGGAACCCGGTATTTTTTGAGAACGCTGTATCCTGCCGGCGCTTATTTCTTTAATGAAACTGTCAGTTATCTGAAGGTTGG
>CALBPF010000317.1 GCA_937899105.1 uncultured Flammeovirgaceae bacterium | reverse complement strand
TCATCCAACGCCTGGTTAACCGCCTTTTGGATCAATCTACTTTCCTCAACTAAACCAAAGGAATACTCTACTAACATTGCTGCTGAGAGTATGGCCCCAAATGGATTGGCTATGTTTTTTCCAGCTGCTTGAGGGTAAGATCCATGGATAGGCTCATACAAGTTTTGATTTTTTCCAATGGATGCAGAAGGTAGCATGCCCAGGGAACCTGATATTACTGATGCCTCATCAGTGATAATGTCACCAAACATATTTTCCGTTAATACAACATCAAAATACCCTGGATTCTGGATGATCTTCATGGCGGCATTGTCCACAAACATGAAATCCAAACTTATATCCGGATAGTCAGCAGCCAATTCCTGAACTGTTTCGCGCCACAGGCGCGAGGTAGCCAGTACATTTGCCTTATCCACAAGGGTAACGCGCTTGTTTCGATTCTTTGCTGCTTCAAATGCCAATTTGCTTACCCGTAATATTTCTTCCTTTGAATATATGCAGGAATCAAATGCACTATTTCCATCTTCAGATCGACCTCGTGGTTGGCCAAAATAGATTCCACCGGTCAACTCTCTAAAAACAACAAAGTCTGCATCTTTGATTATTTCTTCTTTCAACGGTGAGATTGGCAAGAGTGCATCATAACTCGAAACCGGCCTTACATTAGCAAAAAGACCTAACTTCTTGCGCATGGCAAGCAACCCCTGCTCAGGTCTTACTTTAGCCTTGGGATCATCATCATATTTAGGATGTCCTATGGCACCAAACAAAATAGCATCCGAATGTCGGCAAACTTCTTCCGTTTCATTAGGAAATGGGTTTCCGGTTGCATCAATTGCGGCAGCCCCGACAAGAGCTTCCTCATAAATGATTTTATGGCCAAACACTTGTTCAATGCTCCCCAGAACCTTTACCGCTTGGGCAGTTACTTCCGGACCAATGCCATCACCAGGTAATACAGCTATCCTTTTGTTCATTGTTTATCTTCTAAAACTTTCCTATCAAACCTAATTTCCAGACTTATCTGTCTTCATTATCCATGGTTAAATGGAAATTGTGTTTTCAAATGCTTCTATCTCTTCTCTCTTACTTATCAGAAAGTCTATATCATCGTATCCCTCCTGTAAACAGTATTTCTTATACGGGTTAATGTCAAAATTTTCGGATTCCCTGGTCTGAATAATTGTTATTTGCTCATTTTCCAAATCCACCTCAAGTTGAGTTTTATTGTCAACTTCAATTGCAGCGAAGATCTTTAACAAAAACTCATCACTTATCTGAACAGGTAAGAGCCCGTTATTAAGGGCATTGTTTTTAAAGATGTCTGCAAAAAAACTTGATATAACCACCTTGAACCCATAGTCATAGATAGCCCAGGCCGCATGTTCTCGACTTGAACCGCAGCCAAAATTCTTGCCTGCCACCAATATTTCACCACCCACTTCCGATTGATTTAAAATAAAGTCAGAGTTTGGCTCATCATTAGCGTTATATCGCCAATCTCTAAATAGGTTATCGCCAAAACCTTCACGAGTCGTGGCCTTTAAAAACCTTGCCGGAATAATCTGATCGGTATCCACATCCTGAAGTGATAGCGCAACTGCTGTGGAAATTAACTTCTTAAATTTTTCCATGTTAATTCAACATTTTGCGAACATCAGTGATGTGACCTGTAATAGCGGCAGCAGCGGCTGTAAGCGGACTTGCTAACATCGTCCTGGCCCCAGGCCCCTGGCGGCCTTCAAAATTTCTATTGGATGTAGAAACGCAATACTTCCCTGTAGGCACCTTATCTTCGTTCATACCCAGGCAAGCTGAACAACCGGGCTGTCTAAGTTCAAAGCCAGCGCCTGCCAATATTTGGTCAATGCCTTCTTCCATGGCCTGCTTCTCCACCTGCTTAGATCCAGGGATAATCATGGCATTAACATGATCTGCCTTTTGTTTTCCCTTTACCAGATCAGCTACCATTCTTAAGTCCTCGATACGAGAATTGGTACAACTACCAATAAATACATAATCAATCTTTTTGCCTAGTAATTGGCCGCCGCCTTGCAGGTCCATGTAGTCCAAAGCCTTCGTTAGCGAAGGATCAGAAGTGGGATTGATAGCCGGCACACTTTCCGTTATGCCAATACCCATACCAGGATTGGTTCCATAGGTGATCATGGGTTCAATATCTACGGCATTGAAATGATACTCTGTGTCAAACACAGCATCCTTATCTGTTTTAAGCGCTTTCCAATGTGCCAACTTTTTGTCCCAGTCCGTTCCATTGGGAGCAAACTCTCTACCCTTGATGTATTCGAATGTAGTTTCGTCCGGGGCTATCATTCCGCCACGTGCACCCATTTCAATACTCATGTTGCAAATAGTCATGCGCGCCTCCATCGAGAGTGACTCAATGGCTGATCCGCAGAATTCTACAAAATATCCGGTACCGCCACTCGTAGATATTTGTGATATAACGTACAGAATTATGTCCTTGGAAACGACACCCTGTTTCAACTTCCCGTCTACCTGAATTTTCATCGTTTTAGGCTTACGCTGCAGTACGCACTGGGTAGCCAGCACCTGCTCTACTTCGCTAGTGCCGATACCGAAGGCGATATTACCAAATGCACCATGAGTAGAAGTATGGCTATCACCGCAGACGATGGTCATACCGGGTTGTGTAATACCAAGTTCGGGTCCAATAACATGAACAATGCCTTGATAAGGGTGGCCAAGGCCGTATAATTCTACGCCAAACTCATCACAATTGTTGATAAGCGTATTTACCTGATGCCTTGAAAGGGCATCTTTAATTGGTAAATGTTGATCTTTAGTAGGTACATTATGATCGGCGGTAGCTATTGTCTTGGAGGTATTAAATACACCAATTCCTCGTTTCTTCAATCCTGCAAAAGCCTGTGGGCTGGTCACCTCATGAATAAAGTGCCTATCTATATAAACTACCTGTGGACCATCCTTGATAGAATGTACCACATGAGTATCCCATATTTTGTCGAAAAGTGTTTTTGCTCCCATCCCTTAATCAGGCATTCACGTACTCCTCTGCCAACTCCTTCAACTCGGGATCATCCACAACGTTGATTTCGTCGGCCAGCTTCAAAAACTGCTTGTAGGCGCCTTCCAGCTCGTCTTTTCCAAGTTGTACACCTATTTGACCTAATCGAAAGTTTAAAGCCGCTCGTCCACTTCGTGCGGTTAGAATAATGCTTGATTTATCCACACCCACTTCGGCAGGGTCAATGATTTCATAATTGTCCCGATTCTTGATTACACCATCCTGATGAATACCTGAAGAATGGGCAAAAGCATTTGAACCTACTATTGCCTTGTTTGCTTGAACAGGCATATTCATCGTTTCAGAAACCAGCCTGCTTATCGGATATAATTTCTTACTGTTTATGCCAGTATCGTAGTTTAGCCAATTGTGTTTGCGAAGGATCATAACCACCTCTTCCAATGAGGTATTTCCAGCTCTTTCTCCAACTCCATTAATCGTGCATTCCACTTGCCTGGCGCCATTCTGGATACCGGCAATACTATTGGCAGTGGAAAGGCCCAGATCGTTATGACAATGGGTGGAGATAGTAGCTTTTTCTATACCTC
Organism: uncultured Flammeovirgaceae bacterium; assembly: GCA_937899105.1. Lineage (GTDB taxonomy): Bacteria > Bacteroidota > Bacteroidia > Cytophagales > Cyclobacteriaceae > Fulvivirga. The sequence goes on along the minus strand of CALBPF010000317.1, from coordinate 38,877 downwards.
GCACATTGTCAACAAGGTATTTGATTTTTTGACCGTATTCCTCAGGAAGACAATATCCGGTGGTATCCGGAATGTTGACCACCGTAGCTCCTGCTTTAATCGCCACCTCGATAACCTGAGCAAGGAATTCGTTATCAGTTCTTCCGGCATCCTCAGCATAAAATTCAACATCTTCAACAAACTTCTTAGCATATGAAACACAGCCTTTAGCACGCTCCAAAACCTGCTCACGAGTAAGTTTTAATTTGGTGAATACATGTTGATCGGAAGTACCAATTCCCGTATGTATTCTGGGGCGAACCGCATTTTTTAATGCCTCCGCCGCACACTCTATGTCTTTTTGTACGGCCCTGGACAATCCGCAAACAGTTGCGTCTTTAATAATAGTAGCCAAAGCCTGAACCGAATCAAAATCGCCCGGACTTGAAATGGGAAATCCTGCTTCAATTACATCCACGCCAAGTTCTTCAAGCGCTTGTGCTATAATGATCTTCTCCTCCTTATTTAACCCGCAACCAGGTACCTGCTCGCCATCTCTTAACGTAGTATCAAAAATCTGAATTCTATTGCTCATACTTTCTGAGTGTATTTAACTAACCAAATGTATTTCTATAGAGTGTTGAATGCTTGACCTAATATTATATTTTTTACGATTTCTATTTTGCGTGATTAAGCTTATAATTGCTTTTAAATCCACTTTAGAATATATATATTCTAAAATATTTACGATGTCTAAGGAGAAATCTGATCATTTATTTTCACTCATCAGGTCGTTAAAAAAGAGTGAAAAGCGATATTTCAAGTTGCATTCGTGCATGGAAGACCCTAATGCAAAGTATATATTGCTTTTTGATGCAATGGAGAAGATGAAAAATTACAACGAAAGTCGTCTATTAGCAGAAGTACCAAGTCTAATTCCACAACAACTGTCCAACCTTAAGGGTCACCTTTATAAAAAGCTATTAAGTTCCCTTCGCCAGTTCAGTCAAATCAATATAATGGATATCCAAATCCGTGAAATGATTGACCATGCTCAAATTCTATTTAATCGGAGCCTGTACGAACAATGTGTAGACGTACTGAAAAAAGCGAAAAAACGGGCTAAGAAAATCGATAACCTGGAATTACAATTGGAAATTCTGAAATGGGAAAAAAATGTGTTAACCCAAACCATTGGCCCGGACAATGAGAATCGTGTTAACCGAATTATAGAAGAAGTAAGAGACGTTAACTCGAGGATTAATAATATCAATGTTATTACCAACCTTTCCGCAAAGCTCGGTTCTATCTACACCAAAATTGGCTATATCAGAAATAACTCTGATGAAAACCAGGTCACGACACTGATCAATCAGCTACCGAAGTTCAAGGAAGAAAAGCTGTCATTGAATGAAAAACTAAACCTGTACAACCTGTATGTAAACTATTACTTCTTCTTGCAGGACTTCGAATCTGGCTACTACTATGCCAGAGAGTGGGTAAGGCTTTTTGATGATAACAAAGAACTCAAAACCTCCCGGGTTGAGAACTACCTAAATGCGATCAACAATCTTATGATTGCCCAATATAAGCTGTACAAATATCACAAGTTTGTGAATTCCAGCAGGAGGCTACGTGAGATCAGGCATTATTCCAAAAGCTTGCTCAATGAGAACATTCGGTTGAAGCTCTTAAAATACACCTATGTACATGAGTTCAATCGTATTTTTATGCTTGGTGATTTTAAAGCCGGGGTTTCGTTGATGAACAGGATCAAACCAGGGCTGGAGGAATTTATAGGGGCGCTAGACAACCATTCCAAACTCATTTTATACTACAAGGTTGCTTGTCTCTATTTTGGCAACGATAATTATGGAGAGGCCATCCAATGGCTTAACCGTATCCTGAATTCAGAAAACATTGATCTGCGAGAAGATATCCATTCGTTCGCGCGGATCTTAAATTTAATAGGCCATTATGAGTTGGGCAATACGGATGTGATCGATTATTATATTCGTTCTACCTACCGTTTTATGCTAAATAAAGACGACCTCCATAGTTTCCAAAAAGCCATACTTAGCTTTTTAAGAAAACTAGCTGGCGAGTTCACAGAGGAAGACCTGATACCTGAGTTTAAAAAGCTGTTAAATAAGCTCATCCCGCTACAGACGAACCCCTACGAAAAGCGTGCTTTTATCTATTTTGATATTATTTCCTGGCTGGAGAGCAAAATTCAGCAAAAGCGTGTGCAAGAGGTGATTGGGGAGAAGGCTAAAGATGTATTGAAAGAAGCTAATTAAAGATTCCTGCCTTCGCAAGAATGACGCAAAAATGCAGAACGTCATTTCTAATGAAGCGTAGTGGAAGTCAGGAACCCAAATTATTACTCATACTTCAACGTCTCTGCAGGGTTTAGCTGGGCCGCTCTAAATCCATGGTAAGTCACGGTAATGATTGTCACAAGCAACCCAGCAATAAATGTAAGCGCAAACACCTTCCAGCCTAACTCAATCTTAAATTCGAAATCGGAAAGCCACCACTCGTTTATTAAGTAAGCGCCCAGTGGAGCGGCTATAACGAACGCTATGGCCGCCATCCAGATAAATTGTTTATTGAGCATAACGAAAATATTCAGGAGTGGTGCGCCAAATACCTTTCTAATGCCAATTTCTTTTGTCCGATTCACTGCGTTTATTCCGGCTAAGCCAAAAAGGCCAAGTCCTGAGATCAGTATGGCAAATAAGGTAGAAAGTGACATGATCTTCATCCACTGTTCAAAAGAAGCGTATTGTGAATCTACATCCTCATCCAGAAAGGTGTATTCAAAAGGTTTATCCTGAAGCAGTTCTTTGTAGGTTGCCTCTATTTCTGAAATGGTTTGAGAAATGTCCCCGGGCCGCATTTTTATAAGCATTGTGGTTAAATGTCCTGCGTCATTCTTGTTCATTGAGAGGAACATTGGTTCTATATTTCTGTGCAGTGAAACAAAATGATAGTCCTTTGCCACACCGATGACTTTATAACCAGGTCCAATAGAATCTTCTCTCCAGTTAAGGTGTTCTTGAAGTGGGTCCTCCCAGCCCATATCGGCCACCAAAGCTTCATTTACGATAAGCGCAGCTGAATCCGAAGCATTGGTGAGATCAAAATTGCGACCTTCCACAATCTCTATTCCAATGGCAGGAATGTAATTAGGATCAACTGCCCAAACATAAGCGGCTTTATTTTCTTCATTGATCGTGTATCCATACCTTGACCACCCCCGATTAAAGCTACTACTCACGCCACCTACATCGATTATATCCGGGTTGGACTGCAAGGCGTTCCTCATTTGAGCGACAGCCGCGTTAGATTCATCGGTCCAACCATATTGCGTAGGTACCACCAGTATTTGCTCTTTGTCAAAACCCAGATCTTTGGTAGTAACATAGTTCATTTGCTCATACATCACAAGAGCAGAGACGATAAGGGCTGAAGAAAACATAAACTGAACAAACACCAACGGTTTAGCCAAACCAGGCTTTACTTTGCGGGCCCCACCCTTAAGTACAGTGGATGGTTTGAAGGCCGAGAGATAAAAGGCGGGGTAGCAACCTGCCAAGTGTCCTACAAGCAACGATATCGCCAAACTGAACCCCAATAGTTCAAGCCAAACGCCTGAATCTAATCTGATGCCTTTACCGGTAAAGTCATTAAAAGTTGGTAGAAAAAGTATCATAATAATAACTCCAAACGCCATTGATAATATCGCCAGGGCCACTGACTCAAAAGAAAACTGATAGATCAGTTGCTTTTGAGTCGCTCCTATGGACTTGCGCACCCCCACTTCCAGACGTCTAGAGGCCGATGTTGTCAACGCCAGAGATATGTAATTGATTGAGGCAATGACTATAATAAGGATAGCAAGCCCACCCAAGATCAATGAGTATTGTGGATCACTGACTTTATGCCAGTTAACATCGGGATTCAGGTGTATATCCAACAAATTCGACGTGCGGTATTCAAATTGAATTGCATCTTCGGGTATATCGTATTCCTCCTTGTCACGCTCCATATTCTCTTTCATGTATCTGTCTCTTACATCGATAAGACTGGTGAGCAACTGCTGCTCAGAGCTACCTTCGTGGAGCTGAACAAAAGTGGGACTGTTAAAAGAGCTCCAATTGACCATATTTCTTTCATAATAAAGTCGATTTTCCTGGGGAATTAGAATATCAAAGTTGAAACTGGAATTCGTTGGAGGATCATCCATTACACCAACGATCTCATAGTCCTGTTCCCCTCTTATGTCTACAGCTAGTATCTTATTAAGCGGACTTTCATCACCAAAATATTTTTTTGCAATACTTTTGGTTACAACTGCCTGCTTGGGTTCTAATAAGAAAAGCTCCGAATTCCCCTCTAATACCGGAAATGAGAACATTTTGAAAAAATCATTATCCGTAAAGGCGATGTCCTCTATAAATATCTTGTTTTGGTATTTAACGACCTGTGACCATCCACCATTAAATCTTGTGGCAAACTTCACTTCAGAAAGTTCCTCTTTCAAAGTAGGCGCCAGGGCCAGTTGCAGATAAGCTGACTGCATATACGGATCTTTCGATTCAGTCTGAAAAGTTCGCCATGCATATTCTTCAACACGATAAATGTCTTTCGCATTGCTATGGAGTTTATCAAAGCTTTGCTCATCTTTCACAAACAGGTAAATAAGTATACAGAAAGCAATGGCCACACTGAGGCCAAAGGCATTAATAAAGGTGAACAGCTTCCGCTTGGCCATATTCCGACCTGCCGTTTTGAGATAATTAGTGATCATTATTGTGTTGTTAATTTTGAGTTTGTTGCGTAGTAATATTCCAGGCCGGATAAAGAGCAGGGCGTTCCAGGCATACCTTCTTCTCGCAGCTCCTAATCCAAGCTCTTGATTGTCAGCCATGAATTGTTCTTCCAAATCCCCTGCAATGCTTTCCCAGAGGTAATTCGGACATAGTCTCGAAAGTAAGTTAGATACGGTTTTAGGAGGTTGTGGCACTATCTTGTGAATTTAAGTTGTGGCACCAGTTTCCATAACTTCAACCGCTGTTCCTGTATTGACTGAAGCGCCTTGATTCCGGCTGAGGTAAGCTCGAAATAACGCTTTCTGCGCCCTCCTCTTTCATTGGTAGCGCCTCCCATGTAAGACTTCACAAGGCCCTTATCTTCCAGACGATATAGCGTAACATGAACACCGCTTAAATTCACTTTTCTATCCAGTTGTGTCTTGATCTCTATTACTATGGAGTTTCCGTAGGCCTCATCTTTAAGTATGCCCACCATGGTAAGCACGAGCTCTTCAAATTCACCCAAGTAAGTATTCCTCATTAATTTCTATACGATTTGTTAAACAAACATATAATTTCTATACGATTTGTAAAAGATATAGTTGATACACTAGCCTAATAGTTGTCGGTTAAAATTCAATACATCTACCTAGAAGACTTACTCGTTCTTATAGTGATTCCACCCCTGGGCGGTAACGGGCACTGTATTACCCCCTTTGGTTTGCATTATACTCGAATTAGATTCTTTGTGCATGTGACCAATGAAGTGGATATCAGCGTGAAGCTTTAGTTTTTCATAATCATCCTGACTGACGGTAAAGAGCAGCTCGTAATCTTCACCACCATTTAATGCTGCCGTGGTTGCATCAATTCCCAATTCGTGACCGGTGTCGTAGGTTTGTTTATCGATGGGTAGTTTGTCTTCAAAGATTTGAACGCCTAAGCCAGAGGCCTTTGACAAATGAAGTAATTCGGAGCCCAGGCCATCTGAAATATCAATCATGGAAGTAGGTACTACACTAAGGTCCGCCAGTTCGTGAATAATATCCATTCGAGCCTCTGGTTTCAACTGCCGCTGTACGATGTAGTTATACTTTTCTAACTGGGGCTGCATCTCAGGATTGGTTAAAAATACCTGTTTTTCTCGCTCAAGCACCTGAAGTCCTAAATAAGCTCCACCGAGATCCCCTGTAACACAGATGATATCATTCTCGCCGGCGCCGGACCGTTTAGCTATTTTATTTTTATCAATAGCGCCAATGGCGGTTACCGAAATCACAAAACCACTAGCAGATGAACTGGTGTCACCGCCCACAAGATCTACGTTAAAATTCTCACATGCTGCATGGACCCCTTGGTAAAATACTTCCACAGCCTCAATAGAAAATCGATTACTAATCCCAATATTAACGGTCACCTGCGTAGGTACAGCATTCATAGCCGCAATATCTGAAACATTTACAGCTACTGCTTTATAGCCCAGGTGTTGCAGTGGCATGTAGCTAAGATCAAAGTGTACACCTTCTAAAAGCATATCCGTTGAAACTGCAGTATAGCTATGGCCCAAGTCAATCAATGCAGCGTCATCACCAATACCCAGTACCGTGCTTTCGTTCCTGACTTTAGTGGAAGTGTTGATTTTATCAATCAACCCAAACTCACCTATATCACTTATTTCAGTTCTCTTTTCGCTCATTTCATTATGATTTCCGTTACCTTTAGTCGGCGTTCAGTGCAATTCATCGCGCAAAGGTAACGTAATATCCGTTATAGCCTTTTTCACAGGTTACGATAACTTAAGTAAGCCTATCTATATCCACCAACTAACTAAAACACAAAAGGATGAACATATTTGCGAGGCTGGTAGGTGTATTATTTTTTGGACTTATCGTTATTGGTTTAATGTTATTAACTTCATGTGGACCACGCCCACAGTACAAGACTTCTCTAGGCAAAAAGAAGTTGAAACATTATAATTCAGTTCAATACGGAAAAACTAAACCCAAAACATTCAAATCGTACGCTAATAATAAGTAGTGATCTCCTGGCAGAGTTCCACGAGTACGCCATTGGTAGTTTTTGGATGTAGAAAACATACAAGTTTGTTATCTGCGCCTTTTTTTGGAGTTTCATTTAAAATGATAAATCCTTCATTTTTTAATCTTTCCATCTCAAGATGGATGTCCACCACCTCATAGGCAATATGATGAATGCCCTCACCACGTTTTTCTATGTATTTACCGATAGCCGAATCCGGACCTGTGGATTCTAGAAGTTCAATTTTGGTGTCGCCCATTATGAAAAATGAGGCGCTTACTTGCTCACTTTCTACCGTTTCGACTTTATAGTTTTCCTTCCCAAAAAGCTTTTGAAAAACTTCGTTTGACTTTTTAAGATCCTTAACGGCTATGCCAATATGTTCTACTTTTAACATGGTTCAGTTATTTTTAGCTTTATGTGTTAACTTTGATGGAAGTTGAAACTTTTTGGCTGGCCCAAAAGTTCTAACCTAGATTTATTCATACAACAAAGTTAGCAGGTTTATGATTGATTCATCCGCAGATGTACACGTAGAGGCGGCAAAAATCCAAAAAGAAATAAAAGGGCACTTGGGACTCCGGAGTAATGCTCTAATTTTTGAATATGGAGCATTTGAAGGCAAGGTTAAACTTGATCTCATTACCATAAATCCTAAACATAATCAGTCTTTCTTGTTTCACTCCGTTAAAGGTTTCGATAAAGTTGATGCCTTAAATAAAATGTTGGAATACGTAGAAAACTACAAGGAGAAAGACGCTTCATACACGATACAATGGATAGCTAAAGGTGATAAAGAGTTACACACCTCTTATTTCAGAGCCACTAATGTATATGATGCCCTGGACAAACTTTATTATGGTCGTGATATGAACACGATTACGGTTTTCAGTGTTGTATTAAATCCCGTAGCTTAAATATAGAACGATGATAAGTGTAACTGATAACGCAAAAAAAAGAATAGTTGAAATAAGAAATACTGAAGGAAAAACCGATAATCACAACATTCGCGTTTTAGTACAAGGCGGCGGTTGTTCCGGTTTAATGTACGATCTTAAATTTGACACTTCAATTGAGGAAACAGACGAAGTATTCGAAGATAAAGGAGTAAAAATATTGGTTGATAAAAAAAGTTTATTGTACCTCTTGGGTACTACGTTAGATTTTTCAGATGGACTTAACGGTAAAGGGTTTCAGTTCATAAACCCTAATGCAACACGGACTTGCGGCTGCGGAGAAAGTTTTGCAGTTTAAGCTGATTTTATCATTTCTGCCTGCAGCTTTTCAGCTTTAGCTTCGTATGCAGATTTCAACAATAACTCAAGTTCAAGAGAGTTAAAAGCTTTCCAATATTTCTTGAAAGCATTTATTTTAAATTGATCTTCTTCAGTAGCAGGCATTAGTGGAGCAACGCCTCTTCTTAGAAGCTCTGATAGTAATTTGTTATCTGATTTCATCTGCGTATTTTTCAGTTCAGCGAATGTTCAATCAAATAAGCAAAAAGAAAGTTTACCATTCAACACAATAATAGCCCAGTTGCATTATTTATAGATGAACGACATTTCCAAAACAAAAAATAGCTCCAAATAGAAATTACCTGGCGCTTAGTTATTAATAACCGCAACACACTTTAATTCAATGGCTATGGGTGTAGGAAGTGCGTTTATTTCAACCGTGGTTCGACAAGGCTGGTTATCCCTAAAATATTCTGCATATACTGAATTGTACTTTTCGAAGTCCTCCTTCATATTAGTGAGGAATACCGTAACATCAACAAGCTGAGCCCAGCTTGACCCCGAATCTTCTAAAATAGTTCTTACATTCTCAAAAACAGACCTGCACTGTGCTTCAATATCATACTCTATGACATTACCTTCATTATCCAGAGTCACGCCAGGTATTTCTTTTGTGCCTCTTTTTCTTGGACCAACCCCGGAAAGAAAGAGTAGGTTTCCCACCTTTCTGGCGTGTGGGTATAAGCCTACCGGTTCAGGTGCCTTTTCCGAATTTCTCGATTCATTATCCATTAGCTATTCATCAATTCCTCTATCTCTTCTGCCTCAATTGGGATATTAACCATGAGATCATTTAGCCCTTCTTCGGTAATAACTACATCATTCTCTAGCCGGATTCCAAGATTTTCATCTCTAATATAAATACCAGGTTCGACGGTAAATACCATTCCTACCTCCATCTTTCTGTAGACATTACCAACGTCATGGACATCCAGGCCAAGGTGGTGAGAGGTACCGTGCATGAAATACTTTTTATAAGCAGGATTGCTTTCATCCTGATTTTTGATATCAGTTTTATCAATCAAACCTAAACCAAGGAGCTCACCTTCCATCACTTTACCTACTTCTTTATGATATTCCGGAATAGTATTTCCCGGAACAAGCATTTTCATGGCCTCACGTTTAACACGTAGCGCTGCATCATATACTGCGCGCTGACGCCCTGTAAACCTACCATTCACAGGGATGGACCGGGTCATATCTGCATTGTAGTTTGCGTATTCGGCGCCTACATCCATAAGGAGTACGTCACCATCCTTGCACTCCATAGCGTTATCAATGTAATGTAACACACAAGCATTAAATCCAGAAGCTACTATTGGCGTGTAAGCGAACCCCCTTGACCTATTTCTGACAAATTCGTGTATGTATTCTGCTTCAATTTCATACTCGGTAACACCCGGCTTTACAAATTGCAGTATTCTTCTAAAGCCCTTTTCAGTAATGTTACAGGCCTCCTGAAGGGTTTCAATCTCTAAATCAGACTTAATTGCCCGAAGTTTGTGCATAACAGGAGCCACTCGCTCGTACTTATGTAAAGGGTATCTCTGCTTGCATAACTCCAAAAACCTGGCCGTTCTTGTTTGCACTTCTACTACAGCTCTTATGTGCTCATTTGTATTGAGATAAACATACTCAGCCTCTGCCATCAACGTATTAAATACTCTATCAAACTCGGTAAGCCAAAAGATCGATTCTATTCCTGAAGCTTCGCGTGCCTCTTCCTTGGTGTACTTATGTCCCTCCCAAATAGCGATATTCTCATTAGTTTCCTTCAAAAAAAGCATTTCCCTTAGCTTTTTATCATGAAAGTCCGGATAAATAACCAGAATGGATTCTTCCTGATCAATACCGGATAAATAGTATAAATCACTATTTTGTTTGAATGACATGGTACCATCCGCATTGGTAGGCATTATATCATTTGCATTAAAAACAGCAATCGCATTTGACTTTAATTCCTTGGAAAGCCTCTTCCGGTTATGAATAAAAAGCTCACTGGTAATAGGAGTATATCTCATGTTAATTCATATTAATCATTAATCTTTACAGGCCACTCACCTCTACATTGAGGGAAATTTTCTTTACCAAGCCCTGGAGTACCTTGCCGGGTCCACATTCAATAAAAGAGGTTGCTCCGTCGGCAGTCATATGTTGAACGGACTGTGTCCATCTCACAGGGGCGGTAAGTTGCGAGATCAGGTTACTTTTAATCGTTTCAATATCTGATGAAGGTTGGGCGTTTACATTTTGATAGACAGGGCATATGGGTTTTGAAAAACTGGTGCTTTGTATTGCCTCGGCCAATTCCTCTCTCGCAGGCTCCATCAAAGGTGAGTGGAAAGCGCCACCTACCGGCAAGGGCAGCGCTCGCTTTGCTCCGGCTTCTTTCATTTTCTCACAAGCAATAACAATACCCTCATTTGAACCTGAAATTACTAGCTGGCCTGGGCAGTTATAATTCGCCGCTACCACGACTTCATCAATGCTAGCGCAAACTTCTTCTACTTTCTCATCAGCTAAACCAAGGATCGCTGCCATTGTGGATGGGTTAGTTTCACAAGCTTTTTGCATGGCTTGCGCCCGCTTGGATACCAGCGTTAAGGCATCTTCAAAAGCCAGCGTCTTGTTCGCAACAAGTGCCGAAAACTCTCCTAACGAATGACCAGCAACCATATCCGGGTTAAAATTATCAGTGGTTAAGGCCAGTATCACCGAATGCAGAAAAACAGCCGGTTGAGTAACCTTTGTTTCTTTCAACTGCTCAGCAGTTCCCTCAAACATGATTTCGGTTATCTCAAACCCAAGAATGACATTAGCTTTTTCAAAGTAACCCTTTGCTTCAGCAGAAGTATGATACAAGTCTTTGCCCATGCCTGAAAATTGGGCGCCTTGACCTGGGAAAATGTAGGCTGTCATATTTACGTGATTAAAGTTATTCTGCGAAAATAAGACTTGTCTACCCTATTGACAAAAAGGTATTAAGCGTCGAGAATAAACCTCTTAGTAAGCTCAGGAGAAGGCATTCTGCACTGGTCAGTTCTTCCAAACCAGCGATATCTATTTCTTGCCACGATGTTATAAACCCAGTCTCTAAAAAACTTAGGAAGAATAATGAATAAGTATAAAGCCGGCCAAAGGCCATTTAATTTTCGAGCAATATGCAACGCCGCGGAACTTTTAGATTTAACGCTACCATCGCTTTGTAAAAGTACTATAGTATCTAATTTATCTGAATCAATAGTAGTACCGGAAAGTTTCTCTTTAGCAAATTCAGATTGAAGCGCTGCGAACCTAAATTGCCCCTTCTCATCCCGGTCAATCACAAAGTTGACGGCACCATTGCAGAGGTTACAGACTCCGTCAAACAGAATAATGTCCTTTTCTATTTTAGAATTTGAACCCATCCTTTTATGTCTTGAACGGCAGTATTTGGATCAACTACATCAAAAGTCACTTTAGCAAGGTAGTAGTAAACTCCCGCAGCTAACTCGTTTCCATTGTCCCCACGGCCGTCCCAATTAATTAAAATACTATTCTCTGTTCCTCGTCTACCCGTATAGGTATAAACAGGATTACCCCATCGATTATAAACAGTAAATTCTACCGACTCAACGAACCGTGCACATTTTGTAGCATCTACAACCCCGCACACACCGATAGGTCCGTCTTCACCGTTAACATTTGTATCGCTGTAGGCTCTGAACTGATCATTACATCCATCGGAGTTCGGGGTAAAAACGTTTGGTAGTTCATAATACGGGCAGTTATCTACACAAAAAACATTACTGTATTCACTTGAATTACCTGACCTATCTACCGCCCTTACCCTGTAGCAACCTTTGAAGGATATTAAATTCTCATGTAAAAATCTCTCATTTCTGGCTGTACCAATTACACTAAATTCACTTTGTGTAGTGGGCGCATATTCAATAATATACTCGCGCACATCATTTTGACACTCATCTGAAAACTCTGTAGTCCAGGTCAGTTCATTTTGGAAATTACTATTAGAACAGGTATTCGTACTTAGATATTGCTCACAATCTCGACCATCTAAAACTAATGTCGGAGCACAGGGTGGTATAGAATCGCTGGGTTGTGCGCATACTGTTTGTGAAAAGTTCACTAAAGGCCTTAATAAAGGTCCCTGAATCTCAGGGTTCCCGTAAGTGCCACGTGTTAATACGCGATAACAATAAATCTGATCATCATTTAAACCAACGGAATCTATAAATTCAAATCCGAATTGATTGACATCAACCCTGGCCAAAAATGTTAGCTCATCATCCAATTGTCCTTCCAACCCTCGGTAAATTAGATGTTCGGTGCCAGGAGGTGGTGGAACAGCGATAGTATTAGACCATGGCACATCTGCTTCCCAGTTCAGTTGTATTTGGCCGAATTGCGGTGTAGGCTCTAGCCGAACACTTGAGGCTGTTGCTGACACCAGATCATCCGTAGAATTATTAGGATCAACCAACGTTATTCTGTAATTGTAAACCTGATCCAAGGTATTTAGGCCTGTATCGCGATAACCAATACTATCGACTGAAGTATCAAGTATATTCACCTCAATTTCATCAACCAATGTAAGGTTACTATTTCCGGTAAAACCTTCTGCTCTTTCAATACGATAGGTAAATGGAGGAGAAAGCGTACCACTGTCCAAAGGAGCGTGCCAAGCAACAGTGATTTCGCCATTAGTATCGCTGGTGGTTTCTACGGAAACGTGAGTAATTACTGGCTCTTCGGCGGGCACAAATGAAAAACAACGCTCCTCAGAAACTACACTTACACCACCTGGCGGATCGGGGAAAACTGCTACCAATCGATAGCAATATCTAGCGGCAGCATCAAGGTCTTCATCACGGTAGGTACTAATATTATCCGGAAGGGTAGCTATCAACTCATACCCGGCATTTTCGCGTATCCCGGTCTCGCATTCCTCAGGAACATAAGGATTTGTATCGACTCTTCGCCAAACCTGGATTTCTTCTGCATTTTGACATTCATAGCTTTCCCAGTTTAATCTTAAGGCTTGTCCTTCCTGAAATAGTGAATCAGCATTAGGAAGCCAAACTGGGGGTGGGCCAACAACAGTAATATTCCAGGTCATAAAACTTACCAATTTCGGCCCTTCGTCTGGTAAATCTGTGATCTTGAAAACCACTTGATAGGGTTGATCTCTAATATCGGCACACTCCGTATCCCATAGAAAACGTACTTGAGCCGGTGAGCTCAAGGTATCCCCGTCTTCCAATAAAACAGCTCCAAATTCTTCAACCTGAGATGACATTTCTATAACTATATTGTCACTGTTAGGATCCATGCCATTAATCAATTGGTCTATTTGAGTTCCTGCTTCCACGCATAAATCAGGTAGCTGCTCTAATTCAGGTCTGTCGTTATCGCAGTCTTCAACAATAATCTGCATATCTCTACGAACAAAGCCAAGTGGCCTCCAGGCCCCGAACCGAAATCTAAACTCTTGTACTATAAACGCTATATTGTATTCGCCCTGACGTCCGGGAGCATCCCAACGTACTTCCCCTGTTATAGGATCAATTTCAAATTCAGGCTCACCATTCTGAGCTTCGTTTCCTTGTCCAAAATTTTCGTAAAACATAGGGTCGTTCACGGGCTCGTAGCCATCTACATTACTTTCAGCATCTTTCTTAGGGATAACGATCTCAAAAGCCAAACTATCGCCATCAGGATCGAAAGCTCCCGGATTATGAAAGAAGGCGACACCGGGGCAGGCCCTATCAATAGGAGGTATTAGAAGGACCGGTGAATTATTACACCCTAAGGAAGCGTCTAAACTAATTTGAGTCTCCAGATGAAAAGTGGTATTTACGGAATTGTCAACATTTAAAATACCTTCATTTCGGTTTGGCTCGGTATAACCTATAGTATAAAAAGGTAACGCAGAGGCGTATGTATGTTCTATGGTAAAGGATGCAGAAGAAACTTCATTTCCTAAACCGTCAATATCTATGGGTTGATTATCAAGAGTGCCATTTGGTAATAATCGTGAAGCAATCCCATTTTCAATAATGGGTAGAACAAATGGATCCGACCCATCGCCAAAGTCTAAAACACCTTCTCCAAATCTAACCTCGGAGCCTGTATCTGTATATACAATTATTGTTATCTCAAACGTTCTGGCCTGGCAATTTACCCGTCTGGCAATGATTTCACCCGCACGAAGGTGGGTGGCATAAACTTCATTAGCAAAAGATGTCATAACAGCCATAACCAAGGCGAACAAAACCTTTAACCCAGAAATATTTTTTTTGGTTTTCAATGCTGATCTTTGAATTTTCTTTGCGCTAGTATTGAACATTAAAATTAAAGAATTAGTTACATATACCTTGAATTCTTTCTATTCATGAACAAAAATCATGCTTAACTAATTACGAAATGCGTGTCATTAAAGAGATTCAACATCGGCTTTGCAGAATATCCTTTTTCCAATGGAACGGTAAATACATCATCAAACTGGAGCAAGATAACCTTGAGCAGACTTTTAAGGTAGATGAATTCGATGTAATGAATTTAGAAGAGGTAGAAGCCATTATTTCAGAAGATTTCATTCAAAGCGCAGCGGAGCGATTCAGAAATATGAACGCCGATTTACAAAAGGCAATGAAATAAGAATATGGTCATCGACAATGAACCTATTATAGCAGAGTGCCCACTTGAGCAGGGTTCTATTAATAAAGTATGCTACCTATCTTTTAAAAAGCTGTTTATCAATATTAATGGTCGAATTCACAAATTCGAACTGTCTCATGTGTCAGGGTTTTCTTTTAAAAAGAAGCTTCTATTGTTGCCCTTAATCCTTGGCGGTATTATAACGCCACTATCCCTAATCGCTTTAATTAATGACTTGCTCCATGTATGGACGATGCTAGTCTCATTTATGGCAGGAGCTCTTTTGGTTTACTATGGACTTGAAGGGAGAAATACGCTATCCATTACTACATCTATTAAAGAATATGACTTTTTTATTAACCCACCGAGCGTAAACCTAAAGGCCTTTGTAGACTTCACTGCTAAAATCAAGCATCAAAAAGGTGAACCAAGATTCTATCTCGAATGCGACGAGGAGTTGTTTGAGGACAGAAACGAAGTAATTGATTTCAAAAACGGCATTGAACTAAAAGAAAATGCTGAAGAGCTAATTGGGGAAAATATCTTTGTTCTGGAACCTCTCTCCGCAGACGCCCAAGTCACTTACCGGGAAAAACCCGATGGAACGTTGGCGCCCTATCTTATCGGCCCCGTTAGAAAAGATTTCCTCACCCATTACCGCTCTGAAAGGAACCCACCTAGTTAATTCTTTCTACTATATTTGGTGGCGATGAAGTCTAATCAGGAGGGCAAACAAAAAATATACAAACCCATATTGGCAGGCACACAGGAATGGCCTGTTGTACGCCTAAGCAACAATAGGAAACAGCTTATTGAACAAATTTCTGAAGAGGCTTTTCAAAAACTGATCAAAGTTCAGCGTGGACATAGTTTGAGAGAAGAATTAGAAACCACACTTTATCTCGAAAAACTAAGGATTAAAAAAAACCCCTGGGCGGTTGACCCTGAGGATGATTATTCTTTTTGGAATAAAATCAAGCACGAACTAGTAGATCTTGTAGGAAGTAAAGATGCCAGCAGTAAGGAAGAGGAAATACTTAGAAGAATTATTTCCAGGTATGCCAATGAAATAGCCGGTAACTTCAAAAAAAGCCGGTATAAGTTAGCAAGGGAAATCATAAAATTTGGATTTAAGCGGTTGTTAAATGCCACAAGAATCGGGGGTTTTAAAGCTATATTCAAAAACCAGTACACACTTAATGATAAAATTCAGATTAAAGGCAAGGCAAAGCAACTTCGGAAATTAGCAAAACTAGGCACCGTTGTTATGGTACCTACCCATTTCAGCAACTTAGATTCTATTCTCATTGGTTGGATAATACATGTTTTGGGTCTTCCGGCTTTCATTTATGGCGCCGGCCTGAATCTTTTTAATATTAGGATTCTGGCCTATTTCATGGAGAGTCTAGGAGCTTATAAAGTAGACAGGCGAAAAAAGAATCCAATCTACCTTGAGACGCTTAAAACTTATTCTAAAGTGGCGATTGAAGAAGGGGCGCACAGCCTTTTTTTTCCTGGAGGCACAAGGTCGAGATCAGGGAAGATAGAAAACAGTCTGAAGCTTGGGCTTCTGGGAACTGCCATGGAAGCTCAGCGATCTATTTTTACCCGACATCCAAATAATGATGGAAGAAAAATATTTGTAGTACCGGTTACTATCAACTATAACTTCGTTCTGGAGGCCCCAAACCTTATCAAGAACTACTTAAGTATAAAGGGTCAGGAAAGGTACTATGTAGAAAACGACGAGTACTCGACCTCCTATAAGATGGTGAAGTTCTTAGTGAAATTCTTCACAAAGGGTTCAAATATATCCGTATCCATTGGTCATGGTATGGATTTATTGGGAAATTATGTCGATGGCGATGGAAACAGTATAGATACCAAAGGTAGAATAATTAATACGAGGCACTATTTTGTCTCTAATGGTGAAATAGCCGTTGACGAACAAAGGGACCAAGAATACACAAGAAAACTCAGTGAAATTATTGTAAGAGAGTTTCACAGAATTAATCGTGTTTTCGCCAGTCATTTGGTAGCATTTACTGCTTTCAATCTTTGGAAAAGGCAATATTACAAATTGGATCTATATGATTTCCTGAGGCTGCCCGAGGAAGAACTGGTCATTGATTATGCTGATTTCAGAGAAACTTTTATAGAGATTCGAGAGTGTATCTTTAAGCTCAAAAAAGCGAACAAAGTAGAAGTCGCCGGCCATTTAAAAGGCAACCCCGACGAAGTTATTTTAACAGGTATTACTAATGTAGGAATGTATCATTCAAAACGTCCTCTACTGTTATCCAAAGAAGGGAAAATTACCACGCAGGATTTAAATACGCTGTACTACTATCACAATCGAATGGACGGATATGATCTCGAAAAAGAATTCTAATAGGCCGGTTGGGGTTATAGGTGCCGGAAGTTTTGGTACGGCTATAGCAAACATTCTAGCAGAAAAAACCGAAGTACTGCTATTTTCCAGAGACCCTGGAATGGTAAAAAGTATTGCGGAAACCAGGGTACACAGGGATAAATCAATCCATAAAAATATTACTCCCACGGGAGATATCAGTTACCTTGCCAATCTATGTGATGTTATATTCCCCATTGTTCCTTCGTCTGCTTTCAGAAGTGTACTGCAGCAGCTTTCGCCTTACCTGTATCCGTATCATATCCTGATCCATGGCACTAAAGGTTTGGACATTTTATTGCCAGGCAATAAGGACCTCAATACAATCACCTCTATTGATCGAGAGAACGTAATGACCATGAGTGAGGTGATTATGGATGAAAGCGTAGTAGTTAGGATAGGATGCCTGGCAGGGCCAAACATCGCAAAAGAGATGAGTGCTAACCAACCAGCTGCCACTGTGGTAGCAAGCCATTATGATGAGGTGATCACTCAGGGCATCAACCTACTTCGCAACGATTATTTTCAGGTATATGGAAACAAAGATCTAATTGGTATTGAACTGGCAGGAGTTCTGAAAAATATCATCGCGATAGCTTCCGGGGCGCTTAGCGGATTGGGCCTAGGAGAAAATGCCAAGGGACTTCTGATCAGTCGTGGTATGGTAGAAATGATTCACCTGGGAAAGGCCATGGGTGGAAATGTACCCGCCTTCCTTGGCGTAGCTGGCATAGGAGATTTGGTGACCACCTCCAATAGTACTATGAGCCGAAACTTCACGGTTGGATACCGACTTGCCAAAGGCGATAGTCTCAACACAATACTTGAAACTATGGAAGAAGTAGCAGAAGGAGTAAATACCGTGCAAATAGCCAAACTATATGCTAACTCTCACAAGGTAACAGTACCTATTACCGAGGTACTATATAGAATCCTATTTGAGGACTTAAAGGTAGAAGAAGGACTTCAGATGCTAATGAAGTTCCCGTACAACGTGGATATAGATTTTTTATAGAGCTTTTCTAATTTTTTGCGCTACTTCTGAAAGTTCATCCTCAGACGGGTTGAGCTTAGGGCGTGAAAAGTCTATATCATCCATGGTATTAAGCGGCACCAGGTGAATATGAGTATGAGGCACTTCCAGTCCGATAATTGCCACACCTATGCGCAGACAAGGTACGGCTAGTTCAATAGCTTTAGCTACCCTTTTCGCGAATAAATTCAAGTTAGCTAACTCATCATCCTCCAAATCAAAAACATAGTCCACTTCCCTTTTGGGTACAACAAGACAGTGACCAACTGCCAACGGATTAATATCGAGAAATGCGATATGTTGGTCATCTTCAGCCAAAATATGACCAGGTATTTCACGGTTTATTATGCGTGTAAATATTGAAGGCATTAAAGTGATATATCAAGAATTTCAAATTCAATTTCTCCACCTGGGGTTTTTATTTTAGCCGAGTCACCCGCCTTTTTCCCTAATAAACCCTTGCCTATAGGGGACTGTACAGATATTTTACTAGCCTTTAAGTCGGCTTCCTCTTCAGAAACCAGCGTGTAAGTAAAAGAGGCTCCGTTTTTCTTATTTTTTATTTTAACTTTTGACAGAATGGATACCTTCGAGGTATCAATCGAATTCTCATCTATTACTCTAGCGTTACCGACTACTTCTTCAAGTTGTGCAATTTTAGCTTCAAGGTGGCCTTGAGCGTCTTTTGCGGCATCATATTCAGCATTTTCACTAAGATCACCTTTATCGCGAGCCTCAGCAATCTGTTTTGCTATGTCAGCCCGGCCTCTCGTTTTCAGATCATTTAATTCACCCTTAAGCTTGTCTAACCCTTCTTTTGTGTAATACGCTACGTTGCTCATAATCCTTTTCTCTACTACTCTATAAAAACAAAGAACGGCCACAACATTGCAACCGTTTTTGGTAAAATCATTGATTTAAGAAGGCAAAGGTAGATTAATCTTGAATAATCACAAATGAATTACTTTCCAACCAACTCGGGAATATCAGATTTTATCTGTGCAAGTATGTCTTCATCAAACTTTGCAAGATAAAGTGTTTTGGCCTTAGTCAGTTGTTCTATGGTAAGTCCTTTGGCGCCTCTCAGGTCGGCTTTGTATAAGCTGGCATTGTTAAAATCAGCGCCCGTGAGGTAACAGCCAGTAAGATCAGCCTCCATCAAAAATGCATTCGAAAAATCCGTCTTAATCAAGAATGCATTTTGTAGTTGGGCCTTAATTAAATAAGCGTCCTTAAAATTTGCTCCACTTGCATATGCCCCCATTAAAAGTGCCTGATTGAGGTTGGAGTTCTCCAAATTAGTTTGGTTCAGACGTGTATTTTCCAGGTTAGTCTCTATTAGGAAAGCATTGCTTACGTCAGAAGAATTTAAATTCGACCCTTTAAGATTTACATAGTTTAGGTTAGTTCTTGATAAATGACAGTTCACCAGGTTGATTTCATTGATTTTGTGCCTGTTTAACCTCTTTATATTTCCTACTGTACGAAACGCAGCTTCTTCAGACTCCCAAAGTCTAAAGTCATCGATCTCATCTCTATATGTGCGAATACGCTGTCTTACCTCGCCATTTTTATTTAACCAAAATATCAAAATACCGATAACCGCAATATCGAAAAGCATTCCATGGGCTTCAGCTAGCACTTGCCCAAAAAAAGTGTCAAAATCCTGTAAGTAGTATTTAAAACTAAGGGCTAATACAATTACTGTTAGTACGCCCAAAACTATTGAGGAAGTTAAAATTGGCTTCTCAATAATTGAGTTCACATAGTCCCTTAATTTATTGTACTGATTATTAAAAAACATCTAAATACTTACACTTAAAAAAAAGTCGTGATAACGATATTAGTGAAATTGAGAATAAAAATGAAACTCTTAAGGGTTCTTTGTTCTGGTGACATGAATAATTAGCTATTAATCGCCGCAATATACTTTTGTATTTTTTTCTTTAAAGTCTCATTAATGCCTATGTAAGACTCAAAAGTCCAGCCTGCTACATGTGGGGAAAACAGAATTTTTTCTGATTTAATCAATTTTTCAAAAGTTATTCGTTGATTTTCCGGTAGATGTATAATCTTTTCATTTTCCAAAACATCTAAAGCAGCTCCTTGTATATTCCCATTTTTGAGCAGTTGCAAAAGATCATGAAGAACCAAGATCTCTCCCCGAGCTGTATTCACCACATATATAGGTTTTTTGAACCTTGTTAGGTAATCGGCGTTAACCAGTCCCTTTGTTTCAGATGTTAGCGGTACATGTATACTAAAGATATCTGCCTCCGAATAAATTTCTGACATAGAAACTTCTTGTACATTTTCATCTGAAAATGAGCTTTTATACTTGTCATATGCTAAAACATTACAGCCCATAAGCTTCATTTTTCGGGCTACTTCCATGCCCATAAAGCCATAGCCCAATAATCCGACAGTCTTTCCCAAAAGCTCCCAACCACGGTTTCCTTCGCGATCCCAGATGCCTGCTCTTATCTCCTTATCAGATTTGTTCAAGTTGTTAGCCATTGAGAGTACCATTCCCATTACATGCTCCGCTACAGCATTTCGATTCCCTTCCGGGGCATTTAAAACTCCTATTCCAGCTTTTTCGATAGCTTGGATATCAAGTTTATCTATGCCAGCACCAGCTCTCGCAATAAATTTTAGGTTGACGGCTTGATCGATGAATTCCTGATCAACTACTGTTTTACTCCTTATTATTAGCCCTTGATATTGTTTAATAATTTCCAGTACCCCTTTACGCGTTATTTCGGGGCGATAATCTGCATCTAGATTAATCTCTTGAAGCATTGGTAATATGCTTTCATGCATATTATCTACTATCAGACACTTCATCATAAAATTAAATGAATCGTGTAAAAATATACCGCTAATCCAAGCAAGTCATTCAAAGTGGT
Source organism: uncultured Flammeovirgaceae bacterium (assembly GCA_937899105.1). Taxonomy (GTDB): domain Bacteria; phylum Bacteroidota; class Bacteroidia; order Cytophagales; family Cyclobacteriaceae; genus Fulvivirga. The sequence continues at coordinate 17,734 of CALBPF010000317.1, read as the reverse complement.
GATGAAAGGCCCGGATGCAAGGGCAGGGTTAAAACCAAATTTATCTAAGATTAACGGGGTTAAGGTACCCAAGAATGAGGCAATAATAACAACACCAAAAAGTGCCAGCGAAACTACAGTGGCCAAATCTCCAGTACCCCCGGTTATTATATTAAATCCATAAACCATCAAGGAGAGCACCAGTCCATTTAACATGGCAACAAGAAGAACCTTGAATAACCTATTAAACAAATTATCACTAAACACAGATGGGTTTGCCAAACTCTGAACCACTATCGATGAAGACTGAATTCCCACATTGCCACCTGTAGCCTGAATAAGCGGGATAAAAAAAGCAATAGCCGTTATTCTCATCAGATCTTCTTCGAAAACGCCAATAAACTTTGCACTTATAAAACCTCCAAAGACCCCAACTATAAGCCAGGGAAGACGGGCCCTGGTCAACATCCAGACGCTGTCATCCTCCTCAACATCTTCCGTAATACCGGCCATGGCATTACGTTCTTCTTCAGCCAATTCGGTAATGACATCAACAATGTCATCAATGGTAATTCTTCCCATAAGTTTACCTTGTACATTAACCACCGGAATAGCATCTAAGTCATACTTCCTCATAAGCTGAGCTACCTCCTCTTCGGAAACAAAAGTTTCTACCGAAATCTGATCAGACTCATAGATGTCTCCAATTTTAGTATGGTCGTTAGCCAAAATGATTCTTTTTAAGGACACTCGGCCTAAAAGGATATCGTGATCATTCACCACATAAACAGAATAAACTTTTTGAACATTTTCTGCCTGCCTTCTAATTTCTTCAATACACTGAACTACAGTCCAATTATGATTGGCTTTAATGAGTTCTTTGGCCATAAGGCCGCCGGCCACATCTTCGTCATAGCGTAGCAAGTCCAGTATATTTGCCTCTTTTTCGCTATTATCAAGTCCGGCAATTACCTTCTCCCTGTCAACTAAAGGAAGCTCGTTCAACAAGTCTACCGCATCATCAGAGTCAAGGTTAACAATGACAGATGTAAGCTCTTCATGTGAGAATAACTTTAGAAACTTTTCTCGAGTATCGGGTTCAAGTCCATTGATAATTTCAGCTCTGTCATCCGGAGAGAGAATATCAATAACATATTTAGATTCGTAGGAGTCGAACTCTTCAAGTAAAGCAGAAATATCAGCAGGCTTAACTCCTGAAAGACTTTCATTGATGAAGACATCGTCGTTATCCTGAACGGCTAATTGAAATCGTTCACGAAACTCTATCGAAAGTTCAAATGGCATTAATTCTTCCAACGCTCCACTAGTTTAGCTAAACCTATAAACTCCTGGTAAGAAAGCGTTTCCGCCCGTCTGTTTAAAATCTCAAGTTCAGAAATTTTAACTGGCAAACTTAGAGGTTTTAAAGCGTTGCGCAATGTTTTCCTCCTATTTTGAAATCCTTGTTTGACTACTGTTTTGAATACCGAATAATCGCACTCTAGATCTTTGTTTGCATTTCTTTTCATGCGAATAACACCGGAAAACACCTTTGGTGGAGGGTCAAAAACATCTGGAGTGACATCGAACATATATTCCAAATCATAGAATGCCTGTAGCAATACACTCAGAATACCGTATTGCTTATTTCCCGGAGGAGAACACAACCTCGCTGCCACTTCTTTTTGCAGCATGCAAACTACTTCATCTACGCAGTGTCGCTGCTCAAGTATTTTAAAAAAAATTTGAGAAGATATGTTATATGGAAAGTTGCCTATAACAGCATAGTTAGCAGGTAAAAAAGATAATTCATTTTTAAGGAAATCACCTTCGATAATCCTATCTGCATACTGAGGATAGCTTTTTAAAAGGAATCGGATGGATTCTGTATCCACATCTAAAAGAAAAAGTTCATCGACCCTTTCAAACAAGAACTTACTGAGTACACCGGTACCAGGACCAATTTCAAGAATGGCCTGATCCATGGACCGCAAGGATTCAACTATTCGTAAAGCAATAGATTCGTCTTTGAGGAAATGCTGACCTAAATATTTTTTGGCTTTGACCATGTTTCTGATAAATAAAGAATGATGTAACTTTCAATTTTTGCAGCGTAACAAACGTGGTCACTAAATAGTAAATATAGAAAAATAATGAGCGAATCAGTGGTAAGTAAAACTCCGAAAATAGGAATAACCATCGGTGATGTAAATGGTATCGGACCAGAGGTTATCATCAAGGCGCTCCGTGATAATCGGCTAACGAAATTCATCACACCTGTTGTTTATGGCTCAACCAAGGTTTTATCTTACTATAGAAAGGCACTTCATCTTGAGGATTTTCAGTATAGCCAGGTAAAAGGGGAACAAGGTTTAAATCCAAAGAAAACTAATGTAGTCAATTGCTGGCAGGAAATGATTGAGATTGAGGCTGGGTCAGATCGAAAAAACGCCGGTAAAGCTGCACTGGCAGCATTAAAAAAAGTAACCAAGGATTTAAAAGAGGGCATAATTGATGCGGTAGTTACCGCTCCAATTAACAAAAATAATATCCAGTCCGAGGATTTCAACTTTCCCGGGCATACCGAGTTTTTCACCAGTATAGCTGACCAAAAAGATAGTTTAATGTTGATGGTAAGCGAAAAACTAAGAATAGGAGTAGCAACAGGACATATACCGCTGAATCAGATATCCGGTAGTCTTACAAAAGAACTTTTGAAAAGCAAAATTCATATTCTGATTAATACGCTTAAAAAAGACTTTGGTCTTGGCAAACCTAAGGTAGCAGTCTTAGGAATGAATCCCCACGCCGGAGAAGAAGGGCTTTTGGGTAGCGAAGAAAATGAACTGATTCGTCCGGTAGTCACAGGTTTCAAGGATAATGGTCACCTTGTTTTTGGTCCGTTCCCGGCTGATGGCTTCTTTGGCAGAGGCGAGTTCAAAAAATTTGACGGCATAATGGCCATGTATCATGACCAAGGGCTTATTCCGTTTAAAACAATAGCTTTTCAATCTGGAGTAAACTATACGGCAGGCCTTCCGATTATCCGTACTTCACCTGACCATGGCACAGCATACAGTATTGCTGGCAAAGGAATCGCGGACGAATCATCAATGCGTAGCGCCTTAATGATGGCTTATGACATTCACAAGAATAGAAAGGAAAGCCAAAATTGACCGTTTGAATAGTTTTTACGTTTAAACATTGAAAGTCTTGCTTGGCATTATGCTGAACAAAACAAAAAAGTTAAATTTAAGATCATCTTGAACAGATAATGGATATTGTAACACGGAAGCAACTTAACATTCTCATACAATTGGCTGAAGTAGATAAGCACTTTTCCCCTCTGGAAAGGCAGCGCATTTTCGATTTAGCGAAACAGAGAAAGTTTCCTCAAGATGAAGTTAAAGAGTTAATAAGAAACCCGGAGCCTATCGGCACACTAGGTGCACTTTCAGATGATCAGCGATTTGACTATCTATACAACCTAATTGACCTGATGTTAGCAGATAAAAAAATCTTTGAAAACGAGCTGGTCTTTTGCAAAGACATAGCGATCAAGCTAGGGTTCAGAAAGGATGTGGTAGAGTTCCTTAAGGATTCGATTTATCAATTAGATATAGTTGAATTGAAAAATAGCGTTTTCAAAGAGTACGCCTAGGCATCATTATTTTATTCTAAGTTACTTATTTCGAATTATCTTCTTAAGTTTGCAAACTCAATTTTGAGGAGTGTTATGCGGGAATCGGGAGAGTTTAAAATTGACATTTTTAAACTTAGTAATGGAGAACATCACTACGAGTTCAATATTAGCGATGCTTTCTTTGCTGAAAGGCAAGAAAGTGAGATAGAAGAAGGGACTGGTGAAATCAACATTGAATTAAATAAAAAGGAGACTTTTATTAGTATTCTTTTCAAAATAGATGTGACAGTTAAATTAGAATGCGATCGTAGCTTAGAAGCATTCTACTTTGACATTAGAAAGCTAGAAGATCTGATCTTCAAATTTGGAGAAGAAGATATCGAGTTGGATGATAATATTGTAATGATTCACAGGGATACCCAACGCTTGGATTTGGCACAATATATATATGAATTTATTCATATATATATCCCAATGAAGAAGTTACATCCAAAGTATGGGGAAGATTCAGGTGAGGATGAACTTATATATTCATCGTTTAATGAAAATACCCCGGAGGATTCAGATCCGAGATGGGAACAGTTGAAGAAATTAAAAAAGTAAAAATACAAGGACATAAAAAGTTATAATAATGGCTCATCCTAAAAGAAAGATATCAAAATCAAGAAGAGATAAGAGAAGGACTCATGTAAAGGCAGCAGCTAAAAATCTAGCTATTTGCCCTACTACGGGCGAATTCCATCTACCACATCGCGCTTTTTGGCATGAAGGCAAACTCTATTATAAGGGTAAAGTAGTAATGGAGAAAGAGGTACTAGCTTAAGGGTAGTCCATCGTGAAAATTGCATTAGATGCAATGGGGGGTGACTTTGCCCCTGACTCGGTCATTCAGGGTGCAGGGCTTGCCAGCTCTGAATTGCCTGAAGGGTGTAGTCTAGTACTTATTGGTCAACAGAAACTTATTCAGCAAAAACTTGAAAAGTTTCAGATCAAAGTTGACAACATACAAATTATTCATGCGGATAATGTCATCCAGATGGGTGAACATCCTACTAAAGCATTTTCTACTAAACCTAATGCAAGTATACCGATTGGTTACGGCCTTCTGAAATCGGGACAGGTACAAGCTTTCTGTGGAGCAGGTAACACGGGGGCCATGCACGTTGGCGCCATGTTCACAATAAAAGCGATTGAGGGTATCATTCGCCCTGGTATAGCAGGGTTTGTACCTAAAGAAGCTGGCGGCTTTGGTGTAATCATGGATGTTGGGGCCAATGCTGACTGTAAACCTGATGTACTTTATCAATTCGGTCAGATTGGAGCGCTTTATTCAAAGCACGTTTTTGGAATTAATACCCCAAAAGTTGGCCTGATGAACCTCGGTGAAGAAGAACAGAAAGGGACGCTGCTGACCCAAGCGGCACATCAACTTTTTAAAATTGGCAATAAGCTTAAATTTATCGGCAATATTGAAGGCAGAGACCTGTTTAATGACAAGGCCGATGTAATCGTTTGTGACGGTTTCACTGGCAATGTGATCCTAAAAATGGCAGAATCATTTTTTGATATGATCCAAGCCAGGAAAATAAATGATCCTTATTTTAACCGATTTAATTACGAAGAAATCGGAGGAAGTCCTATTTTAGGCATTAATGGAAATGTAGTGATCGGTCACGGAGTGTCAAGTGCACAAGCTATTAAGAATATGGTTTTACTCTCTGTGAAAATGGCTGAATCAAACATCCATCTAAAAATCAAAGAAGAATTAAAAGCGTAGCTTATTATGGCTAAAACAAGAGCCGCTATTACTGGTGTTGAAGGTTACGTACCTGATTACGTTCTCACCAACCAGGAGCTGGAAACTATGGTGGAAACCAGCGATGAATGGATCACCAGCCGCACTGGAATAAAAGAAAGAAGAATTTTAAAGGGAGAAGGTAAAGGTACAAGTGTAATGGGTATCAAAGCTGTAAAAGGCTTGCTAAAAAAAACGAATACCAATGCAGAAGATATTGAATTGATTATCTGCGCAACAGTCACGCCTGATATGACCTTCCCTTCTACCGCCAATGTGATATCTGCAGGTGTTGGGGCGGTAAATGCCTTTAGTTACGACATTTCAGCGGCTTGTTCAGGTTTTCTATACGCCCTAACTACGGCAAGTCAATTTGTCGAAACAGGTTTATATAAAAAGGTGATAGTAATTGGAGCAGACAAAATGTCTTCAATTATTGATTATAAAGACAGAACTACCTGTATCATCTTTGGCGACGGCGCAGGAGCTGTACTTTTAGAACCCACCGAAGAAGAAACCGGAATCATTGATTCTATCCACAAAAGCGACGGAGCTGGTGCAGAATTCCTTAATATGAAAGCAGGAGGCAGCCGCTATCCTGCAACGCACGAAACTGTTGATAACATGTGGCATTACGCCCGACAGGATGGAGCTACGGTTTTTAAATTTGCTGTTACCAACATGGCTGATTATGCAGCTAAAATTATGGAGCGCAATAATTTATCTGCCGATGACGTCGACTGGCTGGTTCCGCACCAGGCTAACAAGCGCATTGTGGATGCTACGGCCAATAGAATGGGAGTGACAGACAACAAAGTGATGATGAATATTGAGAAATACGGAAATACCACCGCAGGTACAATTCCTTTATTACTTTGGGATTACGAAAAGCAATTGAAAAAGGGAGATAACTTAGTTTTAGCGGCTTTTGGAGGCGGTTTCACTTGGGGAGCAATCTACTTGAAATGGGCTTACAATAGCTAGAGTTGATTTTTCTGAATGTATTAATAACTTAGATCAAATTTTACTAAATGGCCAGTACTGCCGATTTTAAAAATGGATTGTGTATAGAGTACAATCACGACATCTACAGCATCGTAGAGTTTCAGCATGTGAAACCCGGAAAAGGCCCCGCATTTGTTAGGACTAAGCTAAAAAGTATACGTACCGGTAAGGTCGTTGATAATACATTCACAGCAGGACATAAGGTGACAACAGCCAGAATTGAGAGAAGACCACACCAATTTCTTTACAAGGATGACATAGGTTATCACTTCATGGATAGTGAAAGTTATGAACAGACGGCAATTGCCGAAGAACTTATTACCAATCCAGGCCTTATGAAAGACGGACAAGAAGTGGAAGTACTCGTGCATGCTGAAAAGGAGGAAATTCTGGGGTGTGAACTTCCTCAGTTTGTAGAATTGGTGATCACTTACACTGAACCAGGTCTTAAAGGTGACACCGCAACAAATGCCTCTAAGCCTGCCACTGTAGAGACGGGAGCAACTGTCCATGTACCGCTTTTTATAAATCAAGACGAAAAGATTAAAATAGATACTCGAACAAATTCTTATGTTGAACGAGTAAAAGAATAATTTTCAACCAAAGCCCTTTGATATGAAGTCAAAAGAAATACGGGATCTGATCGATTTTATTTCGCAAACCGGTTTAAATGAAGTTAACATTGAAACTGAAGAGATCAAGTTAGCGATAAAGCGTGCGCCCGATGTTAAAACCAAGATAGTAGAATCAGGAATAGCAGCTCCGGCTTCGGCAGCAATACCAGCCCCTGCTACACCCACACCACAGCCAGAGGCTCCGAAGGCGGCGGCTCCTAAGGAAGATAGTGGCAATTACATACAGGTAAAATCTCCCATGATAGGGACATTCTACCGATCGGCAAACCCTGATAGTCCGGCTTTTGTATCGGTTGGAGATAAAATTGAAAAGGGCCAGACCATTTGTATAGTAGAAGCCATGAAGCTTTTCAACGAAATAGAATCTGAAGTTAGCGGCACTGTAGTTAAGGCAATGGCTGAGAATGCTTCTCCAGTAGAATACGATCAGGTGCTATTTTTGGTAGATCCTTCTTAACCCAGTAACGATCATTTTCCTGAGACTTAAACCTAAACAGCGTGTTTAATAAAATACTTATAGCCAACAGAGGAGAAATTGCATTAAGAATTATACGTACATGTAAAGAAATGGACATTAAAACGGTAGCCGTATACTCACTGGCAGACAAAGACAGTTTACATGTTCGTTTCGCAGACGAGGCCGTATGTATCGGAAAAGCGCCAAGTACCGACTCATACTTGAATATCCCAAATTTGATAGCTGCGGCAGAGATCACAAATGCAGATGCTATCCATCCCGGATACGGTTTTCTGGCTGAAAATGCTGAGTTCAGCGCTGTTTGCCAGGAATATAATATCAAATTCATTGGAGCCTCTCCTGATATGATCGATAAGATGGGTGATAAGGCCACGGCAAAGGCTACCATGATAGCTGCAGATGTACCTTGTATTCCCGGTTCCGAGGGCCTTTTAGAATCAGTTGAAGAAGGCGTGAAAATTGCCAAAAAAATAAAGTATCCCGTTATAATTAAAGCTACTGCCGGTGGTGGCGGTAGAGGTATGCGGATAATTAAAAGTGAGTCAGAATTCAAGGCGGCATGGGATTCTGCCCGTCAGGAATCTGCGGCTGCCTTCGGTAACGATGGCATGTACCTTGAGAAATTCGTAGAGGAACCAAGGCATGTAGAAATTCAGGTAGTGGGTGATAGCAAAGGAAAAGCATGTCACCTGTCGGAGCGAGACTGTTCCATACAAAGGAGGCACCAAAAACTTGTGGAGGAAACTCCATCTCCTGTTATGAACCTATTCCCGGAGCTAAGACATAAAATGGGGGAAGCGGCGGTAAAAGCCGCCGAGGCTATAGCTTATGAGGGTGCGGGTACAGTTGAGTTTTTGGTTGATAAAAACGGCGATTTCTATTTTATGGAAATGAATACTCGTATCCAGGTAGAGCATCCGATCACCGAAGAGGTAACCGATTATGATCTGATCAAAGAGCAGATCAAAGTAGCAGCGGGTATAGAGATATCCGGGATAAACTACGAACCTAACCTATACGCTATGGAGTGTCGCATTAATGCCGAGGATCCTGGCAACGATTTCAGACCATGCCCGGGTAAAATAACTACCCTTCATCTACCAGGAGGGCATGGGGTACGTGTAGATAGTCATGTATATGCCGGCTATGCTATCCCTCCTAACTACGATTCCATGATCGCCAAGCTCATTGTAAGTGGGCAAACCAGAGAAGAGGTAGTTACTCGTATGAAGCGTGCACTTTCAGAGTTCGTAATTGAAGGTGTAAAAACAACAATTCCATTTCACCTGAAATTAATGGATGATGAAGTATTTCAAAGTGGTATGTTCACCACTAAATTCCTGGAGAGTTTTGATTTTAGTGATCTAAAATAAGTTTAAGAGGCTGTCTCTAAAGGTAGAAAACTAAATATTTTAAGTCATTCTGACGGAGAAAGAATCTCACTAAGTTTTTCAAATAGTCACTTTAAGCTTAGTAAGATCCTTCGTAAACTCAGGATGACCTACCTTTTGACACAGCCGCTTTTTATGAATTTTAGTCTTTTACCCACTTTGAGGTCCGATGACTCTCATATAAGCCAATGAATTCGCTAACTTCATAGAAGTTTATGAAAGAAGGTATTCTAAAATTAACACTCTTGATTTTGGCCACTACACCAACGATAGTAGTGGCACAAAAGCAGTCTGTTATAACCGTAGGTGTTTCTGGTAACAGCTACAATGGTGAGCTTTCAAGCTATTCCAGCTGGTCTTCAGGATTGCAAATCGGCTGGATTTTCAACCCTGACAAAAAGTTAAGTGGATCGTTATATGCAGGTTTAGCTTCCGTTACAGGGGAAGACAGAGATTTCACATTTCAAACCAATATCGGGGATCCTGCTCCAAATACTTTTGTAAAGACTAATTATTTTTATGCTCACTATGGATTGCGATTTACCTTCTTAAGGAAGGGGAATGTATCAGCTTATTTGAGCCAAGGTCTGGGCTTCCTGCGATTTACGCCTAAGGATGAATTTGATGAGGAGTTGGAAGACCAAGATGACACCCGGAATCAAGACGAAACTTATCGTAATATCTCATTTATGCTACCCACCAGTCTAGGGGCCTCGTATACCTTTACAAACGGATTTGGCATTAATTTAGAGTTGGGGTTACTTAACTCAACTTCAGATTACCTTGATAACATCTCTGAATTTGGTAGTAGTGGATCAGACAACGTGCTTGCTACCAGATTAGCCCTCGCTATTCCCTTCAATAGGTAGTTCTGCTTCTATTATTTTTACCAAGTCAGCATACCATTGCTGACCATATCTTCTAATAAGAGGCTCTTTTAGGAATTTATAGATTGGAACATTCAGGGATGAGCCCAAATCGCAGGCAGGGCTGCAAATATCCCATCGGTCATAATTCAAAGCTTCAAATTCCGAATATTTAGTAGCTCTTATAGGGTAAAGGTGACAGCTAATAGGTTTTTTAAAATCTGTCTTTCCGTCCAAGTAAGCTTGCTCAATACCGCACTTCAGAATACCTTTTTCATCGTATACCGCATAAGCACATTCCTTACCTTCAATGGTTGGCGTGGAATACTCTCTGTCCTCATCGAGAATGTAGGTGCCTTGCCTTTCAATAGCTTTGATCCCCTCTACAGTTAAATACGGTTTTACCTTATTATATATCTCCTCAAGTATTGGCAGCTCACTTTCCTCTAAGGGTGCACCCAAGTCACCCTCTACACAACATGCTCCTTTGCACTTCTCCAAATTACATACAAAGAACTGCTCCTTGATGTCGTCAGATAAAATAGTTTTTCCTAGTTCTATCACAATGTCAAAGCTAGGCTGAATAAATCTCAAAGTCTAAATAACTCTGCATGTGGAGAAAATGTTTATCCAATGAAGTCAGCGCCAAATTTTCAAAAATAACTTGTTGAAGAATAATTAAATCAGGGATACCTACTTTGTTAATCCCCCGTTTTAAATTCTCAAGCTGGTACTTTCTGATGATTTCCCAATCAATTTGTAATGGAACATTGGGTAGAGACTCTAAACTTTTAACAATATCATTTCGTCCATTTTTAAGTAGAGCAGGAATCAATTCAGTAAGTATCAACTGATTAGTACAGACCAAGTCTTCTTTAATTAGCCGTGATAATATATGGTCATCGCTAGATCTGAAATAGTCAATCCAAATCGAGCTATCGACCAAAATCAGTTTTACGGGCATTTATCTCTGTCTAAGATCGTCAAGGTCTATATCAAGATCAATAGACCCTTTAAACGAAAGCAATTTTAAGCGCTTATCTCGCTCTATAAGAAGTTCAAGAGCTGTTTTAATTAACTGACTTTTCGTTTTAATACCTGTCACCTTCAATGCCTGATCTACTAAGTCCTGTGGTAAGTCCAGAGTAGTTCGCATAATTTTTTATGCCAAAATACATCAATAATTATGCATTTCAAAAAATCGTATGTTATTACCTTACAGCATACTGACAATCCACCTTTCAAAACGTAACTTGCAACGTTATTATAATTTGAATTTATGGAATACCTGGAAAGTCTAAATGAGCCGCAGCGAGAGGGAGTAGAAAATACGGATGGACCAGTTATGATCATAGCCGGAGCCGGTTCTGGAAAAACAAGGGTTTTGACCTATCGCATTGCTTATTTAATGGATCATAAGCAAGTAGACCCCTTCAATATTTTATCGCTTACCTTCACTAATAAGGCGGCCAAAGAAATGCGGGATAGGATCGAGAGTGTAGTAGGCACGGAGGCCAGAAACCTTTGGATGGGCACCTTTCACTCCGTTTTTGCAAGAATGTTAAGAGCGGAAGCCGACCGGCTTGGGTATCCAAATAATTTCACCATTTATGACACCGAAGACTCCAAGTCGCTGATACGGAGTATAGTAAAGGAACTAAACCTGGATGATAAGGTATACAAGCAAAATGTGGTTTTAAATAGGATTTCAGGGGCCAAAAATCGCCTGATCTCATGGCGTGAATATCTGAATAACCCCATTTACCGGGCCGACGACGAAAGCAATATGAAACCTGAGCTGGGCAAAATATATAAAATCTATTCGGAACGCTGCTTTAAAGCCGGCGCTATGGATTTTGACGACCTGCTTTTCAATACTAACGTCCTCTTCAAAGAGCATACGGATGTATTGAATAAATACCAACAACGTTTTCACTACGTAATGGTTGACGAGTTTCAGGATACCAATATTTCGCAGTACCTGATCACGAAGAAACTAGCAGCCGTCAGGCAGAACATTGCTGTAGTAGGTGACGATGCCCAAAGCATTTACGCCTTTCGCGGCGCCGACATCCAGAACATTTTAAATTTTGAGAAGGACTATCCTGATCTAAGGGTTATAAAGCTTGAGCAAAATTACCGGTCTACCAAAACTATTGTAAACGCCGCCAACTCGGTCATTCTAAAAAACAGAGCACAGCTAAAAAAGAATGTATGGACTTCCAATAATGACGGAAATCTTATTGAGCTGCTACGAGCTAACAGCGATAACGAAGAAGGGCGACTGGTAGCTTCGTCTATTTTCGAGGAGAAAATGAATGTTCAGCTCAAAAACAGTGAAGTAGCGGTTCTTTACAGAACCAATAGCCAATCACGCGCGATTGAAGAGGCCCTTAGAAGAATGAATATCAAGTATAAGATCATAGGTGGCCTTTCATTCTATCAGAGAAAGGAAATTAAAGATCTTATCGCCTATCTAAGATTTAGCATCAACCATAATGATGAAGAATCATTCAAAAGAATAATTAACTATCCTAGAAGAGGCATTGGCGATACTTCGGTTAGCAAAATGATAGTAGCTGCAAATGATCACGCTATTCCACTTTGGGAAGTATTAGAGAACGCCAACTCCTTTTTAGGTGGAAGAGCCGCAAACGCTGTATTAGATTTTGTTACTCAGATCAAGCGGTTTAAGCTAGAACTTGAATCCAAAGATGCTTTTGAGGCCGCTACACAAATTGCTAAAACATCCGGCATCCTCAAAGAGTTGTATGACGACAAAACCGTAGAGGGGTTAAATCGCTATGAAAATGTTCAGGAATTACTCAATGCCATTAAGGAGTTTGTTGAAGACCCTGAAAAAGAAGATAAAAGGCTTAATGCATTCCTACAGGATGTGGCCCTTCTTTCCGCAGTAGACAACGATAAAGACGAGGATGACGAAAAGATAACCTTAATGACCATTCATATGGCCAAAGGCCTCGAGTTTCAGCATATATATATTGTAGGGCTTGAGGAAGATCTGTTTCCATCACAGATGATGCTGAGCAGCAGAGCGGACCTGGAAGAAGAAAGAAGGCTATTCTATGTAGCGATCACTAGGGCAAAAAATAAGCTATTCCTCTCTTACGCACTCAGCAGGTATCGCTTTGGACGTTTAAAAAACTGCGAGCCTAGCCGATTCATTGAAGAAATAGACCCGGTTTATATCAAGTTAAACAAAAAGTATTCGAAGTCTGAACCGGTATATTCGGAGAGCTCCGATACTACAAAAAACTTTGTTTCAGGCATGCGAAAATCTGTGTCTTCGCAACCTGTTAAGAAAAGCAACTACAAGCCTTCACCCGACTTCGCACCCAGCGATACCTCCAACTTACAAGCCGGTATGAAAGTGGAACATCCAAAATTCGGCTATGGAAAAGTCATGGAGCTGGATGAAAGTGGCGCAAACCGTAAGGCCAAGGTAAGCTTTGATGACTTTGGTGAGAAAACATTATTACTTAGTTTTGCTAAACTCAAAATTCACGAAAACTAGCGCTTATCTTTAAAGACCTTAACTCGGTCACAACAAACTTTAAGATGAATTATAATACGAGTCTATCACCGGTAATACTCAAAGAGTACGGGAGGAACATAGAAAAAATAGTGGCGTACTTACGCACTATTGATGACAAAGAAAAAAGAACAAAATACGCCTATACACTGGTAGAATTAATGAAGCAAATTGCTCCTTCCGTTAAGGAGACAACTGAAACCAATCAAAAACTTTGGGATGACATGTTTATTATGGCAGGTTTTAACCTGGACGTTGACAGCCCCTACCCGGTTCCCGACAAGGACGTGTTGACTAAGCCTCCGCAACGTGTAGGTTATGTAAATAACAGAATAAGATACAAGCATTACGGCCGAAATATCGAGCTTCTAGTAAAAGAGGCAATTAAAAAAGATGATCCTCAAGAGCGAGAAGATGCAATTATTTATATTGGAAAGCTTATGAAAAGCTTTTACGGCAGCTGGAATAAAGAAGTCATAGATGATGCTGTAATCCTGGAAAACATTAAAGCCATCTCCGGTGGCGCCTTGGATATCGACCTAAGTAAGGTAAAAGATGATAACCTTTTTGAAAGACTGTACAAGGACAAGCGGAAGCCGAGTCCAAATCGTCACCAGGGAGGTAAGTCTGATAGCCGGGGTAAAGGCGGTGGCAGAGGTAGAAATAGAGGCCGAGGCAGAAGAAACTAAATGAGTTCATTCAAGATACGAGGGGGAAAGCCACTTACAGGCGAAATAACCCCTCAGGGCGCTAAGAATGAAGCCCTTCAAATCTTATCGGCAACACTTCTCTCTGAAGAGCCCGTTACCATACACAGAGTACCTAATATCGTAGATGTCAATCGCCTAATAGAACTTATTAGCGATATGGGGGCCACTGTTGAAAAGTTAGATAAGGAAACTTATCGTTTTATCTGTAAAGACATTGATGTGCATTTCCTGGAAAGTCAGGAGTATACAAACAAAGCAGCTTCACTAAGAGGCTCAATAATGATCCTTGGACCCTTGTTAGCGCGCTATGGTAAGGCGAAAATTCCAAGGCCAGGCGGTGATAAAATAGGTCGCAGAAGGCTTGATACACACTTTATTGGATTCCAAAACCTAGGCGCCAAGTTTGACTATTCAAAACAAGAGGGGTTCTATAGAATAGACGCATCCGACCTGAATGGTTGCTATATGCATCTTGATGAGGCCTCGGTTACAGGTACAGCCAATATAATTATGGCAGCCGTACTTGCCAAAGGTAAAACTACTATCTACAATGCCGCTTGTGAACCTTACTTACAACAGCTGTGTGCCATGCTGAATCGCATGGGGGCAAAGATCACGGGTGTCGGATCAAATTTACTTCATATTGAAGGCGTTGAATGCTTAGGCGGGACAGAGCACACGTTACTCCCTGATATGATCGAGGTGGGTAGTTTCATCGGGCTTGCAGCCATGACTCAAAGTAAGATCACCATTAAAGATGCAGGAGTAGCGCATCTGGGCCTAATCCCTGAGGTGTTTAAGAGATTAGGCATTAAGCTTAATATCAACGGAAATGATATTGTCGTACCCGCGCAAAATCACTATGAAATAGAAACTTTCATTGACGGCTCTATCATGACAGTAGCTGATGCACCATGGCCTGGCTTTACTCCAGATCTACTAAGTATCGTATTGGTTACTGCTATTCAAGCGAAAGGTACCGTTTTGGTACATCAGAAAATGTTTGAAAGTCGTCTGTTTTTTGTAGACAAACTCATTGATATGGGAGCACAAATTATCCTGTGCGACCCCCACCGCGCTACGGTAATTGGTTTAGATCGAAAACAATTCTTAAGGGGAATTACTATGAGTTCACCTGACATACGCGCGGGTGTATCTTTACTTATAGCGGCATTGTCCGCCGAGGGAGAAAGTACCATCCTTAACGTCGAGCAGATTGACCGCGGTTACCAGGACATTGAAGATCGGCTAAGGGCACTTGGTGCGGATATTCAAAGAGTTGACTGATATTTCTTTGAATAAAGAAATCACCTAATTATATTTCGCGAAATCAATTTTGACCATGGAATATCTAGAACAAGTAAAAGACCTTCTTGCAACTTATGGTGTCGATTATGGACTGGCATTGCTGAAGGCCGTTATCGTCCTTATTATCGGCCTGTTGGCCATAAAAGCCATACGTAATGGGTTTGGTAAATTGCTCAACAAACGAAATATTGACGACTCCTTAAAACCTTTCTTAAGAAGCCTCCTATACAATATATTACTAGTATTACTCATACTAAGTGTTCTAAGTACATTGGGCATACAGATGACATCATTTGTAGCCATAATAGGTGCAGCCGGCTTGGCAGTTGGTCTGGCGCTTCAGGGTACACTTCAAAATTTTGCAGGTGGAGTAATCATATTAATATTACGGCCTTTTAAAGTAGGGGATTATATAGAGGGCAGCGGGCATGCAGGCACTATTAAGGAGATTCAAATTTTTAATACAGTAATGCTAACTCCGGATAACAAAAAAATAATTATCCCAAATGGTGGATTATCAAACGCTTCCATAACCAACTACTCTGCTCAACCGACGCGTCGGGTAGACATGGTATTTGGTATTGGTTATGATGACGATATTAAGAAAGCCAAAGAACTATTGGAAACTATTGTCACCGGAGATGAGCGCGTGTTAAAAGATCCTATACACCAGATTGCAGTTAGCGAATTGGCGGATAGCTCGGTGAATTTTGTGGTACGGCCATGGGTAAATGCAGCTGACTACTGGGACGTATATTTTGATATGCACGAAAAAATCAAATTGGAGTTTGACAAAGCTGGTATCTCCATTCCCTTTCCACAAAGAGACGTACATATCTACAATGAGAAGTGAATTAATATTTTTATGAGGCAGACCTACGGTCTGCTCTTTATTACATAACGCGATTTAGTGATATGACGGTTTTGGACACTCATACCACCTTATAAGCTTAATGAATTCTGCTGATTCATAAGTCCTAATCTACATCGCTGTACTATATGAAAAAACAACTACTGATATTTCTAACGGCCTCGTTATTGCTACACTTTGGATATTGTGAAGGCCAAACCAGTAAAGGGAGCTTTCTAATTGGAGGATCCGTTAGTATCCAAAATACTGACACTGAAGTTTCCGGTGTAGACCAAGAAACTTTTAGCTTAAGCATCAGTCCTAACGTCTCATACTTTCCGGTCAATAATCTGGCCATTGGGTATTTTATTTCCTTATTCTTTCACCAATGATAAAACTTCCGATAATAAAACTACCAGCCTAAGGGTTGGTCCTCAAGTCAGATATTACTTCATTTTTAGTCAATTAGGTGTTTTTGTAAGAGTCGGATACAATTTTGGGAAAATTAATTCTGAAGGGCAGATTTTTGATATTGTATCAGGTGGATCAATTACTGATGAAACAGAAGGTGACCAAACAAATTTTAATGTCGGTTTTGGAGTATCATACTTTATAAATGATAATGTTGGATTAGAAGCAATAATCAGTTATGACAGGTTTGAGACTGATTATGACGAATTCTTTAGTGATTTTATAATCAAGACCTTGCAGCTTCGCATCGGACTACAGTTTTATTTAAGCAAGAATTAATTAATAGATAATCCATACCTACTCACTGTCAGAGGGAAAACTATAGCTTAAGGTCTGAGATACCATTCCTATTTGCGCCTTGTTTGACATAACCCAACTCTACAAAAGCAGGAATACTCTCATTATGCAAATCAAAAACATTCTTTAAGCAACTATGTTGGTTCTATGTCCTACGTCTAAAAGCATAACCTGTTTATGATTCGCTTATTCAGTCTAGTCCTTTTACTTTTTACCTCACAGATATCATTTTCGCAATCCGTTGATGAAGATCAACTTGGTGCGTGGTATATGTATTTTTTCAATAAACGTTTTAACAACAGTGAATTTGGATTACAAGGCGACTATCAATTTCGTTATTGGAACTTCGGCTCTGATCTGGAACAAATACTCTTACGGACCGGTATCACCTATTCTCCCAAAGATGTCAATATAATGTTTACACTGGGTTATGGAAATATTACATCCGGTACACCCGGGGAAAGCTCGTCTACTTCCGCTGAAAGTAGAATCTACCAGGAGGCTCTCTTTCCACAGAAAATTGGGAAACGATTCCTATTGAATCACCGCCTGCGCTTTGAGCAAAGATGGGTGGATGGGCAAGATATGAGAACCCGCTACAGGTACAACTTATTTGTCAATGTTCCACTAAATAATACCGCCCTGGAGCAACGTACCGTATACCTGGCATTTTATAATGAAATCTTCGTCAATGGTCAAAGAAGTATTGGCGATGGACGGTTGGTAGAATACTTTGATCGCAACCGGACCTAT
>CALBPF010000316.1 GCA_937899105.1 uncultured Flammeovirgaceae bacterium | reverse complement strand
GACGACTTCAACGATCTTTTTTCCGATACATAAATTTCAAGCCCGACCAGGTTTCGTCTACCGCACAAACTTTGACATCCACCAGACCATTTTCCAGACCGTACGTGCGGACTATATTACCATCAAGGTCGGTGGGTATCTTTGATGCCTTGTTTGGCCAAGATTCCCAGAGGGTGCCGTTCTTGGCTAATTTGTCCTTACAAGCATTGAAGTGTTTTTTTAGTGTATCAAAGTCAAGTGCGAACAGATGAATAAAGTTAATTTCCTGATCATCAACGCGAGCTTCAGTGATTTGGGGTAAATCAGTAAACAGATCCAAATAGTGATCTGGCTCATTGATATATAGGGTGGAATAACCTTCTTTTAGGCCAAGCTTTTTGGCGAGTGGGGTACCTGAATATCCTGCGGGCATAGCTATGGGTTTAAACGTGATTCAAGATCAATCATGTATTGCTTAATTGTGGCGCTTTGGTCCAAGAAAAAGTAACCTATGAACCGGTATATGGGGCTGTAGACTTCTCCATTTTCAGTAATTTTTAGAGTAACCGCCCCGTTGCTTTCTGTAAGTTCATACACCCAGGTCCCGCCAAAAGGTAAATCATCACTCAATATTTTGACGGCCATTTTGGTTTCTGAAATTTCTTCAATAATTCCAAAAGTGATAATATCGCCCCTGGAATCTGTTTCTTGCCACTGTTTTCCGTTAATGACTGTTAATGTTTTTAAGGTAGATCGCCATTTCGGGTAATCCTCGAAATTACGTATTGCTGACCATAAGGAACTAATATCAGTAGTAAACCGCTTTTCCTGAAAGGCCGTGTGCTTGACCGGTAGAAGTTTGCCGACCAGAAAAACAATCAGAGCCAATAAAACCAGAACACCGATAATGATAAGTAGCCATTTCATAGTTAAGTAGGTTTAATGAATTAACGCGTATTCCAGGATTTACTCAGACTTCGGCTCTTCATCTCCATTTCTGCGGCAAAAGCCAACAAACCTAACCCGTCTAACGCCACCTGCCGTTCCTTTTCACTTAGCCTTTGCAGCATCGCTGAAACTCTTTCCGGATCGAGGATTGATTTTGCTTTTCTAATGCGAATACCTTCCTCTGATAGCAGAATTTCCACTTTTCTAGCGTCTATTTTGTTTTTTCTTCGCACCACGTACCCGCCTTGTTCCAATCTATTGATCGTAATGGACATCGTGGAAGGAGGCACACCCATGTGAGTAGCCAGCTCATATAGACTGGTAGGCTCTTCGCCATCCAGATGATCTAAAATGCTCACCTGGTTATTGGTCAGCTTTTCATTCGTTTCCGGATCAATAACATGCCGGGTATGGCAAGCAAAATAGATCCGCGGATAGAAATCCATGAGCTTGCCTGCTTCTTCCTCTAAATCCACATTTTGAAGATAGTAAAATTAATTTGATTAGTCAAAACAAATTAATTTTTCACTTCAAGTTCAAATAGAATAGAGGGGATTAAAGCTCTAGGATGCGATCGTTCAAAAACTCTTGTTCGACCTGGTTTTTGGATAATTCATACGCCCTTTTGAAGGATCGTTTTGCCAATGCGGGCTTATTCATTCTGGCCAGTAGATCCCCCTCAAGGGCATACAGCAAGTAATGGTTCCGTAACGTTCCGGACTGTTTTATCTCCTCCAATTGCGAAATAACGGCTGAAGGACCTTTGATATAACTCAGCGCTACCAATTTATTGAGTTGGCCCAATTCCGAATATTCTATTTTTTCAAGCTGTTCGTGTAGATAATAGATTTGATTCCAATCCGTGTCCTTGAAATCAGACGCATGGCAATGTATGGAAGAAACAATCGCTTCGATATGGTATTTACTTATTTCCGCTGCCTTTTTTGATCGATCCAGATAATGATCCCCTTCTTTAATGAACCGTACATCCCAGAGGCTGCGATCTTGCTTTTCCAGCGTCATAATCTTACCATCTGCACTTGTACGAGCAGGAAAGCGCGCTAAGCCAAAAAACATGATGGCCAACAAGGCCTCTGTTTCATGAACAAGTGCTGTTTTTCTCTCACACAATAATTTAGCCAGCCGGATAGCTTCGAAACATAGATCGTGATTGATGAGATCCGCAGAGCCAGTCGATTTATAGCCCTCGTTAAACATCAAGTAGAGTACAGTATGCACGACGGCTACTCTTTCCGCTGAATTCAAAGATGACGTAGAATCCAGGATCCGGATATTTTCACGAAGATGCTTTTTGGTTCTGCCCACTGCTTTATTGATGGCTTCCTCTTCCATCATAAGCGGATTGGCCAGTTCGTTGCGTCGAAATCCGGTTAAGATGCTGAGTGTAAGTAGCACCTGGTTTTTCATGGAAAAGGTGGGATGACAACACGTTAACAGCAATCTTAATTGGCTATCCTCGATCTCTCCATCCAAAAATACCGGGCTAGGTTCAGCCTGGGCTGCAACGTTTTCATTGGTTTCCGATCGGTCCAACCTACTATCTCTTTTGAAATAATTAACCGCTTTGTTCTTAGCCACGGTCATCAGCCAAGCCGATGGGTTTTGGGGTAGGCCTCCGTACTTCCATTTATTAATGGCTGTTTCAAACGCGTCCTGAACGATGTCGGTAATCGCTTCCAGTTGATGAAGGCCATAGATCTTGGATAATACCGCTACCATCTTTCCTGAATTTTCCCGGAAAAGATGGGCGGTAAGCTGTTGGATGTCTTCGGCGGACATTAAGGTTTATCTACTTCAATCACCTCACGTATTTCCAGGGTCGCGTTGTCCATAATAATGGAAGGACACCCTTTAGAGATCTCGGCGGCCTCTTCTAATGAATTAGCCAATAAGAAGTAATATCCGCTAATGGCTTCTTTGAGCTCAGCAAAAGGACCGTCAGTGACCAGTTCTCCTTTGATGCATTTACCTTCGGGCATTAAAGGATTGCCGCCTTTGAAATGACCTTTCGCCATCAATTCCCCCACCCAGGCGGTATGGGCTTCAATGCTTTTCTGCATTTCTTCCGGGCTTAATTCGCTTTCTACTTCTGTGTTGTTTCTGATGGGCATTAAATATTCTTTCATGTTATTAAAGTGTTTTGATTCACCCTTATGACAAGTAAGATAATGAATTGGGGACAGGGGTGCTTGAAAATTTTTTATTTGTAAATTATAATCATGGATCGATGTACTTTAAATTGAAGCAAGAAATAATATCGGCATCACAAATTTAATTATTACTATAATTAATTTAATTAAATTTGTGATTGTTTATTGGGTGTAACAGCACCTTTTGTCTCGTTACATGGGTGTTGGGGAGAATTGCAAACGAGATCATAATGAAGGCGAAAATATTAGAAATATATAAAGAGCGTGATAGCACGTGCTTCCTAACAAGCATAAGTCTCGAAGACTATGTGGCAAGCCTGCCATCTGATTACAAGTCTTATGAAGTTCAAAGAGAAATTGTTAAGAACACCTATCTAGACAATTTAGTTGCGACCATTATTGAAGGTAATCACATTCCTCCTATTGTTCTTGTTATTGAAGAAAATGAGTATTCAGAAAAGGACAACACATTAGAAATTTATAAGTATAAAATTCTAGATGGGCTACAGAGGACTTTTAGGTTGAAAATCATTTTCGATACAATTAAGCTCCTTACTACAGAACTGAAATCTCATGATATATTAGAACTTTCTAAACTTCAACTCAATAAGCTTTTTAAAGAAAAGTTATTAGAAATTGATAGCAACTCAACAATCTTGTATGAGCTTAAAGAATTTGCCAGGAAAGAAGGTAAAGACGGGCTGGAAAGATTGTACGACCGTAAGCAATGGTTCGAAATATGGCAAGGTTTATCCACGGATCAGGAAGTTACCAAGATGCTAATACTCAATGCAGGTCATAAGCCAGTTAAGACCAAACATCAGTTGGAACTACTTTTCAGAAACATAATCCCTATTCTTCAGAAAGTTGATTTTCCCAATTTTGAATTAATTCGAGAAAAGGAATTAAGCTCAATTCAATACAGCAAATCTAGAGTTCCTGGTCAGTTTCACTTTTCCCATATTATAACTTCGGTACTATCATTAAGCGAAGGCAAACCTTTAACAACTAATACTAATCTAATCCAAAAAACCCAATCAAATTATTTTAATGATGAGGTATTTGATCACTTTCTTCATATAGAGTTCCTCAAGAGTTTTCTGAGAACTCTTCTGGAAATCGATGAGGCGATCTATTCTCATTACAATGAAATTGGAATAAAATGGATGGGCAGAGAAACATCTCTAGTTGGAATGTTTGCAGCAACAGGTAAGTATATCAATGAAAACCACGTAAAGCCAGTTAAAGCTTTAGATCATTTAAGAAATACTCTCGTTCATAATCCAGGTTCATTATCGCTTAATGATTTTGAAAGTAAAAGAAACAGTCTTGACCTGGCAAAAGTCAATATAGGAAACGTCAACAAAAAAGCAGTATTTGATGGTCTATCATCAATACTTGATGGCACATCAGATGAAATCGATTGGTCACTCTATTTCAAAACTGCGTAGCTATGGAGTTAAAGGATATTATATACGAAAACCTTAACAGGATTATTCATGGCATCACAACGAACGGAGAGAATTTTGAGGAATATTACAATGATTTAGATAATGATGATAAAAAATCCGACCTGTTTGCTTTGGCTGAAGAGGTGGAATCAAAACTAAAAGAGGTTAAGAAGTCCAAGTTGGAAGGAGGAATACATTCCGATTTTGGGGATTTGCTGGGCTTTTTAGATAAGTTTTGGATAAAATTTTCTGATTATCCAAATCATAGAATACATGAATGTATTGTAATAATTTATCTAGTAAATCTTCTCAATGAATCAATTGATGAAGAAACCTCATTAGATGAGGAGTATGATATTTCTCAACTAAGCCTCACCAAAATTGAGAAGGAGATTTATCAAAGAAACTTTGCATATTTTGACTCTTCCAATCTAAAGAATTCGATTGTTTTATTAGACTTTTCAGAACCGTCAAGAATTGCCACATACTTTTCTCAAAACTCTATTCCTAAAGATTTGATCGTTCAATTACTTGCAAACATTGGAATTGAGGCTAATCGACTAGAGTTGACGCAATACGTACTTTCCAATAAAGATATTGAGGGGAAAAAGAGCCAAATATGGTCTTCTTTATGTCTTCACATTGTAAGGGATGGGAAAATAATTCACACTCCGTATGACTACAATCAATCTCCAAATGTTAATTCCAGCAGGAATATCAACCAGGAAGTACAATATCAGCAATTTGATGATTCTGTGTTAATTCTGAGTGAGTATAATCATCAGAAAGATATTCTGGACAAGTACCTAAGAATTTATCACTTGATTGAAAACTTCATGTATAAATTCCCATTGACGGAATTGGAAAGAAAATATGCTGGAAACGTCTTTTCTATTCGAGATTTTCAGAGAATGAATGACGTAGTTAATAACAATGAAATAACCTCGCTGAAAAAATTATTTGCAGCTGTTTGCTTAGAGAATTACTCCTCAACTCAAAAGTTTTCAAAATTCATATATGATTCATGGACAAGCCTGCATCCTACAATTATTGCAGATAAGTCCAATATTGACACATTATTAAGTTTATTGCGACTTGATAAGGATTTTGATTCGATTGATGAATCCCAGGCTCCAAGCTTCTTTGCCAAGTTGATTTATGCATTTAGAAATTCACTCGTTCACAATAGAGAAACCGAGTTCCATCTAACACATGAATCACTGTTAAATCACACGCAAATCGGAAATACCGCTCAGTTGATTTTAGAAAAATTTATTATTCCGGCAGCAGAAGAAGTGGTCTTCTATTTAATAATAGAACAAAACAATCTTGTATGGTTCTCTAACTCCACAATAAAGCTGTATAACGAAAATTAACTCTCCCCAACAAACACTAAAATGAATATGCCAACTGAGATCTTTTATAGAACAATAGAAACCAGATACTTCTGTGCTTCTAGCTATTGGGCGCATACTCATTTAGTTGGACGTTAGACACAAACAAACAAACTACAGTACACGACAAAACTTTGAGTGCTGGTTTGAGGTAGTTTGAAAAAGGGT
>CALBPF010000315.1 GCA_937899105.1 uncultured Flammeovirgaceae bacterium | reverse complement strand
ATTTGCTGGATGAAAAAGTGAATAACACGCTTTCACTACGCTATCCATAAGATAGGTTAGAAATATTCTTTGTAACCGACGGTTCTGATGATAACTCCGCTGAGCTGCTGGAAAAATATAATGGAATTCAGGTATTCCATAAAAACAAAAGAGCCGGAAAAATTGCCGCGGTTAATCGGGTAATTGATCATGTAAAAACTCCAATTGTTGCATTTTGTGATGCCAATACCTATTTAAATGAGGATGCCATGGTCAATCTTGTCCGGCACTACAAGGATGATAAGGTTGGAGCAGTAGCGGGTGAGAAAACTATTTATCAGGGAGATAAGGAAAATGCGGCTAGCTCCGGAGAAGGTGCCTATTGGAAATACGAGTCTGCCTTAAAAAAAATGGATTCTGAGCTTTGTACCGTAGTTGGGGCCGCCGGCGAATTGTTTTCCGTGAGAACCAAACTTTATGAAAAGGTGGACCATTCTATCATCATTGAGGATTTTTATCTTTCTATGAGAATCGTTGAGAGGGGGTACCGCACGGTTTATGAGCCTGAGGCGTTTGCCATGGAAACGGGTTCTGTTTCAGTAAAAGAAGAAGAAAAACGTAAAGTTCGCATCGCAGCAGGTGGCATTCAATCGGTTGTTAAACTGGCAGGTTTATTGAATCCGTTCAAATACGGTGTAGTCACCTTTCAGTATGTTTCTCACCGAGTCCTCCGCTGGACCCTCACTCCTCTTCTTCTTCCTTTAGTTTTGGTTGTAAATATTATGCTTTTCAATGTGCATGCTATTTATGAAATTTTATTATGTGGGCAGATTTCGTTTTACGTACTGTCTCTTATAGGGTATTTATTGAAAGGGAGAAAAATCAGGTTCAAATCAATTTTTATTCCTTATTATTTCTCTTTTATGAATTGGGCTGTATACAGAGGCTTTCTTAGGTACATTGGAGGGAAACAATCTGCTGTATGGGAGAAAGCTAAACGGGCATGATCTGAAATTTGAATAAAAACAGTTTATTTACGTTTCTGTAGGCATGAAGAGAATTCTCATACTTGTACTATTTCTACTATTTATTTGGCAAGGGTGTAACCGCAATAAATACATTACTGTTAAGCACGTAAAGCCTGTTAACTACAACCGACCCTACAACAGGAAAAAAGATAAGCGGAAAAAACGTACCAAGTATGTGAAGATGAAGATTCTTAAACAGTCAAAAGAGGTAAAACCGGCCAAGGTACAGAAACCAAAACCTAAGAAGGTTAAAGAGGAAGTTGAAGAAGGAGATTTGGAAGAAGTAATCAATGAAGCAGACAGCACAGGACTATTTCGTTAGAGGTTTACAGTTCTGCCAGGACAGCAAGTTTGATCAAGCAGTTAAAGTGCTTGGCCAGGCAATCGAACTTGAGCCCACCCATCTTGACGCCTTATACAACAGGGCGAAAGCCTATTTCAAACTAAATAGTTTCGACTTGGCAATTAAGGATTTCACTCAACTTATAGAGTTACAACCGGCAAACGCTTTTTATTATAGCGAAAGGGGTGTAGCCTATCATCTCGCTAAAGAACGTAGTAGGGCCTTACAAGAACTGGAAAAGGCAGATCAGTAAGAACCTCGGAAAGCTTTCCGTTATGCCTGCAGGGCTTTTATCAAGGATCATTATGGAGATTTGAATGGAGCACTTCAAGATTATGATAAGGCCATAGAGCTGGATCCTGATGATGCAATATCTCATAACAATAAGGGCCTGGTAGAAGAAAAGCTTGGGTATAAAGAACGGTCTCAAAAAAGCTTTAAAAAGGCAGATGACTTGGACCCGTTATATGATGAGAAGAAAATAAAGCCGGATGCTGATATTCCTGAGCAAGAAGCGCTGAATGCAAGGGACGAGGCTGAAGGTGCAGAAGAGATTTCAACGTCCAAAGCTAAAGTCTTCTTTAGTACGATGAAGAATCTCATGAACTCTTCGAATGAAAGAAATGCCTTAATAAACTTTATAAGAGAGCTTGGCAAGGGCCGGTAAGCCTTTGGTCTCCGTGGTTTTACCTGTGCATAATGGTGATAAAACCATTCTACGTGCCGTCAACTCTATTCTAGCACAAACTCTTGCGAACTGGGAATTAGTAATAATCAATGATGGTTCCACCGATCAAACCTTAAAGCTGTTACGTAAGATTAACGAAACACGTTTAGTGATTGTATCATTGCCCTATTCAGGAATTGCCAAAGCATTAAATTTTGGCTTGAAAATAGCCAGAGGCAAGTATATAGCTCGCATGGACGCAGACGATGAATGCCTCCCGGACCGTCTTGAAAAACAAGTGACCTTCCTTGAGCAATACACCGATGTCGGGTTAGTCTCATCTCAGACGGTTCATGTTGGATCATCTGATCAAAAGGGGTACAGGCGCCATATAGCATGGACTAACGAGCTATTCTCTCCGGATGAAATCTACCATGCCCGATTTCAGGATGCCCCTTTTGCACATCCAAGCGTAATGTTTAGAAAATCGTTGTTTTATCAATATGGAGGTTATAGTGAAACAAATGTACCTGAGGATTTTGAACTATGGCTTAGGTGGTTCCATGCCGGTATACGTATGCAGAAGCTTCCGGAAGTACTACTCAAATGGTATGACCCTCCTAACCGACTAAGCAGGACTCATCCGAACTATACCAGCAATCTCTTCTTTGAAGTAAAAGCGCATTACTTCGCTAGGTGGTATACGAAAAAGGAAGTCAAGCGACCGATTTGGATATTCGGAACCGGAAGAACGGTAAACCATCGGATCAAACCGTTAAAAGTGGCCGGAATCAAACCTGAGAAATTTATAGATGTCGTGCCTAAAACTGCAGCTCATATTATACATTATCAGGACTTACCCGAAGTAAGTGAGCGTGGGCCTTTCCTACTTTCCTATGTAAGTGACCGTAAAGGTAAAAAAGAGATCAAGGATTTTTTAGAGCAGCGCAACTATCAAGAGGGAACAGACTTTATTATGATGGCTTGATCACCTGAACGCAAAATATAAGGAAAACATCATTAAATAGATTTAGATACCGTCGGTCATGAATTAGCGAGACCTATATTATCTAAGACCATCTAATACTAAATCCAGATTCCGTTTCATGTAAATCTTTATTGGCGCTATTTGATTTAAATGAGCTGTTACCAACGTACCGTATATAACTGATAGAAACAGGTTTGCTATTTCGTTGGTGTCAGATCGTTTGGTAATCTCCCCATTGAAAATAGCCTCCAATACGAAATTTTCCACAAGCTGATGCAAGGACCGTATTTCTACATTCTCCAATTCTTCAACACTATACAATTGAATCCGTTCCGCCGTTTTTAAAGACACAGGCCCCGGAGGTCGCTTCAGGCTCGTTAGGTAGCTAACCAGGCCCAAAACCACTCCAGGGTGATTCATAAATGAATCGCATAGTTTTTCCTGGAGGAAACGCAGCCCAACTAATCCAACATACTCTGTCTTAGATAGTTCTACGGCTCTATGTAGCAGCCAAACGCGCAATTAGTAAAGATGATTATCGTCCTTTTGGGGAAAGTACTTGAAGAGCGTCACTTTCGATACCTTCACCTGCCCACAGATGGCATCTACGTACAGTTCTTCAAATGAATTTTTTCCAACTAAATTCAGCGCCGCTTTTAATATTTGGAGTTTTAACCGGGCAGATTTTTGCTGACGAAGTGTAACCACTTTTCTTTAAAGTTTACTCAAGTAAATTTAGTATTTATATAAGTGGTAAACAACGATTTAGGAACATGCCTTAAATTCAAACGAATCAATTAATCAGAATGAAAAAGATAAAATATGTTTTGCTGGTATTAGGCGCATATGCCTGTAATATTCCAGCCAATGAAACTGGCCTCATCACAGAAAAGGCGATGGTAGTAAGTGCACACCCATTGGCATCCCAGGTAGGCTCAGCTATTCTTAAGCAAGGTGGCAACGCAATTGATGCTGCCATAGCCACGCAATTTGCACTGGCTGTGGTTTACCCTGTTGCCGGAAACATCGGAGGTGGCGGGTTTATGGTGATCAGAATGAGCGACGGTAGCGTTAATACGTTGGATTTCAGAGAGAAAGCTCCAATGTCTTCAAGTGAAACTATGTACCTGGATTCCGCTAACAATGTGATTGAAAACCTGAGTACCCGTGGTCATTTAGCAAGCGGTGTACCGGGGTCAGTGGAAGGCATGGTGAAGGCATACGAAAACTTCGGTACAATTTCCTGGGTGGAGCTTATTCAACCAGCAATCGACCTGGCGTTAAATGGCTTTCCACTTACTGAAAGAGAGGCTAATGGATTAAACAGCAACCAGAAGAACTTCTCTACCTACAATACGCTTGCCCCGGATTTTCTCATCAGAGATTGGAAAGCCGGCGATACGATTCGATGGATTGATCTAGGGCACACCCTGGAAAGGATCAGAGATAACGGCCGGGCAGGTTTTTATGAAGGCGAAACTGCGGCATTGATTGTAGAAGAAATGCAACGTGGTAATGGCATCATGACGTTGGAGGACCTGAAAAATTACGATGCGCAATGGCGGACACCTATCATAGGCAGTTATGAGGGTTTAAAAGTCATTTCTATGAGTCCGCCATCAAGTGGTGGAATAGCGCTGATGCAATTGCTGAAGTCTGTAGAAGGCCGGGAATTAGGAGATCATAATTCCACACAAGCATTACACTTAATGACAGAAGCAGAACGAAGGGTGTATGCTGATAGAGCGACACATTTGGGTGATGCCGACTATTATAATGTGCCCGTGGAAGAGCTACTTGATTCCGCTTATAATATGGGTAGAATGTCAGACTTCTCTACTACTGCTAAAACACACAGTGACTCCTTAGCTGCTGGTGTTTTCGCTTTGGCTGAATCGGAACAAACAACGCACTTTTCCATTGTAGATCCCTTTGGTAATGCTGTTTCCGTAACAACGACTTTAAACGGTGGTTATGGCTCCAAGGTAGTAGTGGCCGGAGCAGGATTTTTAATGAATAATGAGATGGATGACTTCAGCATCAAACCCGGCTTTCCGAACTACTACGGGTTGGTAGGTGGAAGAGCTAATGCCATAGAACCCGGCAAGCGCATGCTCAGCTCTATGACACCTACCATTTTAGAAAAGGATAATCAACTTTTTATGGTGGTAGGCACCCCAGGTGGTAGTACCATTATTACTTCGGTATTTCAAACCATCCTTAATGTGCTAGAGCATGACATGACGATGCAGCAAGCGGTGAGCGCTGGGAGGGTACACCACCAATGGAAGCCTGATAAGATCTTTTACCAGGAAGGAGCTATTTCCAAAGATGACAGCCTTTCGTTAGTTAAATTGGGCCATGAGTTACAGCAGAGAGGGCCATATGGTAAGGTGGATGCCATCCTGGTATTACCGGATGGGAAACTTGAAGGAGGCGCTGACCCAAGAGGTGATGATGCTGCAGTAGGGTATTGAAATAGGTCTATAACTTAATCGCCTCCTCTGGTTGACATGGAGTGATGCAAGACGTCATTAACAATCCCTATTTAGAGATCTGGTATCCAAAAATCAATTGTAAACTTTTATAACTAGAATCAATACTTACAAAATCGCCAAGTAATTCCCGGCCAAACCCGTTTCTGACCTCAACGCTATATTTGTTTTTCCAACTGTAGCCAAGACCAAGAGCCAGGTTTACATTGCCAGAAATTTCCAGATCGTTGGTACCTGTATAGTCAATTTCGGAGGACAATGGAATACCGGTTACCACCAGGGCGTCAAAGAAAATTTTAGAATTGTCATTTATAAACGAGTAATACCTCAAACCAAAAGGTACTTCTATTGAATTATAATCGGCTTTTACCACACCTGCGGCAAGCTCTTCTTCAGGTTGATAGATATTTAAAGTAGGTTCTAACAAAATTCCCCATTTATTATTGTTGAAAGGAAGAACGAATTCTAACTCAAGCCCTATTCTATAGCTTATAGAAGCTTCAAAATCAACATCCCGGATATCCGATAAGGAATTATCAACCGATAAAGAGCTTATTCCTACACCCGGGCGGACGGAGATATTTAGAGAGCTACTTTTGCTTTTTTTATCTTTATCTAAGTCAACAAAACGGGCGTCCTGGCACGTATGGTATTTTTTAAATAAACGGATCAGATCCTTTTTAGTATAATTTAATTCGCTCAACTCGTCAAAAGTTATTGCATCACACTTCAAATCTGTCCAGAGTTGGTTTCTGTATAACCGGTACTCACCACGAGTATTTGAGGATGCTTTGTAGTATTTAAAGACGAGCTGTTGAATACTATCACTATCAACGCCATAAAAAAAGAGGGTTAAGTTTAATTGTTGATGGACATAAAGTGACGCTTTTCCCTCAATAAGAACTTTTAACAAGATAGTCTCATTTTTAAATTCCGATTGCTTATCAAAAGTCAACTTATCCATGCTCTGACTCGATCTGTCGATTTGAACATTGGCTCGGATATATTTAGCGCCACTCGATATTCTAAACTCTTTTACGTCTTCAATGGTCTTCTCTTTTTCTTCGCTTAAAGAGTCTAATCTATAATTGAAAACTTCAGGGGTATTTTCCCAATCAATGTCCTTGATTAAACAATCGACCCTTTCTCCATTACTGGTGATAAAATAACCAGGCTTATAACGTATCTGTGCTGTCAACTTAACCCCACAGATAAGAAAAATTAAACATAGTGACGTCTTGATTGTACCATTGATCCATAGGCCTGAGATTGTTAAGAACTTGGAACGGCGCGGTGTCATAAAAGATCTAAAATTTTTAATACGGATATAATCAGAAACTCTACTAAAATAGACCACTCTTAACAATTAATAAACTCTAAATGTGTTTATAACATACATGAAGAGAGGATTGAAAATTTTATAAAGGTTTTATCAAAGTCATTCTGCTTTATTAGGTATCGGCTCACCGCTGGGCAGGGACTTTTATTTTATGTTCTTTTTGATTGACTCCAGCATGCGCTTCTTTTTTTGAGCTTTCCTCAGTCCTTTGATGACGTCCTTCTTGGTAATGCGTTTTTTAAAGTCAATTTCAAAACCCAGGCGGATGTTGTACCGGTTGGGAAATGGCGTATCCCGGTTGTAGCTAAAGTTGTACATGACTTGGACGGTGCCTTTCATGTGCCGGCTTATGTTATAGCGGTTACCGACACCGGCATAAAAGCTACGGACCCAATCTCGCTGTTGCTCTCCCGGAACAGCGCTATTCGGTACAAAGGTGCGAAGTTGCTCTCCCGAGGTGCGAAGGTAGAATCCCTTGAAAAACCGGTAAGTGGCGGCAAGCCGTGCACCATAAACGGTGTTGTCTACGTTCAATTGTTGTTTGTCTTTGTTAAAGTCGATGCGATACAGGTAGCTTGCGTATACATGCAGTCGTTCAGTAAGTTGAAAACCTATATAGGGGGCAACGTCCAGTTGTGTGCCTTCACTTCTGAACAGCTCGAGGTTGGCGCCGGCAATGAGTCTCTCCCGAATTGGCCACTCTTCTGCCTTGGGGATATCCAGCAGCGCTTTGGAAGAATCTATTTTTAGCTGGGACAGCTTTTCCTGGGCTTCCGCAACTTTGACTTGGTAGGCTTTCAGTTTTGCGTTGGCGATGTATTTGGATTTTTCGGTAATGCGCTGTTTGACAAATGTGGGGTCGCTGTATTGCTGCGCTTTTTCCATGTATTCCTTTTGCAGTTGAATGTATTCTTCGTGTTCTGCTCGTGTTTGGTCTAAAAGACTTTTCTGCTCATCCAGGGTACCTAACTCATCGAATTCCTAAATGATTTCTTTTTCCGCCCGGTCTTGCATATCGGTGAGGTCGCCGGCCTTCACTTTTGCGGTCTGCTCTGCTATTTCTCCTGCCTGGCCGCTGTACTCGTCGAGTTTGGCTGTGACTTGATCGATGTTCGCCTCTTCCTTGATGTTTTCAACTGTAGCGGTGGTGTTTTTGGTGATGTCATCGGCCTGGTTTTGCCAATCATCCAGCGGGGTATCGTTGAGCAGGTCTGTGTCTAGCGGATTATCGATATCAAGTTCTTTTTGGAGGTCAGTGAGTTGATCGGTATTGAGCTCGGCATCCAGTTTTTCGGGGAGTAGATCGTTATCTATTTGATCTGTGAAACCTTCCGTTGGTAGGTCCAGGCGTTCAATACCGGGTAATTCTGTGTCCGGAAGTTTTTTGGTGATGCGTGGATCGAGTTGGCCTTGGGCACGGTTCAGTTTCTCTCTGGCTCCTTGCTGCCACTGGGTGAGTTTTTGATTGATTTTGCGCCCGGGCAGCTGGGTGATGCTGTCTATCTTATCCAGGTAGTTTTGGTGGGGCAGGTTAAGCGTCTGGAGGCTATCGGCTCG
Source organism: uncultured Flammeovirgaceae bacterium (assembly GCA_937899105.1). Lineage (GTDB taxonomy): Bacteria > Bacteroidota > Bacteroidia > Cytophagales > Cyclobacteriaceae > Fulvivirga. Next base: position 766 of record CALBPF010000315.1, on the reverse strand, counting down.
CTTTTGATAAAGGTTTTGCAAGGAGTCCAGTTTTTGATGGGTGACTTGCTGTTTGTTGAGTCGGTTCAGCTGTTGTCGCAGACGGTTTTTGGTTGAATCAGGGGCGTCAGAGGAGGCGTGTAGTTTTGCCTGTACAGCCTGGATGGCCGAATCGATTGGGGTTGTCGGCAGTTGAATACTGTCTGCCTTATTGAGCCCGTGTTGCAGGCTATCTGCAGGAGCACTTTTCTGACTGTACAAAGTCAAATAAAAAGCAAGCAGCGCTATGGTAAGTAGGTGTTTCACTGTGTGTAATAAATAGCAAAATTAGGTTTTTTTAGTCCGTTTTGAGACGGAATGGTTGGTTTTTGGAGGGCTTGGCGCGGCTCAAGATAGCTCTCCGAGCTTACGCCATGGCTTAGCTTTGGTTGAGAGGTATTCATAGGCTTTTTGGTCTTTTGATCAATTGCATGTTTTCTTTTTTAGTCTATTTTATGTTCATAAGCTACGGCCAGAGGCCTATGTGATAACCGTCACTCGGGGTAACCCGAGCGACTGATGGTCTGTCAGCAATATGGTCTAGGAGCTTGGTAAGCTCTTTCTTTTTAAGTTTCATAATCTCGTAATTTGGGACAAAAACAACCCACCTTAGCTAGTCCCCCGTATTACGAGTACGGTTAGAGCGGTTTCCCTAACTCAAAAGCATAGTGGGTATATCTTAATTGATTTAAGACGTATTTGGATCGTAATTTCGGGACTAAATTATCTAATCTGTATCCTTTTTCTA
>CALBPF010000314.1 GCA_937899105.1 uncultured Flammeovirgaceae bacterium | reverse complement strand
CACGAGCTAGTATTGTATACAATCCTTCCTTAAACCAGTAAAATCTGAGGGGTATATTGTTTAACCTCCGGGCTCTTGCTCCCGCACTGATATTTGTATGTCCATTATCAGCGTAAGCTAAAGCCTTAGCAATTTCCATTTCAAAAGCGGCTTCTGTTACCGGCAGCTTGCTTTTTAATTGATCAAGCTGTAAGAAAAAGAAATCCCGCTTCATTTGTGTATCGAAACTTTGGTCATAATCTGGAAATAATGACAAATATTCAATGTCTTGTAGCTGGGATTCTTTTATGTTTTTTGGTTCAGAAAAGTCATAATCCGGAGGATAAACAATAAAACGTTTGTAGAAAGCAAAGCTGAGAATCACAAAAATTGCAACTGATGAGGTCATCAACCAAACTGTGATTTTTAACCACTTCTTCATTTTGTTCCTGATGATATTTTTGACCGTGTAGAATAGTTCCAGTCAGTCTGTGGCTAAGCTCCCTTACCAAACATTATAAGTATTAGTTCACCGTATTACCTTCAGAAGCCGTTATGGGTGCACCATCGACTATACCTTTTGCGGTACCCTTAATCATTACCCCCATCATGGGAAAAGGCATGGCCTGTTCTCGGGCATCTTCCCGCACACGATCTCCCGGCTGCATATGTCCCCAACCTGTTCGCAATCCCTTTTCATAATAAAAAATTGTAGCTCCCATACCATGGGCTTTTCGAGTGGCGGTAGGACGAAATGGAACAACTTCAGGAAAACCTTTTGTCCAAAAGTGAAAAGAGAAGGCGTTCATCTGACCGTTGTCGTCTTCTGTGGGTTCGAAACCTTCCATTTCATAGGCATCTAGTGGCGCATAGTCGCTTGAAAATGCTTTGACCTGAGCGGTCATAGCATTTACCTTACCGTCATTGATGGCTCTTAATATATCCGCTTCAGCGCGATAAACGTAAGTGGGTTGCTTAGGCAATCCATCAGACATATAGACTTCCCATTGTTTCGGTTCGATCTCTTTACCTGTAATTGTAATTGTCCACTTTCCATTGGCTTCGGGTACATCGATTCCAACAATCCTGGCGTTGGTGGCATGTCTGTCAGATTTATAGTCTTCTACGAAGGATCGAATAATTTCTTCAATTTCATTTCTAAGTGCAGCCGATGAGTTAATTAGCCCCTCTGGGGAGGATTGTGGTCCATTTATGATTTGCCCACTGGCATTACAGAAAAACAGGGTGATAAATAATGGGATCAACACTGTTTTGTTGTTTTTTAGATTTTTCATTTGAGTGTATTTTAATTTTATCAATGCTCAAATGAAATGAGGCTTTTATACTCATATCGCCTTAGAACGAGTCTTTGTGATGAGTGAACAAGTATTAGTGACGGTTGATCATCAGTTTACGGATTTGAGGCACATACTGTTTAGAAACGGGGATGGTGGTTTCTTCACCTATTAATTGAATGGTCATACTTCTAGTACTCGAATCCACAACTTTAAAGTATTTGAAATTGATCAAATATTTCCGATGGCATCTGTATATAGGCGAGATAGCATAAACTAATTGTTCTTCAATATTTTTCAAGCTGGAACGAATAATTTCCTTATTATGCTTTCCATTTTTGATAAGGTGGATGTCGACGTAGTTTTCGTCACTTTCGATATAAAGGATTTCATTGAAGTAAAGCAGGATTTCTTTGTCATTAGGAGCCTTTACA
>CALBPF010000313.1 GCA_937899105.1 uncultured Flammeovirgaceae bacterium | reverse complement strand
TCAATGAAAATTTTGGACTGAAAACTTAAGGGTGTCCCAGTGTCGAAAACAGGAGTAGGTCGTTGCCAGTTTCTATCAATAAAAACCCTTATTACTACAGTAAGGGTTTTTTTATGCCTAAACAAAAACCCTCAACAATAATCGCCGGCTTTTATTAATTTGTTTTTTCAGTCGACATATTTGTATTTATCTACCTCCCTTTTCCACCCGTTCTTTGTCGAACTTGAGTATACTGGATCCTCATTATTTTCACGACTCAAAATAAGCCGCTTATTTTTTTTATGTAAAATTTTGGCCATTGCAGTTGCCAAAATTAGCGATCCAAAAAACGGAATAGAGAAAGCCATAACAAAAGGGTGTATCATCCATATTAAAAATACACTTAGTAATAACGACTTCAATAGCTTAATCCTGTCTAAATCATGGGTAGGCCTTTTCAAAATGTAATAAAGGCACGTGGTAAAGGGTAGCAGCATAAGTAAATAATGATTGATCCAAGATATAGGAGATATATAAAGCGTAGCAATTGCCAGTAACGAGAATTCAAAAGGTAATTTGTTATTATTATTCTGTACCATGGCGCTTCTACACAAAAACAGAAGAATCAAAAGGACAGCTATTTTTAAGCCTTTCATCACAATTGATGCGGCCGGATAGGACAAACTCATGACATTGACGTATAGGTCTTTGAAACCTCCATTAGCCGGAGTATCGGTGAAATATCTGTAAAAAGCCGCACTTAGGGACTGATTTGTATGACGAAAGCCGCCAATTCCTTCGGCCACCGTTCCTTCTTCAACAAATCCAAAAAAATAGCTAATCCATGATTCCATTATTTCCGGATATCTTGAGAATCCTAAAATGAGAGGCAGTATTATCCCCCAGCAAATGATGGTACTGACTCCACCCCATAGCATTGTTTTCCACTGTCTCTTGTAAGCAAAATAGGCAATAAATAACGCAGGTGTAATTTTTATAGCTGTGGCAACCCCCAGTAAAATCCCGGCACGAGTTTTTCTGTACCTGACAAACTGCTCGAGCCCAAGTACTGTAAGAGCCAATACAAAAATGTTGACCTGAGAAGTTTCAAGGTTGGTTATGATAACAACCGATGATAATAGTAGGCCCCCTATCCATAGATAGTTTGGAGGATCATCTTTTTCCCCGGAGGTGAGCCATATGGTTCTTGAAAATGACTTTGATAATACTATAACCAGAAAAAGGTTCAACCAAAACCACAGTGACGCTCCTAACCACACTGGTAATTTCGCAAATGGTGCGAATATGGTGAAGAAGAATGGAGGGTACTTTGCAATGGTATTAAGTTTCCCTATGGAATTTGGAATAAATATATTCACATCATCAAATATGAGCATTTGACTATATCCAATAAAATCATCGTATTGACTACTATGTCCCCGCTCACTCATTGCTCGTTTAACCATATTCAGCCAAAGAAATAATACAACCAAGGCCAGTACGATTTTGGCCACATTGATCCAGCGTTTTTTGATACTTCCGTTTTGTAGAAATTTTGATAAATGAGTACTTAGATAGTCGAGCATGTAGGTTAGATTGAAGTAAATGTTCAATCTAAAATCTTTAAATCTTCCATTAGAAATAATAATTTATCAATTAAATATTTCAGGTATATTTTAGTATATTAAAAGCTTTATCAAATGTAAAAATAGTACCCAAGGTGAGTGATGAAAGCACACTAAATAATTACTAAGTGGAAAAGATTCGGATCATCTTTTTCAATATTCTTAAAATGGGAATTTAATTACATATCAAATTGGTTATTTTGCAATTTCCATGAAGAGATTTGCGATAATCATTACCCTAATCATACTAGTCCTCTTCGGCGCATATTTATGGTTTGATTATTTCATCAAATCACCAAGATCTTATGACTTGATTAGCTATGTGCCTGAATCGGCTGCTTTTGTAGTAGAAACCAATAATTTTCCAGATACCTGGAATTCATTCACCGAAAGTTCATCTTGGCAATCCCTTAATGGAATAAATGCAGTTAGACAAACTAACCTCTGGTTGGGTGAAATAGATAGCCTTAGTGAAAAGAAAGGAGTCTTAGATCAACTTACTAAACAAGGGCTTTTAATCTCCGGTCATAAAACAAGTCAGAGTTCTTTAGACATAGTACTTTATGTCAACATTTCTACATCAGAATCACAAGAATCTCTAGCACAAATTCTAAAGCTTATGGAAAGAGAGAAAAGCCCTACATTATCTACACGTGTTTATCAAGGGTTTGAAATTCAAGAGGTTGTATTGAGTTCTGACCATGCATTTTCATATATAATTGATGACAACATGTTTATCGGGAGCTTTACCCCTTTTCTTGTAGAAGATGTGATCAGACTAATTCAAGGAGATTTTAAGAGTAGTTTTTATTCGCAAAATGCATCTTTCGAGACTGTGCCCAAGTTAGGAACGGACGAAGGTAATCTATACATAGATATGGACGGGCTGAATGATTTGGGTAATGTTTTGACTTCAGAAGTAGATATAGTTGACTTTGCCACTTCTTGCTACTTTGATTTTTCCATTAATAAAGACTATCTACTATTATCAGGGTTCACGGAAACTACGCCACTTAATTACTTGAGTACTTTGGCAGATCAGTCGCCACAGAAAAATAATTTCAAATACTATTTGCCAAACAATATTGGATATTACTATCAGATTGGCCTGGAAGACGGTCTGGAATGGCACTCGAATTTACTCGATTATTGGAATTCTCGAAACCAGGATTTTATAAATGACCGATTACAGTTTGCTGATACATATAATTTTGATTTTGAAAGAGCATATAGCTGGCTGGGGAAGGGCTTGGCTCTGTCATGCACACCGACAGTCACAAAAGAGTCAGATAAACTGATAATAGTTGACAGTAAAGACATTAATGAGGCTTTGAATCATTTAAATGTTTTTTCAGAATCTCTTAATAATGAAAATGATTCAGCCTATATCGAAAAGTTTGGCGAGCTGACAATACGTGAACTACCGGTAAATGAGTTTCCATACTTTATTTGGGGAGCTCCTTTTAACGGATTTGAAAGAACTTTTTATACCGTTATAGATGACTATCTGATTATGGCTGAAAAGATTGAAATTATTAAAGCTCTTGTAACGGATATCGAAACGGAGAATACATTGGGCAGATCTGTAGACTATAATAAATTTCAATCAACTACTCTGGAAGAGTCTAACTTTAAGGTGATTGTTAATACCTCCAGGATCATGGATACGTTCGTCGATAAGAGTAGCGCTTCATGGCAAGGTTTTTTACAAGAGAACCTTGAGTCATTAAATGATTTTAGGTTTATAGGAATAGACTTCAGCTCTCTTGGCGATAATTTTTACTCAAATATTTCAATTAACCATAGTTACTCAGAAGCTGTAAGGGCCGATGAGAACCAATCCCTTAAGGGTATTAGTATTGCGCTAAATTATCCACTTGCCACTAAGCCTTTTGTTGTTAGAAGTCATGTTGATAATAGCAAGGAAGTGCTTCTGCAGGATTCGTTAAACTACATCATGCTTATTTCAGCTTCGGGAGAGAAGCTGTGGGAGAGAAAAATTGGTGGACGTATTGTAAGCGGAGTCAATCAAGTAGATTATTACAAGAACGGAAAGCTACAGTATTTCTTTACTACGGAAAATCAAATATATATCATAGATCGCCTGGGCAATATGGTTGAAGACTTCCCAAAAAGTGTCGATTTTAATATAGCTAGCTCTAATGTTCTTGATTACGATAATTCAAAGCGCTATAGATATCTGATTAGCGATCAAAAGGGTAATTTATATCTTTATACCAAAGAGGGTATACCCTTAGAAGGCTGGGACCCGAAGAATTTAACAGGACGCTTGGCCGCGGATCCTTTTCATCTTAGAGTGAGAGGGCAAGATATGATAGTTGCCCTCCAAAACGACGGTACTGTTAACGCTTTCAACAGACGAGGAGAAAGTAAGCCTGGTTTTCCTGTCAAGCTTGACGGCCGGTTTGATAGCGATATCCACATAAAAATGGGGATTAATCTATCTACAACGGCATTAAGCATGGTTTCAACAGACGGGTTGTTAGTGGAGATTAACTTAAAAGGTGAAATTCTAAGCGCAGAGCAGCTGTATAAACCAAATCAAGAATCCAGTTTCAACTTGGTGGTGGATGCTTTAGATAAGACTTACATCATTGTTAGGCAAGATTTGAATCGTCTTGTTTTGATAAATAGCGAGGGTAGCGAATTCCTGGCTAAAGATTATTTAAATGAGGGTGATTTAAGCATTCAATATTATAATTTTTCCAGTATCAACCAGCTCTATGTTGTTACAGATATCATTCAGGCATTTTCATATGTATATGATGCTAGTGGAACGTTAGTTAGCTCTCGTCCTATTGATAGTCAGTTTGATGTTTCCATGATGTATTATGAGCCCACTAAGACCTACGAGATTTTTGTGAGTTCGGGAAGTACTTTTAAAAGGCTAAATTTTTAATTATGAAAAAGTATTTGAATTCGATTTTGTGTCTGATTTCTGTTTTAATGTCTGTGTCAGGCCGTGCTCAGGATACTTTAGAATATAGTCTTGCTACTCCCTATAATACAGTTTTAACTCATCTTAAGTACTTGCAAGAGGATTCATATCACCCGTCAATCGCCGCCAAGGTTTTTAATCCGAATGAGGTAGAACCCCAGGAAGCCGAAATACTTGCCATTAAGTTAAAGCAAGTTTTGGATGGGCAAGGTATCTTTATTGAGCTTGACCAGATTCCAAGGGAACCTAATTACTATGACTCAATTAGTAACAAAAATCGATTCTACCTGACTAAAAAGTACCCTGATCTATATGTGGAGAAAATAGGAAGGCGCTGGTATTTTTCTAGGTCTACGGTTAGTAATATAACCGAATGGCATAATGAAGTATATCCACTTGGCATGGATAAGTTACTTGAGGTACTACCTGTTTTCGGAACAGCAAAGATTATGGGGCTTCATCTCTGGCAGCTATTTGGAATATTGATCATAATCATAGCTGCTTTTGTACTTCACAAGCTCTTCACCTTGATTATTGAGAAAATCATGATTCAATTGCTTTTGCGGTCTGGATATAAGAAACTGGCTGACGAAGTCATTCTACCCGTAGCGCGACCTGTAAGCTTTCTTGTGATTTTCCCATTGCTGATTTTACTGGTACCGGTACTTCAGCTTCCGATAACCATGAACAAATACTTGATTCTTGTTCTAAAGGGGGTTTGGCCAATTTTTGCGATAGTATTCTTTTACCGCTTGGTTGATATTATATGCTTGTACTTGGCGAAGCTTGCGGATAAAACTGAAAGTACTCTTGATGATCAGCTTGTACCGTTACTGCGTAAAGTTCTTAAAACGTTTGTAGTAATTGTAGGTAGCCTTTTCATACTCGATAACCTGGAATTTGACATTACCGGTCTAATAGCCGGAATTTCAATAGGAGGTTTGGCTTTTGCCCTGGCCGCCCAGGATACCATAAAAAACTTTTTTGGCTCATTGATGATCTTTATTGATCGTCCGTTTCAGGTGGGAGACTGGATTACTTCAAATGATGTCGATGGTACCGTGGAAGAAGTAGGTTTTAGATCTACACGGATAAGGACCTTTAGGAATTCACTTATGTACATACCTAACGGAGTTATTACAAATCAAACTATAGATAATCACGGACTAAGAAAGTATAGACGTTTTATGACTACCATAGCATTGACTTATGATACTCCGCCAACGCTGATAGACATTTTCGTACAAGGTTTGGAAGAGATCGTCAAGCACCATCCTAAAACACGCAAAGACTACTACGAAATTCACTTTAACGATATGGGGGATTCATCTTTAAATGTATTGTTTTATATTTTCTTTGACGTTCCCAGTTGGTCAGAAGAACTGAGATCCAGACATGAGGTTTTACTTGAAATAGTAGTCCTGGCAGACAAGATGGGTATAAACTTTGCCTTCCCTACACAAACGCTTCATATGGAAACATTTCCTGAGAAAAAAGATAACTCTCCCGTTTATGACAAAGGGCAAGAGGAGTTAAAGAAAATACTGGAAGCCTACCGTGCTAATAAGTCTAAGAGTTGAGAGTTTCAAGAAACTCTTCTATAGCGTTATAAATTAAATCCAGCTCCTTATTAGTCATTACATATGGCGGTATAACGTACAGCAGATTTCCTAAGGGACGTAACAGAATGTTTCTTTCTAAAAAGAACGGATAAATTCTATTTCTCATCTCACTCAAATAAGAACTGCTTTCACTACTGCTAAACTCAACGGCAAGTATCGTTCCTACGCTTCTGGCATCTTTTACACTGCTAAAAGGCTTGATTTTTTTAACAAAGATGCTATTCCGATCAGCAATACGCGCTATGCTTGATTTGCTTTCGTCAGTAAGCAAAAGGTCCAGGCTGGCGTTAGCAGCGGTGCAAGCCAGTGGGTTGGCTGTATAGGAGTGACCATGCAAAAAAGCACGCTCTAAGTCACTGGATTGAAACATGTTTACTATTTTATTCGAGCACGCAGTAGCTCCTAGCGCCATTGTACCACCTGTTAAACCCTTTGACAGGCAAATAAGGTCGGGTTTATGAAGAAGGTGATCTGAAGCAAAAAGCTGACCTGTTCGGCCAAAACCCGTCATTACCTCATCAGCTATGGTAACTACATCGTTGGCTTTACTCATTGCTAGCAGCTGGTCGAGGACTTCTTGTGAGTAGATGCGCATACCGGCAGCGCCTTGAACAAGCGGCTCGAAAATAAATGCTGCAACATCATTCTGTTCAACAGTAGTCCGGAATTGATTTATAACTTCTTCATTGTTATTAGCTGTTGGAAAAGGAATGAATTCCACATTAAATAAAAACGAAAAGAATGGTTTAGTAAAAATACTTCTTTCACCGACTGACATCGCTCCGAACGTATCACCATGGTAAGCTCCGTCAATGGCTACTATTTTTTTCTTAGGGGTTCCTTTATTAAACCAGAATTGTAAGGCCAGTTTAACGGCCACTTCAACCGCCGTACTGCCATTATCCGAATAGAAGATCTTTGACTGGTTTTCAGGCAGGACTTTTAACAATCTTTCCGCAAGAGTTATCGATGGTTTATGAGTGAAACCTGCATATATAACATGCTCAAGTTCGGTGAGCTGTCGGCTTACCTTTTCAGCGATATACTTATTTGAGTGTCCATGTAAATTCACCCACCATGAAGATACCGCATCAATGATTTTCCTGCCATCTTCCGTATACAAGTAGATGCCTTCAGCTCTTTCTATAACAAGAGGGCTTTCTACACCTTTTAACGGACTAAATGGATGCCATATAAAAGTCTCATCTTTATCCGACCATGTCATACCACGCTGTTTTTAGTTTTAGTGCTTCTTTTTGAAGAACCTGAAAGTTCATTGTATCCAATTGAGGAATTTTAAGTAAGCACGGGGCTTCGGTTTTACTTAAAATAACCTCTTCTGTCGATGGATTTGAAGGTCCGTTGAAGATGATCCCAGCTATGGGCAGCTTATTATCTTTTAAATAGTCAAGTGAAAGTAGAGTATGGTTAATGCTTCCCAAATAGTTGTTTGACACAAGTACAATAGGCGTATTAAATCGGACGGCCAGGTCGATGACCAGGTCTTTCATATTTAAAGGGACCATTATACCTCCCGCACCTTCTATGACCAGTTGATTATTAGTTTGAGGTAATTCAAAGTCATCTAACTTAATATTTACATTATCAATAGGCGCTGCTGCATGTGGCGATGCAGGTGTATTGAGTGCATATCGTTCAGTATGGCAATGAATGGTATTATTGGTTAACTGCTTAATACGTTCGGTATCTGTTGGGAATCCAGCTTGTACAGGTTTCCAATAATCTGCATTAAGCGCCATCCCAAGTAATGCCGAAACAACGGTTTTACCACTGTCGGTTCCAATAGCGGTTACGAAGTAATTCATAAGCCTACTAAGCTATGAATCAGTCCTGAAATATCTTCCCTGGAATTAAAGGTATGTAAGCAAATACGTAAACGTTCTGAACCTTTGGCCACAGTAGGCGAAAGAATAGGACGAACATCATAACCTTTATTTTGAAGTTTTTTGGCCGCGTCACGTACTCTACTATTGCCTGGTATTATGATAGACTGTATTGCATGGTTTGAGTTAGTCTTTTTGTAATTGTTTTTCGCGAGTCTACTATATTCTGAACCAAAGAAGGCGATTTTTTGTAAAATCTCATTTTGCAACTGTATATTCTCATTTAGGTACTCAAAGGCCGATCGAACGGCCATTGTGGAATAAGGAGATGGAGCTGTGGTGTAAATGAAGGGGCGAGCAAAATTGACAAGATAGTCACGCAATGGCAGGTTTCCGGCTACTGCCGCACCATGAATACCTAAAGCTTTTCCAAACGTATAGATTCTCGCAAAGAGTTGTTTTTCTAAACCCATCTTCATGCTAAGTCCACCCCCATTCTTACCATAAATACCTGTTCCATGTGCTTCATCAAGGATAATTTTTGCCTTGAAAGTATGCGCCAAATTAATAATAACATCTAGTGGGCACTCATCGCCATCCATAGAGTAAATAGATTCAAGGGCAATGTAGATTGTACCCTTAGCACGCTCCAATTTTTTGTGTAAGTCTTGTAGGTCGTTGTGTTTAAAACTCATTTTACTTGCCAGGCTAAGTCGTATTCCGTCCTTGATGCAAGCGTGAGAAAGCTCATCATAAATCACGGTATCTCCCCGCTGGGGAAGCGTTGAAAAAATGGCCAGGTTTGCCATATATCCGCTGTCAAACAAAAGAGCCTGTTCTGCGCTAAAAAGATCCGCTAGATAACTTTCTGTATCAATTGCAAGGTTACTATTTCCGGAGAGCAGCCTTGAGCCTGTCGACCCATTCGGTAAACCTCGGAGTTTGTCTACTATGAGATTATGTAATTCCTTATTAGCCGCTAGTCCGAGGTAATCATTAGATGTAAAATCAACTAATCCGGATTTTAATGTTAACGACCGATCATTACCAGTCGTTATTCTATTTGCTAACTTACGCTCCAGACTGTCTGATTCACTCATGGATTTTCATATCTTTGAAAGTTTAAAAATAGTCTTATAGTCTGTCAGTTGAAAATTTCCTTTTCTATCAAATTCGTGACATTCTGGTTGCTTTGGTGCTATTTTAGTTGCCACTTAACAGCCCAAGATAGGGCGCCGTACGATAAGGCCAAAGTAAATAAGCGGCATCGTATGGACAGGGAGCTTGAGTTTACATATGATAATGATCTGATCTTTTTTACAGATCGTTATTACACTTCCGGGGCCAATATTGCTTACTCCAGGCTTATCAAACCCTCTAGCAATTTTTACAGGCGCTTCAGCAGTAAGCGGATGGATTCGTCAAAATTGATTACTCGCTATCATTACGGCCATCGCATTTATACACCTAAAGAAATAAAGGAACGGGATGTGGAGGAATTTGACAGACCCTATGCAGGGTGGCACTATGGTAGGTTTGAATTACTAAACTTCCCATCTGAAGATATGGCAAACAAGTACAGCATAGATATTGGCTTGGTAGGAGAAAAATCAGGTATAGGTAATTTGCATGAATGGTGGCACAAGGCTCTGGGCCTTACCCCACCCAGAGGATGGCAGTATGAGATTGCTTCTGAGCCATTAGTCAACTTCAGTTATAACCGGATAAAAAACTGGCGCATCATAAACAAGGTGAAGCTGATCACGAATACGGGAGCTTCAGTTGGAAACAGGAAAAATAAATTTGAGCAGGAATTTTTATTGCGTATTGGTAAGTTTAATGAGCTTATGAATTCATCAGTTGTCAATAGCCGAGTAGACGATTTTATTCCGGAATTGGGCTATTACCCGAAAGATGGAGGAGAAGAAGGCTTCTTTTTTTACAGTATTTCCGGTTCCTGGGTGTTGTCAAATATACTTATCGAGGGTAGCGTTTTTAATAATGAGAGTCCACAGACAGAAGAGGCAGATGATTTTGTAATAACAAGAAAATGGGGGTTTGTCTATTCTAACTATTACACTACATTTTCCTTCACGGTGTACCGCATTGGTGAAGAGGTTATCGGCGGCCGGGTACATCGATATTTAAATCTCAACCTGGCCGTTAGATTTTAACCTAGAGGAAAATTAAGTGCTTTTAACTATTTTTTTGATCTCATTTTCTCAAGCATGTCCCACATATCTGAGGATATTGCTTCGAGTCCGTTGAACTCTCCTGCTCCTTGTATCCACTCTCCACCATCAATTGTGATTACCTCACCATTAACATAAGCTGAATAGTCAGACATGAGATAGCCTGCCAGATTAGCCAGTTCCTGATGATCTCCAAAACGTCTTAATGGAATCCTTTTTAGAGGATCGATCTGCTCGGCCACCTCACCGGGGAAAAGCCTTTTCCAGGCGCCCTCTGTGGGAAAAGGTCCGGGAGCAATGGCATTACTTCTAATATTGTACTTAGCCCATTCTACAGCTAGAGAACGTGTAAGCGCCAGCACACCGGCTTTGGCGCAAGCTGAAGGCGCCACGTAACCCGATCCTGTCCAGGCATAGGTGGTCACAATATTTAAGAATGCCCCGGGTTGTTTTTTTGCTATCCAGTTCTTTCCTGCCGCTAAGGTAAAATTTGAGGTGCCGCGCATAACAATGTCAATTACAATATCGAACGCGCGATTAGAAAGTCGTTCAGTAGGGCTGATGAAGTTGCCCGCTGCATTATTTACTACGCCACTGATAGAACCAAACTTGGCTTCTACTTGGTCAATTACCTGTTCTATTTCACTATAGTTGCGTATGTCGCATGCGACGGGAAGGACCTCGGCGTTATACTTTTGCATCATCTCGGAAGCTGTCTTCTCTAACACCTCCATCTTTCTGCTTGTGATGGCCAAATTTGCTCCAAGTTCTAAAAAATATTCGCCCATAGATCGGCCCAGTCCGGTACCACCACCGGTCACTATAATCGTTTTGCCCTTGAGTGAGCCTTCTTTTAACATTCCTTCCATCATAAGCTATTTTCTGATCGCCTCTAAGTTATTGAATGTTCATACTTATCAAGGCTACTTTCTTTCTATTTGTTGACTCAAATGGGATATTTGATAAACTATTCAATTTATAATTATGAGATACCTGATAGCGGTTCTAGTTTTTACAGGGGTTCTTGGTTGCGTTTCTCAAAAAAAGTACGATGATCTACTGTCTGAAAAGCTCGATTTAGAAAAAAATCTGGTAAACGCTCAGGATAGCGTGGAGACCGCCATTGCTGATATTTCGAGACTTCGAAAACAAGTGGAAAACCTAAAATCAGACACAGCAGGTTTAGGAGAATACATTCGTAAAGATAGGCGCAAGCTAAGTGCACTTCAAAAAGAGCATCAACAGTTACAGACTTATTACGATAATTTGCTCAATAATAGCGGTCAATTAAGCCGTGATCTGGCGGAGCAACGGGAGCGATTATTGACTCTCAGAGAAAACCTTGAACAGACCAAAAAACTCCTGGATGAACGTGAGTCAAAAGTACAGGAACTTGAAGATGTACTCGCCAAAAAGGACGCCGCTGTGCAGGAGTTAAAAAAGAACATAACGGATGCGCTACTTAATTTCAAAGAAAATGATCTTACGGTAACAGTAAAAAATGGTAAAGTCTATGTGTCTTTAGCAGAACAATTACTTTTTAAATCTGGCAGTACTGTTGTAGATAACAAGGGCCAAAGTGCTTTAAAACAGCTGGCGGCGGCGATTAAAGATCAAAGTGACATTAATATCATGGTGGAAGGTCATACAGATGATGTACCTATATCAGGAACTTCACCATACCTAAAAGATAACTGGGATTTAAGCGCACTAAGGGCTACTTCGATCATTAGAATACTGGCGGGTGCAGGCATATCAACTGAGAGAATCACGGCGGCCGGTCGAGGTGAGTACTTTCCTGTGGCGAGTAATGAAACCGCAACCGGTAGGCAAAAGAACAGACGGACTGAAATAATAATTACCCCTAACCTGGATGAAATTTTTGAAATACTTGAAACTAATTAAGTTTTCAAATATTCTTTTCTGAGTAGAAGAACACAGCGATTCAAGTCATTCGTGGCAGAACACTGTGTGATAAAAAGTAATGTTGATTACAACAGTTGGGATAATAGCAGCACTGTTATCAGAGCGGTAGCACCCTGAAGGAATGTAATTATTGAGTTACTCCGATAGGCATCTCGTACCGTTAAGTCCCCAAACTGGGTAACGACCCAAAAATAGGAGTCGTTAGCGTGACTCAGCGTCATAGCTCCGGCACCAATGGCCGCCACTAAAAGGCTAAGTTCAAAAGTATTTGAAATTCCAAGTACCTGAACAAACGGTATGAGAATAGAGCTGGCAATAACGATGGCAGATGTACTTGATCCCTGAGATGTTTTTAGAATGGCAGCGAGTATGAAAGAAAACAAGATAAGACCTGTAAAGCCCACATCATATTGCTGTAATACCCCCAGTAGCTCGCCTTTTAAGGATGTTGCCTTAAGAACAGCGCCAAAGGCGCCACCCACCCCTGTTAGTACAAGAATCGGCCCGGCCTGAGAAACTCCTTCAGCCATCCACTTGGCATGCTGTTCTCTGGAATGGACCAATAGCTGAGACTGAGCTGCTAAAACACCCAGAAATAAGGCTACAAGTGGATTTCCAATGAATAGCAACACCTCCGTAGCAGCATTTTGGATCTTGGCCAATTTTAAGACGGAAGAAATTGTGATGAGTAGTATAGGAAGTAGTATGGGTAAACTAGCTTGTAAAATACCAATAGAGCTTTGTTGATCATCTTGTTGAACATCTGAAGATTCAATATCGATATTTTTCCCTAATCTGTTAGCAAAGAAAATAGACACCAACATAACTGGGATCGCTACGATCAACCCAATAAATATCACAGCGCCTAACTGATCGCTAACACCCAAGTTGCCCGCAGCTGCTATAGGTCCAGGAGTAGGAGGTACCAGCGTATGGGTCGTATATAAGCCTGCTGCTAAGCCCAGAGACGTGGAGGCGCTGGAAACCTGTGATTTTTTAGCAATTAACTGACTAAGCTTCGACAAAATTATATACCCTGAGTCACAGAATACCGGTACACCGACCAGGAACCCCAGCGCCGACATTGCCGCAACAGGCCGCTCCTTCCCGAAAAGATAAAGCACAAATTCGGCAATTTTCTGCACTGCACCTGACTTCTCAATAAGTACACCTAACATACTGCCAAAAACCACCAAAAGACCGATAGTGCCAAGGAGCCCGCCAAAGCCTTCTGCAATTTTATCGATAACTACACCAGGCGCTAATCCCAGGGCCAGACCTGTTAAAACGGTCACGGTTAGTAAACTAATCGCTGGATGAATTTTGAGAATTGAGGTGCTGAGAATAATCAGAACAACAGCGACAGCCAGGACTATTAAGATAAAGAGTAGCGAACTCACATTGTATAGGTCAGTAAATTTAAATATAGTTGTTCTTACTTATTTACACGACCTAAACAAAAGTTGCAATGTTTTGACACATAGAGTAATAAAAAAATGGAGGCTGAAATCCATATGACAACGCCTCCACAAGATGTATTTCTAAACCTCCTTCGTAATAAAATAAGCTTCCGTTGCCTGTTAAACTCGCATTACGGGAGGGATTTATTCTAAAACATGAATATTCTTTTCCGAGCAGATCTTTTCAGCTCATCCGGCCATACAAATACCGTAACTTCACCTAAATGGGCAGCGCTTAAAAGATACATGTAAGTCCTTGCTTGTCCGATTCCAACTCCGACGCCCAATGGGATCTTGTCCTTCAAGATAGCTTGATGATAAGGCAGTTCCAGAAAGTCTAATTAGTCAGCAAGTTCCAATTGCTTCTTAAGGGTTTCTTTCGTTACTCTGATGCCCATTGAGGAAACCACATGCCGCCTTTGATTCACTGGATTCCATACCAGAATATCGCCATTAAGTCCATGAAATTGCTCTCTATTTTTGTTAACGGTAGGTGTTACCCAATCGTCATAATCTGCAGCTCATATTTCACGTGGATAGCCATCTTTGAGAACTGACCCGATACCAAGAATGAACACTGCTTTGTGTTCTTGTAATAATTTAGTTTCACGCTCCTTTCTAGGCAGATCTAGGTACGTCGCTAGAATTTCTTTGGCATTGAAAAACTTAAGTTTTTTAAGGAGTATCTTTTCTACTTTTTTATAAGCGCTAATATCCGGTCCTGCAAGATCTGAAATTTTAGTGTTCATGGGTTCGGGGTTTAAGTGTGAAATGTTCGGATTGTATAAAAGAACTCAAGGTATTACGAGAATCAAATGACTCCGAGCATGGTGGTTTGAAGCAGATATCAGGTGACAGCTAAGGCTTAACAGACGGATGCAAACGGACGATTTGATTTGCATTTGTACCATAATTTAACTTAACTCGCAGTTTATGCCTTTGAAAAAGCCACAACACTTTCACGTATTTTCTTATGGCTCTAACATGCTTATTGATAGAATAAAAAATCGTGTTTCAACCGTAGAACCTGTTGGATTGTACGAATTAAGGGGTTTTGAATTAGTATTTAACAAAGCCGGTAAGGACGGTTCAGCAAAAGCCAACATGAGGCCATCCCATAACTCTTCTACCGTGCATGGGGTAATTCAAAGATTCGATCTACAACAAAAACCATTGCTTGATGAAGCTGAAGGACTGGGCAGAGGATATGAACTTATGAGCTTCAAAACTGTTTTAGGCAATCGCAATAGTGAGGTACACTATTACATCGCAAGAGATTCAAAGTACCTGACTAAAAGAGTTCCATTTGACTGGTACTGGGATTATGTTTACTACGGCGCCTTAGAAAACCAGTTACCTGACTTTCATTTAGAAACTATCAAGGAGGTTCCTTTTGTGATAGACCAAAACATTCAAAGGAGAAAACACCATGACACGGTATTAGAGGACCATAGGAGAGCGTATTCCTTTTAATTTTGCCATTCCGACCCACAGTTATAAAGTTTCGATAACCTGTATATCAGCTGTTAATATTTTTGCTTAGGACGCAACCTTATATTCGACTCTTCGTTATACTTTGGTATTCTATGTATAATGATTTGTAAAGTATGATCTCTAAAAACCTTACTGCTGCTTCAACCAAGCCTATCATTCTTGGTATACTGAAACAAGGAACAAGTTATGGCTATTTGATCATCAAAAAAATAAAGGAACTGTCAGGTGGTAAAATGAAATATTCCGATGGCATGCTCTATCCGGTTCTACACAGACTTGAGAAGGACGGTCTAATCGAGTCTAAATGGGTAATGGAAGACGATTCTGCCCGGCCCAGAAAGTATTACGAAATAACCGAGGCCGGTAAGCAAGAATTAGTACAGGAACAGCAGCAGTGGTCTCAGGTGAATGCTGTGCTTAATACCATTTGGGATGTAAAACCGTCAACTACTTGATCAATGTTTGATTTAGAAAAATCTATAAGACTGTGGCTAAGGGCGTTCCGTAAGTACCGAGCCTTTGGTCATGGCTCTATTCGTGAAATGGAACTACATGTCAGGGATCATATTGACGATCTTATGGCTGATGGTCATTCTGAAAGATCGGCATTCGAGCTGGCCGTAGCGGAGTTTGGTGAAGTTCCCGCTATGGCTGATGAAGCATTTTTAAACTATCGTAGAAAAACAACACTTAGGTCTATAATCTTTAACACTATGGTTAAAAATTACTCAAAAACTTCATTGAGAGGGTTAATGAAAAATCCGCTCACCTCTTTTATCAATATTTTTGGTTTGTCGGTAGCGATAGGCTTTTGCCTTTTAGTTTATGTATTCATTCAATATGATTATGACATTGATCAATTTCATGAAAACAAGAATGAAATATACCTAACCACTTTTTTTGTAGATAGGGACGGGGAGGAGCGTCATTATGTTTCCGCTCCAGCGCCTCTGGCTCTTCATCTGAAAGATGATTTTGAGCAATTTCGCAATGTATGCCGTGTGGAAGATAGGGATGTGGTTATGAAGTTTGAGGACAACGTATTTCACGAACAGGTAAGATATGTTGATCCTGCTTTTTTAGATATGTTCACTTTCCCTTTACAATGGGGGGCCTCCGGATCGTTAAATGATATCAATAGTATTATTTTGAGTGCAGATATGGCTCTGAAGTATTTTGGAACAGAAAACCCATTAGGCAAGGATATACAGATGATTTTTCGTGAGGGTGATAGTAAAATATTTAAAGTTTCAGGCGTTGCTAAACCATTTCCAAAAGCCCGTACCATTGATTTTGACTTCCTAATAAATTTTAAAAATCTCAATGCTTCAGACCTAGCATTTGACGCAAATGACTGGGGTACATTTCTAAGCGGTACTTTTATTCAAGTTGATGAAAATGCAGAAGTGGGAAAAATTACCGATAGGATGGCGGCCTACCGTTCTTTTCAGAATGAAGGACAAAGTGATTGGGCGATAACGAGTTTTGGGCTTGAGCGGCTTTCCAATCTTCATTTTGCTACCGCTAAAATTCGTGATGATATTTCCTTTGACTACAACGCAGAGGCAAGACTTGGACTGCCCGTTGTTGCACTGATCATGTTGGGGCTTGCCTGCTTCAATTACATTAATATTGCCCTTGTTTCAGCTACTAAGAGGTTAAAAGAGATTGGGGTGCGGAAAGTAATAGGTGCGAACAAGCGGTCTGTAGTCGTACAGTTTTTAACTGAAAACCTTGTAATTACCTTCTTTGCCCTCCTGATAGGACTATTTTTGGCGCTTACACTAATTATTCCATGGTTTAGGGGGCTTTCTGGGGACCCGTTAAAAGTAGACTTTCTAAATCTTAATTTATGGATATTCATGGCGGCAACAATGTTACTTACTGCCGTTGTATCCGGTGTTTATCCAGCCTTTTACATCTCCAAGTTCGATGCTGTGAAAATTTTTAAAGGTTCTATAAAATTTGGAAAGAAAAGTCCGTTAACTAAAATCTTTCTGGGAGCTCAACTTGTCCTGACGTGCGCTGGTATAGCCTGTGCTATACTTTTTATCCAAAATAATGAGTACCAGAATAATCAAAGCTGGGGTTATAACCAAAATGGGATCCTATATCTTAACCTCCCTGATTCTAGCTCATTTGATAGGCTAGAAGCGGCAATGCTGGACAATAAAAATATTTTAAGTATTTCAGGGGCACAAGACCATTTGGGAATAACGCACCGCACATCCGTACTAAGAAGACCAGATCGTAATTTCGAGGTGGACCATTTATCCGTAAGTCCAAATTATCTTAAAACCATGGAGATAGAAGTGCTAGTTGGAAGAAGCTTTAAAGACCGATCTGAAAATGATAAGCGATCGATCGTGGTTAACGAATTACTACTCGAAAAATTGAAATTATCTGATCCGTTAGGTGCGGAGTTTGAAATGGATAGTATAAAATATGAAGTAATTGGTGTGGTTAAGGACTTTCATTCCTATAACTTCTATCACGAACTAAGGCCGACTATGTTTACCGTTGCAGAAGAGAAAGAGTACAACTATTTCATTGCTAGAGCCCGAGAGGGTGCACATAAAGAAATATACCTTGAACTTCGTCGGAAATGGATTGACCTGTTTCCTGAAATACCTTTTCAAGGTGGACATCAGGAAGATACCTGGGCAGGATTCTATGCTCAGTTGGACACAGCAGAACATTTTTATAAAGTTCTTTCTATTATGGCTATAATGCTAGCCAGCTTAGGCTTATATGGGCTAGTTAACCTAAATGTGGCGGGAAGAACCAAGGAGTTCAGTATTCGCAAGGTTTTAGGCGCCGGAGTGTCGAGCCTCTCTAAAAATGTGGTAAAAGAGTATGCTCTGTTGGCGATAGTTTCGTTATCCATAGGTATTCCTTTGAGTTATTACATGGGCATAGCCACTTTGGATATGTTATACGCTTACCGTGTTCCAGTTACTCCCCTACCTCTAATAATGGCGGTAATGATTTTATTGATAATACTTCTTGCAGTAGTCTCCACTCAAATAGGGAAAGTGATCAAATCTAATCCTGTGGAAGGCCTCCGCTTAGAAAAATAGAGGGACCGGTAAAAGAATAAATAAAATAGCACATCTATGTTCGATTTAGAAAAATCAATAAAACAATGGTTGAAGCAATTTCGCAAGCACAGAGCGTTTGATGCCGCCTCTTTGCATGAGATGGAGCTACATCTTAAAGATCACATTGACGATTTAATTAAAGAAGGTCATTCGGAGCGATCTGCCTTTGATACGGCTGTGGAAGAATTTGGAGAAGTACCCAACATGGCTGATGAGGAATTCCTAAATCAACGACCACAGAATATAACTTCAAGGCTTGGATTGACGATGTACTCCAATTACTTAAAAGTGGCTTTGAGAAGCTTTACAAAGCAACCCTTCTTTACTTTTCTTAATACCTTCGGCTTAGCGGTTGGAATGGCCGGAGGTTTACTAATCTCCCTATTCATATATAATGAGCTGAATTATGACAAGGCTAATGTCTTTGCTGATGCAGAACGTATTTACAGGGTCCATATTGATAATAAAACTGCAGGTGAAGTCACCAAACATGCGGCTGTTTCCGGGCCGTTGGCCGATGTAATCAGACAGGATTACCCGCATCAGACGCTAGTTACAAGGTTTAGAGAAGTAGCCAGCGTCCTACTAAAGAAGCGTGATGATGATTTGAATACAAAGGAGGATAAGGTTACAGCTGTTGATTCTACTTTCTTTGAGATGTTTGAGATTCAGCTTTTGGAAGGGGACCTCAATACGGCATTGAAGCAACCTAAATCGTTGGTTTTGACCCAAAAGGCAGCGGAAGATTATTTTGGAACCATAGAAGCCCTGGGCAAATCCCTGTTAGTTGATGACGGGGATGAATACCTGGTGACAGGCGTTGTTGAAGATATGCCTTAAAACTCTTTCCTAAGGGACTACAGGATTTTTATGTCCTTATCTAGTTACGAGAATTCAAAAAGCCTAGCTTGGAATAATTGGAGCTTTCCAACGTTTGTCAAATTGAGAAAGGAGGCCAGTCCAGAACACCTGAAAGACTATCTTGGTACAGTTAACGAGCGATATTTGATCCCATGGGCAATGACATTTGTACCAGGTTTGACTGTCGAAAGTGCGAGGGCCTCCAATCAGGAAACAGGTAACTATTTAAATTTTGGAGCCATGCCCCTAACTGACATACACCTTCATTCAAGAGACAGGGAAAGTGAGTTCAACATAAATAGTGATATTCAAAACGTCTACATATTATCAGCTATTGGATTCTTTTTAATTCTATTAGCTTCTGTCAACTTCATGAATCTTTCTACTGCTTATTCTTTAAAAAGGGCCAAAGAGGTTGGAGTGCGTAAAACTTTAGGTTCGAGCAGAGTCGGTCTTATTAGACAATTTCTGACTGAGGCCGGCGTAATCTCCTTTTTATCTTTAGGGCTGGCTATTGTTATCGTTTTGATCGCGCTGCCATACTTCAATGAACTGGCTGGTAAGCAAATAGCGCTTCCCTTCCAAAATCCAATTTTCTGGATTGTTCTAACTCTATCAACAATTACATTGGCATTTCTTTCAGGCAGTTATCCAGCGTTTATGTTGTCACGTTTCAAATCAGCAGAAGTTCTAAAGAACTCTCAAAATCGAGGAGGCGGCAGCCGTGTTAGAAATGTCCTTGTTGTTTTTCAGTTTGCAATTTCTGTGTTTTTGATTGTTGGAACCCTAGTTGTTTATCAACAGTTGAGTTTTATTCAAAACAAAGATCTGGGTTATAAGAAGGATCAAATATTAATTGTTGACAACATAAATGCGGCTGGGTCTCAGAGAGAAGCATTAAAGCAAGAGGTTCAGAAGATAGGCAATGTTTCCTCTGTCTCGCTAAGTAGTTTTCTGCCCACACCTTCAGCCCGTAATGGGACCACCTTTTTTCAGGAAGGCATACTGGAGTCAATGGACGCTGTAATTATTGGAAACTGGAGGATTGATTATGACTATGTCACCACACTTAATCTGGAGCTTATCGAAGGGCGAAATTTCAATAGAGCGTTCGCCACAGATTCCAGCGCATTGATAATCAATGAGTCAGCGCTACCAATGTTTGGCGTCTCTGCCGAAGAAGCCATTGGCATGAGGGTGACAAATGATTTCCACAGACCGGATAAAGAGAATATGAAATTCTACACGGTCATAGGGGTGGTAAAGAATTTTCATTTTGAATCACTGAGAAATAATATCAATGGCCTTAGTTTTCGCCTGGGGCAGGACGCAAAAAGAATGATGGTAAAACTAGAAGTCGGAGAATTTTCTCAGCCCATTGCTGAAATTGAGGAGGTCTGGAAAAAAATATGCCCCGGGCAACCCTTTAACTATTACTTCATGGATGAATCGTTTAATGACACCTACAAGGCTGATGCCCAACTGGGTAGAATATTTATCATTTTTACCACCTTGTCTATTTTAATAGCTTGTTTGGGTTTGTTTGGACTAACTGCCTTTAATGCCGAGAGACGTGCAAAGGAAATTGGGATACGAAAAGTACTGGGCGCTCAGGTAAGTCAAATAACCCTTAAGCTATCCTTAAACTTTTTGAAGCTTGTCAGCTTAGCCATCATCATCTCTTTGCCATTGAGCTGGTATGTAATGAACAAGTGGCTGGAAGACTTTTCATATAGAATTAACATTAGCTGGTGGGTCTTTGTCCTTTCCGCGGCTTTGGCCATAACCATTTCAATCGTAACAGTCTGTTATCAAAGCATAAAGGCGGCTATTGTTAATCCTGTAAAAAGCTTACGAACCGAATGAGACTATGAGTGAAAGTAAAAATACCGGCAGGATATAGGGTTTCTGCTAGCATTGGTGATGGCCTAGGAGTCCCCGGAGTCAGCTTTAGAGAGATTTGATGTAAGCCAATCCTATGTGGAGTGGTTTAAACTACATCTTTTTGGTTCATACAAAGTATCGCGTATTGCAAAAGAACTACTAGACTATAAGGAATTTAATATTACTCCAAGAATATTAAAAAAGGCCCAAAAGCATTGGAATCACTAACGATGTAAAACAAGATGATGCCTTCCACCTTCAAAAGAAGGAGGTAGAGGCTATGTTTGATAGATTAAGAGAGTTTTTGAACTCAACCTAAGCAGGAATGTACTTCCTGAATATGCTACCTAACTTCATTTGGATGACACCAAAGAAAGCCTCTTTGAAAATTGAACCTGACATTTTTGATTTACCCCGTGTACGGTCAGTAAATACGATGGGAACTTCCTGAAGGATAAAACCAAATTTCATAGCTGTGAATTTCATCTCGATCTGAAAGGCATAGCCTATAAACTTAATGTTGTTCAGGTTAATAGTTTCTAACACATGACGCTTAAAGCAGACAAAGCCGGCGGTAGTGTCATTTATGGGCATGCCCGTAATAAAACGCACATAAATACTGGCAAAGTAGGACATAATCACTCTACCCATGGGCCAATTCACCACATTAACACCCGATACATACCTTGATCCGATAGCCAGGTCTGCGCCATTGACGGCACAGACCTCGTAAAGCTTTTCCAGATCTTTTGGGTTATGTGAGAAATCGGCATCCATTTCAAAAATGTAATCGTAGCCCTTTTCTATTGCGTATTGAAAACCTTCGATATATGCGGTTCCCAAACCCAGTTTGCCTTGGCGTTCCAGTAAGTATAGACACCTTTCCTTGTATTCTCCTTTCTGGAGATCTTTTACAATTTGGGCAGTCCCGTCGGGGGAATTATCATCTACAATAAGAATATCAAATTTTTTGTCCAAACTGAAAACAGCATCTGTGATCAGGTGAATATTCTCCTTCTCATTATAGGTGGGTATAATGACTAGACTGTCGTTCAACTTAACTTTTTTTTGAACTGGTATTCTCGAAAATACCAAAAATCATAGAATAGAAACGTTTCTAACTTCTTTTATTTCTTTTTAGTAACATTGGCGACTAAAAGCTTTTAAGTAAATGAGTGATAAGTGTGTTTTTCTTGATCGTGATGGAGTAATAAACAAGGATTATGTTGATTATGTTTATTCGTTGGACAGACTTGAGATCCTGTCTGGTGTGGCAGAATCCCTTCTTAAGCTAAAAGAATCGGGTTATCTGGTTATTGTTATCACTAACCAGTCTGGTATTGCCCAGGGAATTTATACCAGAGATGAGATGCACATCTGTCATAAGGCCATTCAGGAACGATGTAACCACACAATTGATGCTTTTTACTATGCGCCGTGGCACCCTTCTGTTACGGAGAGTTTAACACGTAAGCCAGGATCGTTAATGTTAGAAAAGGCAATAGCCAGGTTTAATGTAGACGTTAGCCAATCTTGGATGGTGGGAGACAAAGATAGGGATTTGGTTCCCGCAAAAAAGCTTGACTTGAAAACCATTCAAGTAGATCATAATGACAGCAGTAATGCAGACTATAAAAGCGAAAATTTAGTAGGAGCGGTAAAACGTATCTTGAATCAGTAAAAGCGGATCATTTTAAACTTCTCGTTTTCTTCAGAAAATTCTGAGCGACCGATTTAGATTATCTAGTTTATCATCTAAAGGGGGGCGTTCATTAATACCCCAGTGTCTTTAACATGCTCTCACTTTCTTGCTCTTTGGCAAAAAGTGTGGTCTTAATTTTTCCATTTACTTTGTCAACTAGTACATGCTTTGGTGCAGGGATGAGGCAGTGCTGAATTCCTCCGTATCCGCCTAAAGATTCCTGGTAAGCGCCAGTATGAAAGAAACCGATATACAGCGGTTTTTTATCCTCCTGTTCATCCATCGGCATGAATAGTTCACTCGTATGGGCTTCGGAGTTATAATAGTCCATACTGTCACATGTCAACCCTCCTATGTTTACCTTGTGGTACATATTGTTCCACTTATTTACAGGCAGTAAAATATACTTTTGGTTCAAACCCCATGCATCCGGTAAGTGGGTTATGAACGAGCCGTCAATCATATACCATAGCTCCTTATCATTCTGTAGTTTCTGATCTATAACGGAGTAAAGAATTGCCCCACTTTCACCGACCGTGTAACTGCCGAATTCTGTAAATATGTTAGGGACGGGTACATTGTTCTTACCACAGACCCACTTGATGTTTTCAATAATTTGCTCCACCATATAACTGTAACCAAAGCTGAAGCCTAAGGAAGTCTTGATAGGGAATCCACCTCCAATATCAATGGTATCGAGTTCAGGGCATTCTTTTTTTAGTTCGCAATATTTAAAAATAAATCTGCTTAACTCACTCCAGTAATAGGCGGTATCTCTGATACCGGTGTTAATGAAGAAGTGCAAAATCTTTAATCTTGCTTTTGTACTCGGCTTGATCTGCGCCCTGTAGACGGTGTTTACATCATGGTAACGGATACCAAGTCTGGAAGTATAAAATTCGAAGTTAGGCTCTTCATCGGCTGCTATTCGAATTCCCACATCGTAATTATCTTGAACATACTCCTCATAATGAGCCAGCTCATTCAAATTATCAAGAATGGGGATACAGTTCCTGAACCCGTCGTTTAAAAGTTCTGTGATGTATTCTTTGTAAAGTGGTCTTTTGAATCCATTACAGATCACGAATGTATCTTTGGTGATCTTGCCTTGTTGAAAGAGCTTTTTGACAATGGGTATGTCAAATGAGGAGGACGTTTCAATATGAATGTCATGTTTCAAAGCTTCTTCCAGAACAAAACTAAAATGCGAGGATTTGGTGCAATAGCAATAGGTGTAAGTCCCCTCATATTTATGTTTTTTTATTGCGTTCCTGAATATGGTCTTAACGTGTTCAATTTTCTCTCCAATTTTGGGTAAATAAGTAAGCTTAAGCGGCGTGCCATATTCAGCAATAATGTCCATGAGTGGGACATCATTGAATCGCAGTTCATTATCAACAACTTTAAATTCCTCCTGTGGAAACTCAAAGGTTTGATCAATCAGGTCGATGTATTTTTTCACCTATCCAATACTGTCTTTTGAGAATTGCAATAGTACTTTTTTTTACAAATAAATTTCGTCTTTGCGTACTGTTGGAGTCGAAAAAGAATGAAGCTGGCCGTTATGTAAAGACGTGCGCTATTTTTAGCTTTGCAGCTTTGCAAAACCACTTAAATTATGATCAACGTCTCAGTCAAGAATGAAACATCCGCGTTGCGAGCTGTCGTACTTGGTACAGCTCAAGATTTTGGTGGAGTTCCATCTTTAGATGAGGCTTACGATCCCAAATCAAAATACCATATCCTGAATGGAACATATCCATCTGAGGCGGACTTGGTGGAGGAAATGGAGGGGTTTGCTGATGTGCTTGGGAAGTATGACGTGGAAGTTTATCGTCCGCAGGTATTTGAACATTATAATCAGGTTTTTTCCAGGGATATCGGCTTTGTGATTGACAATATTTATGTAGTTCCTCATATTTTATCCAACCGGGCACATGAGGTTGACGGTGTTAAATATATCATAGATCAGATTGATCCTCAACATGTAATAGAAGTTCCAAACGGAGCAAGGGTAGAAGGCGGCGATGTAATGCCCTGGGGCGAACACATCTTCGTGGGCTATTCTGAGGAGCCAGATTTCAGTAAATACATAGTCTCCAGAACTAACAGACGAGCGGTTGATTTCTTACAGGATGCATTCCCTAATCGTACGGTTAAAGCCTTTGAACTAAATAAATCGGATGAAGATCCGCGTGAAAATGCACTTCACCTTGATTGCTGTTTCCAGCCCATTGGGCATGACATGGCCATTATTTACAAAGGAGGTTTTAAAAACGAGGCAGACTACGATTTTTTGGTGGATTATTTCGGACCGGATAAGTTGATCCAAATCTCGAAAGAAGAGATGTACGATATGAACTCCAATGTTTTTTCCATAGCCCCCGATGTGATCGTTTCTGATATCCGATTCGAGAGACTGAATGGTATTCTTAAAGATCTGGGTTTCACCGTGGAAGCCGTTAAATATGAAGAGACGGCTAAAATGGAAGGCCTCTTGAGATGTTCTACTTTACCTTTGATTAGAGATTAAATGACCGCGCAGACCACAGATACCGTCATGATGGTACGCCCTGTTCACTTCCGCTATAACGAGCAGACGGCTGAAAACAATTATTTCCAGGTCGAAGATATCCAACACTCTGAGGTACAGATCCAGGATCTGGCTCAAAAGGAGTTTGATGATTTTGTTTCAACCTTAGAAGCCCATAGTTTGAACGTTATAGTTGTTGAGGATAGTGAGCAGTCGGATACACCCGATTCAATATTTCCGAACAACTGGGTCTCCTTTCATGATGATGGCCGTGTAGGAATGTACCCCATGTACGCCTACAACAGAAGAGTAGAACGGAGAAAAGATATATTAGATGCTCTTATCCAGACTTACGGTTACCATATTTCAAGCATCGTAGATTTTTCTATTCACGAAACGGAGAGTAAGTTTTTGGAAGGTACCGGAAGTATGATCCTTGATAGACCGAATAAAATAGTTTATGCGGCGCTTTCCATGCGAACTGATCCGGATGTGCTGAATGAGTTTTGTGATCAGTTCAACTATACACCGGTAGTTTTCCATGCAAACCAGACCGTGGATGGGTTGAGACTACCTATTTATCATACCAATGTCATGATGTGTGTGGCAGAAATGTTTGCTGTGATTTGCCTGGATGCTATTGATGCTGAATGCGAACGTAATGATGTTGCTAAATCGCTGGAAAAAACCGGTAAGGAGATCATTGAAATTACGGAAGAACAGGAAAACCATTTTGCAGGAAATATGCTTCATGTACATTCTGAAGAGGGTGATCAATACCTGGTTATGTCAGGCGCTGCTCACAAATCTTTGCATAAGGATCAGATCGATAAGATTGAGAAATACTGCTCAATCATCTCCAGCCCATTGGATACGATAGAACAGTTAGGGGGAGGTAGTGCCCGTTGCATGATGGCGGAAGTTTTTTTGCCTAAAAAGGAAGAATGACGAGCCAAAGTCCTATATCAGATTTCATAGAAAAGCAGTATCTCCATTTTAATGCTGCCGCTTTAGTTGATGCTGCCAAGGGCTATAAAAAACATCTTGAAGAAGACAAGAAGATGTTGGTGTCTCTTGCGGGAGCGATGAGTACCGCTGAGTTGGGGATTTCCTTTGCAGAAATGATCAGAGAGGATAAAGTCCATATCATATCATGTACAGGTGCTAATCTTGAGGAGGACCTTATGAACCTGGTAGCGCATTCACACTACAAGCGTGTGCCTGACTACCGTGATCTTACACCAAAAGATGAGCGGGATCTATTAGAGAGTGGGTTGAACAGGGTGACCGACACCTGTATTCCTGAAGAAGAGGCCTTTAGAAGACTCCAGAAACATATTTTTAAGATATGGAAAGAAGCTGAAAAGAATGGCGAGCGATTCTTTCCGCATGAGTTTATGTTCAAGCTCTTAAAGTCCGGAGCGCTGGAGCAGTATTACGAAATTGATCTAAAGAACAGCTGGATGCTTGCTGCTGCAGAGAAGGATTTACCAATGGTAGTACCCGGATGGGAAGACTCCACGCTGGGGAATATCTTTGCGTCTTATTGCTTAAAAGGGGAGCTGAATCCTTCTACGATGAAGTCGGGAATAGAATATATGACCTTTCTGGCCGATTGGTATACTGAAAACGCGGAGGACAAGGGCATAGGTTTCTTCCAGATTGGCGGAGGCATAGCCGGTGATTTCCCTATTTGTGTCGTACCAATGCTTTATCAGGATATGGAGCGAACCGATACCCCATTTTGGAGTTATTTCTGCCAGATTTCTGATTCTACCACAAGTTACGGCTCGTATTCAGGGGCTGTACCCAATGAAAAAATAACCTGGGGCAAATTGAATATTGATACGCCAAAATATATCGTTGAATCTGATGCCACTATTGTTGCTCCTTTAATTTTTGGTTACGTTTTGGGATGGTAAAGAAAACCTTTTAAACTTAATTAGAGTTAGCTAACTTAGCTAAGTTAAGAAAAAGGAACTATGGAAACGGTTAACATTCATTATGCTAAAACACATCTTTCTAAGCTCATAGAAGCTGTTTTAAATGGAGAAGAAGTGGTTATTGCTAAATCAGGAGTGCCCAAGGTGAAGTTGGTAGCGATACCCAAAAAGAAGAAAAAGAGAATGCCCGGGTTTTTGAAAGGACAAATTTGGCTTGCAGATGATTGGGATTCTCCTGAGACTAATAAAGAAATAGAGGATATGTTTTATGGAGTAGATGATGAAGAGGATTCTCATTGATACGAACGTCTTGATCTGGTGGTTTCGGAATGATAGACGTTTGACCAAATCACTTATTTCAATAATTCAGCAAAGCAATGTTGCAGTAAGTATTATTTCGTATTGGGAGATCTTAATTAAAATGCAGATTGGAAAACTGGAAATGCCCTTGAAGTTTATGGAAGCAATGGAGGACAGCAGTTTTGAGTTGTTGAATCTAGAACTTAGTCACCTTAATTATCTAACGAATCTGGATTTATATCATCGTGATCCGTTTGATCGTATCATCATAGCTCAGGCGATATCAGAAAACTTAAGCATTATTACGAGTGATAGCACCTTCGAGAAATACCCCGTCAATATTATAAAGGCATAAACATTGAAATGATATTAGAACAAGAAATAACAGCGGAAATAACCGTTGCTTTTAAGGAAGCGTTTAATACCGAACTGCCTATAGAGCAGATCTCTTTGCAACCAACACGCAAAGAATTTGAAGGTACACATACCCTGGTTTGTTTTCCCCTGGCTAGGTTGAGTAAGACGGGCCCAGAGCAGACAGCACAACAGCTAGGTCAGAAACTTCAAGAGAATAGTGATTTTATAAGCGATTTTAATGTGGTAAAAGGGTTCCTGAACCTGTCACTAACTTATAAAGCCTGGATTTCTACGTTTGAAGAATTGACTTATGATCCCAACCCCGGTCAACTGTCGTCCACAGGTAAAGAAGTAATGGTAGAGTATTCGTCTCCCAATACTAACAAACCATTGCACCTGGGTCACCTCCGAAATAATTTTCTTGGATGGTCGGTATCTGAGATCTTAAAGGCGGCCGGCAACAAGGTCCACAAGGTGCAGATCATTAATGACCGTGGTATTCATATCTGCAAGTCTATGGTGGCGTGGCAGCAGTTTGGTAATGGAGAAACTCCCAAATCCTCTGATAAGAAGGGAGATAAGCTCGTAGGTGATTATTATGTTCAGTTCGATCAGGAATATAAAAAGCAGATTTCTGAATTAGAGGCGCAGGGTCTAAGCAAGGAACAGGCCGAAACTGATGCGCCTATCATGAAGGAGGCAAAAGAACTCTTGCTAAAGTGGGAGGACAAAGACCCTGAGGTCTATGAGCTTTGGAAGCAAATGAACAATTGGGTATACAGTGGTTTTGATGCGACCTATCAAACGATGGGTGTAGACTTTGATAAGCTCTATTACGAATCAGAGACTTATTTACTCGGAAAGGAAGAGGTACTACGAGGTCTGGATCAAGGTGTATTTTATAAAAAAGAAGATGGCTCGGTATGGGTGGATCTCTCGGATCAGGGCCTGGACCAGAAACTCTTATTGCGCTCTGACGGCACATCCGTGTATATGACTCAGGATATTGGTACTGCTATTCTTCGCTTTCGGGATTTTCCTAAAATAGCGCGTCAAGTGTATACCGTAGGTAACGAACAGGAATATCACTTCAAAGTATTATTCCTTATCCTTGAAAAACTGGGATATAAATGGGCAAAGGAATGCTATCACCTTTCGTATGGAATGGTAGATCTGCCAAGTGGAAAGATGAAATCTCGTGAGGGCACGGTCGTAGATGCCGATGACCTGATGCAGGAAATGCTGGACACGGCTGAAGAGCATACCAAGGAACTTGGAAAAATTGAAGGTTTCACAGAAGAACAGGCTCGAGAATTGTATTACAACCTCGGTCTTGGCGCTTTAAAATATTTCTTACTGAAGGTAGATCCCAAAAAAAGAATGTTATTTGACCCTAATGAGTCCATACAATTTCAGGGGCATACGGGGCCGTTCATACAATATACACACGCCAGAATATCTGCTATTTTGCGAAAAGCCAATCAAGTTGGTTATGATGAACTTGGTGATTCTCTGTTGAAGTTAGAGAGTCTTGAGCCTGTTGAAATCGGCGTTCTAAAGCTCTTAGCCAATTTTAAGGATAAGATCGCGGAGGCGGCTGATACTTATTCTCCTGATGTGATTGCACAGTATGCATACGATGTAGCTAAGGAATACAATCGATTCTATCAGGAAGTGTCCATTTTCAATGAAGAAAATAGGGATAAACTAAAATTCCGAATCGCTTTTTCTCGCCTTACAGCTCAAACGATTAAACAGGCCATGGGGCTTTTAGGTATAAATGTGCCGGAGAGAATGTAAAATTATTTCTTCTTCCTAAAAGAAAAAGATACGCTCGTTTGACGAAGTACGCCGTTAAGATCATAGATCTGCGTGCTCTCAAACTCGCGATTCATAAATAAGAATTTACTTGTAGTAGACGTTCCCATCCAATTTCCCGTTACATCGGTTGAATTCAGCAGGCTCTCATTTTGAAAAACGCTAAGATTCTGTTCTTCTGGTATCTGAATGAATTGATTGAAGTTATCTACAAAAACATATTCTCTTGGAAGTCGATTTTCCAGCTCGCTATAAAAACTCAATGACGCATAGTTGGTTATAGTCTTTGAACTTTCATTGTTTTGTGCAACCAAGGAACTTGCTAACAGACAAAAGTACATGGCGAGAAGATTTTTCATAGTGCTGGTGTTTACTCCATTAAACACGTTTAATTTAACTAAGTTTCGTGATTTATGCTAATGGTTTGGATTGCAGCTTTTCGATTAAGAACACTACCCCTTGCGCTGGCGAGCATTGGTATGGGGGCTTTTTTAGCGGCTGCTGACGGCTTTTTTTCATGGCCTATTTTTCTCTGGTGTGCTTTAACTACGGTTAGTTTGCAAATTTTATCCAACCTTGCCAATGACTATGGCGATACTGTTAACGGTGCGGATAGTGAAAAGCGTAGCGGACCCTCAAGAACGGTTCAGGCAGGCTTAATCTCATTAACAGCGATGCGTAAGGCCATTGCGATCTTTATAGTGCTTACGCTCGCAAGTGGAATATACCTCTTATACCTGGCTTTTGGTTTACAATGGAAGGCTTTTTTGTTCTTTTTTGGTATTGGGGTTGTAGCTATTCTAGCTGCGGTAGCCTACACAGCCGGAAGAAAACCTTACGGATATATCGGTCTTGGAGACCTCTCCGTGCTTGTCTTTTTCGGATTCGTTGCGGTTTTAGGCTCTTACTATCTGTTTGCGGGCTCCGTGCGCTTAGATCTTGTGCTTCCGGCGATAAGTATTGGTCTGTTTTCTACAGGGGTACTTAATGTAAATAACATTAGAGATATAGAAAGCGATATGGCCGCCGGGAAATTCTCCATTCCCGTACGTATTGGCAGACCGAGGGCAGTCAAATATCATTGGTTAATACTTAGTTCAGGTTTGCTTGCTGCCCTGGTGTATGTGATTTACAACTATCACGCGCCACAGCAGTTTCTTTTTCTTTTGGTGATTCCACTTTTAATTAGAAATGCCAAGGCGGTAGGGCATAAAACCGAAGCCGGTGATCTTGATCCCTTTTTGAGACAGCTGGCGTTTACCTCGTTGCTTTTTGTGCTGTTGTTTGGGCTTGGGCAGTTAATTTAAGAAGCTGGCAGGTCACTTGCCAGGCTAATGTAAAACTCTTTCTTAAACATACGGAACTCCTGGCGAAAAGAATTGATGTGACCGTTGATATTAGCATGTTCAGATCCGTACGAATCGTAATAGGTGTATTGTCCGCTTATCATATGAGCTAGCTTAGATTCATGTTCGGACAACACTTTGGTGAAATGTGCAATAAGTTTTTCCTGATAATACTTGACCTGCTCACTGAGTTGGTTCAACTTTTCAAGCATACGCTCATCTGTGTTTGATTCTATTTTTTCCGTAAGAATGCGCATGAAGAAAACTAATTCATCCGACCAAAATTGAATGTCGGAGAGCCACTGCTTAGTTTCGTGGTGTGACTTTTCAAGATGTTGACTTTTTGTTAGTTCCATAACTATCGTTTTACGGGGTTTAGCCTATTTAAAGTTCGCCGAGAGCCTCATATTGCCGCATGAGACTAGTCATTTACTTTGCTGATTCAGGTCATCAACATCCCTGGTGGCAGTCTATAAATTACTTGTGTTATCAGGATTAAATCCTAATTTTAAATAAATAGAAAATCGTACAAATCATGAAAAAAATACTCGTTCCTACTGATTTTTCTGAGCATGCTATATACGCCGTTGACTTTGCTGCTCAACTCACAAAGAAGATGGAAGCGGAGTTAATATTACTCCATGTGGTGGAGGATTCCAGTGTCAATTCCGTACGCTTCACAGGTGAGGTTGAACTTCCGGATATGCAAGACAGACTCTTCATTCTTAAGCTCATTGAAAAGGCTACAGCAGATTTACAGGGCACTGTTCATAGATATAGTGAGATTCCCATAAAGCAGGAGATTAGAATCGGTAACCCTTATCATAGCATCCGTGAAATTATTACGGAGCACAATGTTGATCTTG
Organism: uncultured Flammeovirgaceae bacterium; assembly: GCA_937899105.1. GTDB lineage: Bacteria > Bacteroidota > Bacteroidia > Cytophagales > Cyclobacteriaceae > Fulvivirga. Next base: position 10,321 of record CALBPF010000313.1, on the reverse strand, counting down.
TGGTAATGGGTACCCATGGTACGAATAATTTCACTGAGGCATTGGTAGGCTCCAACGCTGAAAAAGTAGTTCGCCATGCGGATTGTCCCGTCGTAACACTTAGACAGCATGTCGAAAATGTGGATTTCGACAACATTGTGTTTGCAACTGGGCTTAACGATGAGGATGACACCTGCATGCTCGTGGTTCGCAATTTCCAGACCTTCTTTAACGCCAAGATCCATGTGGTTCGCGTGAACACTCCGAATAACTTTGAAGCAGACCGCATTTCCCTACCTGCATTAAAGGAATATGCTGAGAAATGTGGATTCGAAAATTACGATACACATGTTTATAATGATGTTTCAGAGGAGGAAGGCATCATGCACTTTGCCGAGATGATCGATGCTGACATGATTGCTATGGCTACCCATGGTCGTACCGGTTTTGCGCATCTCCTCACTGGAAGTATCGCAGAAGACGTGGTTAACCATGCCAAGCGTCCGGTGCTCACCTATATCCTTAGCAAGTAATCTGATGCGCGTTTTTTTAATGTGCACTCTAATGGCCATGGCCAATGTAACTATGGCTCAGGACATGGATTTAAAATCCTTGAAGCTGGCGCTGGCGCAGCGAGCTGTGGTGGTGGCAGAGAACGGCCCTAGTGTGGAATATGAGTTAGATGGAGTCCAGATTTATCTGATTACCGATGAAAGTGCCAATAGGATGCGGTTGATGGCAGGAATTATGGAGGAGAGTAAGGTGGAGGCTGAACAGCTGAAAAAGATGATGGAAGCTAATTTTGATAGGGCGCTGGATGCAAAATATGCACTTTCTAACGGCGTACTTTGGTCAGTCTATGCGCACCCGCTAAGGGAACTACAAAAGGAACAACTTATTGATGCCTTGTATCAGGTTAAGAATCTCGTCAACAACTACGGCACTACATACCACAGCGCCGATTTTATCTTTGGGGCAGATAACTAGTGTGGTGATTTGCTTATAAATTTACCAATGAGTCGTCTGACCGCTAGTCAAAAACCCTTCAAAACTTTAATAAATGAGATAAAGTGGTCTGACGACTTAGTTGGCCTTATTAAAAAACATTATTCCGGTCAGAAAATGACAGATAAGTATCTATGAGCAATAGAAACTTTGTTATTTACAAGTCTTCCGCGGGATCAGGAAAAACCTACACGCTCACCCGTGAGTACCTAAAACTCGCTTTTACCACAGAAAATTATTACAAGCATATTCTTGCCGTCACCTTTACCAATAAGGCGATGCAGGAAATGAAAAACCGCATCATTCAAAAATTGGATGAGTTTGGGCAAGGCCGGTTTGACACTATGGCAAATGATCTTATGGGTCATTTGAATCTGGAGGCTAAGGAATTTCAGCAAAGAAGCGTTGCCCTGCTGTCCAGGATCCTGCACGGCTATTCCCACTTTTCCATTAGCACCATTGATAGCTTTTTTCAGAAAGTGATTCGCAGCTTTAGCCGGGAATTAGGGCTTGCAGGGAGTTACAGGTTGGAGTTGAATTACGATCTGATTCTTATTCAGATCGTTAACGACCTGCTCCTGGAAGTTGAAACGAATAAGAACCTGAGAAAGTGGCTCATAGCCTTTACCATGGAGCGTCTGGGAGATGGTAAAAGCTGGGATGTACAGAAGGAGCTCCGATCTTTTGCCCGTGAGCTGTTCCGTGAGGAGCTTCAGGACCTGGAATTGGATCAGAACTTAAAAAGTGAGACCGGGATCCTTGAATTCCTGAAACAGCTCGATTACGTCATCAAGTCTTATGACCGTGAGATGCAGTCCATTGGGGAATCTGGAAAATCATTATTGGCCAAATATGGTCTTACCGTAGAGGACTTTACTCAGAAAAAAAGAGGGGTAGCCGCACACCTGGATAAGATTATTTTAGGGAATGACTATAAACCTAACAACTACGTCTATCAGGCATTGAATGATCACAAATGGTATCCGGCTAAATCACCGAAGGCCGCAGCCATAGATGGAGCCCTTCAAAATGGACTTCATGAAGGCATAGAACAAGCCGTAACATTATATGAAGCTGGCCATGTGAAGTATGACCCAGCGAAGGCCATTCGTAAATTTATATATGGTTACGGGTTGCTGTCAGACCTTTCCAGGAAGCTACAGGAATATAAAGCGGAACATGACGTCATGCTCATTTCTGATGCCACACGGTTTTTAAGGGAGCTGGTTCAGGATACTGATGCCCCGTTTGTATACGAGAAGGTGGGGTCTTTTTTCAATCATTACCTCATTGACGAATTCCAGGACACTTCGGCGTTTCAGTGGCAAAGTTTTCGGCCTTTGATTGAAAACAGCATGGCAGAGGGGAATCAGAACTTGTTGGTAGGTGATGTTAAACAAAGCATATACCGATGGCGCGGTGGGGATCTGGAACTTTTGCAATTCCAGGTTCAGGAACAGTTTGGCGATCTTCAAACAAAAGTGCTTCAGCTGAACAGCAACTATAGAAGTGAGGCACGGGTCGTTCAATTCAACAATGCCGTATTTAAACAGTTACCGCTACTTTTTTCCTCGAAGCTTGGTGATAGGCTTAAAGGGGATAGTGGTTTAGGTGAAACCTTTGATATAGTTTACTCAGCGGTAGAACAAAAGATACCTGAGGTGAAGCTGACGAAACAACAGGGATACATTGACATACAGTTTTATGAGGACGAAGAGGACTACAATTGGCGAGAAAAGGTCAATGAAGTATTGCCATCCAGGTTAGAGAAACTCCAGGACAAAGGAATTCCATTACGGGAAATTGCCATTCTGGTGCGTGAGAATAAGGAAGGAAAGGAAGTGGCCGATTTACTCATGAACTACCAAAAAGAAGCAGATTCTCACTATCGCTTTGATGTAGTGTCTAACGAATCCCTGTTTCTTTCAAGTTCCGCAGCGGTAAATACCTTGATAGCTGCGCTGTACTATCTGCATGAACCTAAGGACACGATCAACAAGGCCCAGCTGGCCTATAACTACCGAGTGCTTTTTGGAAAGCAAGACCGTAGCCTGCATGCACTGTTTTCAGGAGCTAAAAGCACCGAGGAGTTTGAAAAACTTATGCCGGCCCAATTTCCGGCCAACCGGGAGAAGTACCTCCGGATGCCACTTTTTGAGTTATTGGAAGAGTTGATAGCTACATTTGAATTGAATAAAGTCAACGGCCAGTTCGCCTACCTTCAGACCTTTCAGGATCAGGTGTTAAAATTCATAAGCCAGGAACAGGCAGACATCCACTCCTTCCTGATCTGGTGGGAAGAGACCGGCAAGAAACAAAGCATCAAAGTGGCCGATGACCTGGATGCCATTAAGATCCTAACGATTCATAAGGCGAAAGGGCTTGAGTTTCATACGGTGTTGATCCCGTATTGCAATTGGACATTAGATCACAAAATGAGCCCTGTGCTTTGGAATGCCATCCAGGAAGCGCCTTTTGATATGGGTCCATTACCTCTACGTTATTCCAGCAAGCTGTCAGAAACCTACTTCAAGGCCGATTACCAGTTGGAGATGTCAAAGGCCTATCTGGATAGCTTACACATGCTCTATGTGGCCATGACAAGAGCCGTGAACAACCTTATCGTTTTTGCACCACAGCGGCAACTGCGAAAGCAAGGTCTGAGTGAGTTGTTATACAGTTTGCTAAGCAATGAGCAATTTGACTTATCAGACGGTTGGAACAGCGGCGCTCAGCGCTTCATCTTCGGTGAATTAGGCGAATTTGAAGGAGAGCTGGAAAATGAATTTGAAAGCGCCCAACTGGACAGCTACATTCATTTTAACTGGCGCCAGAAGATCACCGTCAAACATTCAGTGGATGTACTTAAAGAAGTGGACGACCGGAAGTCCAGGATCAACTATGGTAACCTGGTGCATCGGATACTTTCACATGTGCAATACATGAAAGACTTCAAACGTGCGTTGGACATGGTCTATTTTGAGGAATCACTGAACCATGAGGAAGCTGAAGAACTGCGTAGTTTCCTAAAACAACTCTTCAAAAACCCATTGGTGAAGCATTGGTTTGATGCAAGCTGGCAGGTGCGAAACGAGGCTACCATCCTCACCAAAGAAAGTGAATACCGCCCGGACCGGGTGATCTGGAAAAAAGGAGAAGCCGCTGTCATCGACTACAAGACCGGAAAAAAGGATGATAAGTATAAAAAGCAGATCCTTCAATACAAAAACCTGCTGGAGCAGATGGGCCATGAAAATGTAAAAGCGTATTTGTGGTATTTGAGAGAGGGGGCGGTGGAGAATATATGAATTGGGAAGATGGGAAGGATTTAGCCAGATCGCTTCGAAGAAATCAGACCAGGGAAGAGGGAATTCTCTGGCAAAATCTGAGGAACAGGAAGTTGTCAGGGTTTAAGTTTCTGCGACAACACCCAATAACCTACGACGAAGGAGGTAAACGTTTCTTTTTTATCGCAGATTTCTATTGTCATTCGAAGAAGCTAGTCGTTGAGGTTGATGGTAAGATTCATGATCTTAAAGCTGATTATGATGAGCAGCGGGATTTGATAATGAAGGAAATGGAACTTGTGGTCATCAGAATTACTAATGATGAAGTAAACAATAATTTGAATGAAGTTTTAGAAAAAATTAAGAGTAGGTTAACACACCCCTAACCCCTCTCTTATAAGAGAGGGGAACAATTACATCCCTCTCTAAGATTAGAGAGGGACAGATCGAGTGTAGCTCGATCAGGGTGAGTTGAAAACGCGAAACCAACAAATGAAAACCTTCCTCCAGGAAATAGCACAAAAACTAACCGAACACCACCCAAAAGACATGGGTGATGTGATGGTCGTATTTCCTAACCGAAGGGCGGGGCTTTACTTCCGGGAGGCGCTGAAGGAATACATTGATGGCCCTTCCTGGTCACCAACGATAGTGTCGTTCCAGCAGTTTGTTGGGCTGCAATCTGACCGGGTTGTGGCGGATTCACTGCAATTGATCCATGAACTGTACACAGTATACAAAAAGATCATGAAGGGAACCGAAGGTTTTGACCGCTTTTACTTCTGGGGGCAGATGCTGCTCAAGGACTTTGACGAAGTGGACAAATACCTGGTTGATGCCCAAAGTCTCTACACTAATCTTTCCCGCCAAAAGCAGCTGGATCTGGCGTTCGATTTCCTGGAGCCCGAACAGAAAGAGTTGATCCAGCAGTTCTGGCAAGGCTTTGAAGATTCTAAATCTGTGAATAAAGACCGGTTTTTGCGGGTATGGGAAAAGCTGGGGGCCGTATATGCGAATTTGAATAGTCACCTAGCTGAGCAGAACATCGTCTATGAGGGCATGCAATACAGGCAGCTGGCGGAGAACTTGGATAAGCACGAGTGGCGGCATTTACCTGGGCCGGTATGGTTTGCTGGTTTTAATGCTTTAACGGAAGCGGAGGAAAAGATCATTTCCTGGCTGATAGTGAATAAAAATGCCCGGATCTTTTGGGATGTAGACGACTACTACCTGACTGATAAACGTCAAGAATCTGGACACTTTTTCAGGCTTTATCAGCGGAAATATGTGTTTAAGACATCTTTTGAAATTGGGAGTAAGAACAACCTGCAATCCGGGGAGAAAGACATTACACTCTTAGGTGTTCCACAGCATGTGGGCCAGGCTAAACTCGTTGGGCAGCAGTTAAGTCAGCTGTTGGTTGAAAAGCCTGATCTTGACCTTAGAAAGGTGGCCATCGTACTGGCCGATGAGTCGCTGCTATTTCCCGTTTTACATTCGTTACCAGCGCAGGTGGGCGCTATCAACGTAACGATGGGCTTTCCTTTAGCATTTGCGCCGGTCAATAGCCTGATTGAAAGCATTTTAGAGTTGCACCAATTTGCCAAGCTGGGTGATAACGGCCAAACGATTTTCTATTTCAAACCCGTACTTGCCATATTGAGGCATCCTGAGATAGCTGCCATAGACGCTAAAGGCATAGAAAAACTGATCCAATCCATTGAGCAAAATAACCGGGTTTTTCTCTATGCCGATGAATTGGGGCTTGGCACAGTGCTGACTTCCATTTTCTCCGGTGTGGCGGAGTCTTTTGTGGCTTATCTTAAGGAGGTGCTGGCCAACCTTTATGTGGAGTACAAAGACAAAGAGGCGTTGGATATGGAATACCTGCATTATTATTACAAACTGCTTAATCGTTATGCAGATATCCTCGAAGAGAGTAACGAAACTGTAGACGTTAATGCCTTCGCACGACTTTTCCGACAGGTAGTACGCACCGAAAAGCTACCCTTTACGGGAGAACCGCTACGCGGATTGCAGATCATGGGGGTGCTGGAAACGCGTAATCTTGACTTTGAGCATGTGTTTGTACTCTCTATGAATGAGGACTTCTTTCCGTCTACGGGCAAGCAGCATTCTTTTGTTCCTTATAACCTCAGAAGGGCGTATCACATGCCGCATTATGATCAGCAGGATGCCATCTACGCCTACTTGTTTTATCGATTGCTGCAACGGGCCTCTTCTATCAATCTCTTTTACAACACTGAAGGAAACGATCTGGGCGGCGAGGAGATGAGCCGCTTTCTACAGCAGCTCATTCATGAATCCGGGTTGGAGATCAAACAAAAGGTACTGGCCAACTACACCGCTACGGAGCAGCGCGAAGCCATTACCATTGAAAAAACGGATGAAGTAAGAACGGGCCTCGAACGTTTCATTGTAGAAAGCGGTGTTGAAACCAAGCCCCTTTCACCCTCCGCGGTGAATACCTACCTGGATTGCCGACTGAAATTTTACTTTCGCTACATCACTCGCCTGTACGAGCGCGATACCATTGAAGAAGACATTGATGCACGTACGCTGGGGCAGGCGCTGCATAATACCATGGAGTACCTGTACCAACATCGCACTACCATCGAAAAGAAAGACTTCAAAACCTTTCGTAGCCAGCTCGATCCTTTGATCCTGGATGCTTTTAAAGAGTTTTATGGCGTACCAGTGGATAAACCTTTCAAGTTGGAAGGCAAAAACCTTATCGCTCGGGAGGTTGTAAAAGAATTTGCGCTAAAAATTCTAAAGCTGGATGAACAGTACGCCCCTTTCGAAGTGGTGGGCGTAGAGGAGCAGTACAGCACTGAAATCCAACTGCAAAACGGCCTCACCGTTGCCATGGGCGGACTGGTAGACCGCATCGATAAAAAAGACGGCATGGTGCGCCTGATCGACTATAAGACGGGCAGCGATAAGCAGAAATTTAGAAATGTAGAGGAGCTTTTCTTAAGAAAAGACCGGAATAAGGCCGCCCTCCAAACTTTCGCTTATACCCTAATGCACAAGAAAGAGGATGGGGAACGGGTAGTACCCATAGTCTTTAACAAGAATGCTCTGTTCCAAAATGAAAGCAGCCTCTTCTATCATGAGGATGACAAGCAGCAGATAAAAGACGTAACCCTATATCTGGACGAATACCGTGAAAAATTAAGAGAAACACTTTATGAGATCTTTATCTCAGACCAACCCTTTGACCAAACGGAGTATGTGAAGAAGTGTGAGTTATGTCCGTATAAGGAGATTTGTGGCAGGTGATGTCATTCAGATAATTTCGGATACTCTGCATACATCTAAGACTTCAGTTCCTTCCTGGCTAAGAGTTAGGATATAATGATTAACAAATCTCAATCTGCGATATGCCGTTATGTACACGAAAGTTCGTTCACTTAAATCTTTTCTTGACTTCACTTCAATTTTAACCCGGTTAGAGTTGTCGCGAATCTTCTTGACTCTAACTGGGCATTTACTGGCGTCAACTGTCACAGATGTTCCAGGTGTTGCTTCTTCGAGTTCCTTAAACAAAGTCCTTATGCTATTACAGTTAACTACAATCCCGAAATACCCGTTTTGTTCGGTTAAAGCGTTAAACTCGATCACTCTATAGTCAGAAAGATCTTGTTCGAAGATGTTCTCGAAAAAGTAATCAGTAGCAATTTGTTCAGGGGTCAATTCGTCCCCTGTTGGAAGAAGTAAAGAAATAAAAAGCCATAATATTGAAAGTTGCATGTTTTTTCTCGATTTGCTGAATAGCTTCTAATGATCAACTAAAATGAGTATGCGCTCCTGTTATTAGAAGTACTTTGATTACTTATTTGCATTGTCCTTTCAAATGGCTCAGTTCGCATATTCATTTTAGTTTGTTATGGAGATTAATGTGAATATTGATATTCACTTGTGATTTATAAGCTGTCTTGTAAATTCTAACTCTGTATCAATTCCATTTACTAAATCCATTATAGCTGGTTTAATTGGATAATCTGGCATAACACCACGTCCAATCTTCTCAGTAGGTTCCACATTCGTTCTGTAATTGACCACAGGTAGGATTAATCGAAGTTTGCTGTATGGAAGTATGGTCGTAATTAAGTATCCACTCGTATTTCCATAATAAGCTCCGCCTACTTCTTCTCCTATAAACGTGGCTAACTGGTAAGACTTCATGAGCGCCACAAAGTCAGCACCCGTTGAATAGGTACCGCCATTTATTAGGATGTAAACATTTCCGGTAAATTGTGGGAGAGACGGACTCGAAGGTTTCAAGGTTTCGGCATGCCTCATATAAAATCTGGAGTCGTCTCCTTTTTTTGTGAAAAGCATATGATAAAATATGGCCTTAGTTCTGTTAAGGTCCTTAGTATATCTAAAATATTCTGACTTGTTAGCGATGAGCGTCTGCTCCTTAAATTCGATTATTGGCTTATCGTATAAATAGGAAAACAAACGTAATCCAAAGTTATCATCGCCCCCAAGATTGTCCCTCATGTCTATAACTAAGTTATCTACTTCAGAGGTTGAGATTTTCTGAAACATGGCTTTTAACTCCTTTTCAAATCTGAAATTTTTCTTTCCTTCTTTCCAGTTTTGAAATTGCCTGACCTTTATTAAAGCGATAGTACTATCAGGGAAACTGAGCTTTAGATTCTTTTGAGAACTATTTTTCGGGTTAAGCTGACTAGCAAGGCGGGCAATTATCGGTACAGAATTTTTTTTTCCTTGTTCATCTAGATAGTCAATCTTGTATTCATCTGTAGGACCGAATCGGGTCACATAGAAATATGGAAAATACCTTTCGAAACGTTTAATCTTATTGGTTTCAATAAACCCGTCACCGGAGTTTACAGAGTTCGCTAAGTGTAATAGATAGTCTGTCGTATACTCATTAATTTTTAAAATCTCCATCCCAGGCTTTATGGGTAGTTCCCTATCGATTCTGCTCTCCAGCATGTACATCTTTCCATTTAGGATTTTGATTTCAAATGGGAGTAATTTTCCCACTTGGGAAATATGATCTCTTGTGGCTATGGAAGTGCGGATTACTGTATGACCACATCGGATTTTTGAAGTAATAAAAGTGAGTTTTCTAAAAAACTCTAACTCCGATAAGCTATCATTTATTGAGGCTCGTGCTTCATCAAAGATCTGATCTAATTCATCTTTCGAAGTGTACCAATAAAGACCGGCATGATAGTCTTCCAGACTACCCCTAAAGACTTCAAAATCTTTTACCAATTGATCAGAGCTGAAAGTCTTAATCGGTAGTCTATTTGATAGAGTATCAACTTGAGCATAGGAAGCGAAAGTTGAGAAAAACAGTAGTAATCCTGAAAAGTATTCTAAGATAATATTATTTCTATTCACTGATTTCATCATATTCTCCATAAGGTTGAGATAAATATAGTGGCTTCATGACTGCAAAAAAAGCTAAGAGATGCATGTTGCAGGATGATATTTATCGAGTTTGTTATATTGAGTTTTTTCTATACGCCATTGAAAGTCAATTATTTTTCCAGCCACTCCTACCAGTCAAAGGTATAGGAAAAAGTAGTGGAAGTAGTTTTACCAAAGGTCCGTTTTATTTATGGGCCTCCCGGCCAGGTGAATTTCAGGTCAGCGCATGGTTTTGAAAAGAAGCAAGAACTGTTAGCTGAACGACAGGATAAAAGACAAGCCCTGAATCATCTCATTCCATGATTCCTATTAAATAAGGGTTCAAAAAGTTGACATTGTGCAGGTAGAACCTAATTTCCGCCAAGTCTATAAACGAGAACTCGTTTTACAAATGCGTACTTGACACGGTCCCACCGAAAGACCTGAAACAGCAAAATAGCCATTTTCCTCTTTCGATTCATTGGCTGATCTGATTCAGGCTTACCGATTAAAAAACAATCCTGGAAAATTCACTGGCCTCTAACCCAAAACTGCTTTCATTCAATACAACGTCCAGATATGGCACGTGCCTCTGAACTCATTTAATATCTACTTAAAGTATCGGGATTTGC
>CALBPF010000312.1 GCA_937899105.1 uncultured Flammeovirgaceae bacterium | reverse complement strand
AATTTAATTTAATTAACTAAATTATTAATGCATTATTTTCCAACCTAAATTAACCCTCACCCTGTCGTATGTTGCTTTTTAATTTGCAAAATTTCTTTGCGTCTTTAAGACTTTTGCCGGGGTTATCTTCAATAAAATCGCGGGTGTATTGTGCATACATATTGTTATCAGCAATATCTCTTTTGAACGTAGGATCATCTTTTCGGCGTTCAAGTTCCAGCCACTTTTCTACCGCATCTCTTAAAGTTCTTCCGGCGTTTGACTTGACCCAATCCATAAAATCACTGTGACAGTAAAATTTATTTCCAATTTGACTTTTTAAAAAATTTCTAAAATTAGGTCCAAAAGAAACATTGTCTGTGATCTCGGTTTCTAATGTCAGTTGTGATTTTGCCCAATTAAATTTTGAGATAGGTTTATTCTTTTTCTGCAAGGACAGGGTTTCTCCCTTGTTATCCAACGCATACATAATCCTATCCCTTAAATCAAATTTTCTCCCGTTTACAGGTAGTCCAGCGTTCCTGCAAATCTTCACCATTTCCTCCTTTGTCCAATACCACCGGTTAAATTCCGCCCCTGACATTATATTTTCTAAATCGGGTCTTTGCATTGTCTCCTACTTTTAATGATCCTATTTGAACGAGTAACCCGGAAGTTTTGAATTGGTTCAAATACTCGCTGCTGCCAAACTGTAGTAGTGAATTTGAATACATATATAAAGTCGACTAAATTGAAATGGAGTCTAATAATTCATCTCAATGTCTTCCTGTCATTTTTTTAAGCCTCTATGAAGGCTTACCTAAATAACAGGTAAACTAGTTTACTTGGCGCTGTATTCGTAGTTCTTTTTCGCTAGTTCGGATTCGAGTAAGTCTATTTTCTCTTCCAGTTCAGTACGTAGCCGCTCCTGTTCCTCTTGGGTAGCCTGTAGTTCTTCCATATTCTGCCGCATCTCTTCTTCCTGCGATCTCATCTCTTCGGTATTTTCCTGGCTTTGCTCTAATAGTTGCTTGGTCTGCATAGCGGTTTTCGTGTTAATGACAGCCGAGGCTACAATTTCACACACCTTTTCCAAAAATTCAATCACATGATCTTCATAATCATTAAAGGAAGCCAGCTCCAATATGCCTTGAATATTATCATTTACTTTTATAGGCACAAGGAGTAGATTTTCGGGTAGCGCATGTCCTAACCCGGAAGTAATGGAAAGGTAATGTTGTGGTACATCGCTAAGCCGGGTAGTAAGTCCTTCCAAATACACCTGTCCTACCATACCTACACCAATGTCCACCCTTCTTTCAAGAAATTTCTTTCGATCATAGGCATAAGCGCTAACGAGCTCAAGAAACCTATCGTCTGCATTATCTTCATTTAACAAGAACAGAGCGCCCTGCAAAGAATTAGTGTAGGTCACTACCTCTGAAACGATCTTTTCGCCGAGACCTTTCAACCCGGATTGGTCATCGCGGACAATCTCAGAAAATTTTGAGATGCCTTCCGCCACCCAGTAGCGGATCTCTTCATCCGCTTTAACGGCCTTCATTTGATCCCGCATACTGATCAATTCACCTACAAGCGTATCTTTATTCAAATTATCCGTCTTTTCGTCCATCCCGTTCCATGCCACATTCAGGTTGCCTTTCGTAATGTCTTTAATAAAAGTGGAAGTATTTTTAAGGTTTTGGATGATCTTAGAGATTACTTGCTGCCCGTCTAGAGCCGTAGCTTCGGAATGACCTTCATTGTAGATGAGTTCCTGATTGCTTTTGTCAAGATCTTCGAACAGCGAACTCAGTTTGGTATCATTGCGCCTCAGGCGAATGAATACAAAAATAAGAGTGGGAAGCCCTAAGAGCACGCTCAACAGTTGTATATAAAATGAATTTCTACCGATAGATTGATACCGCTCTTTGTTCAATATCTCCTGATCGCTTACAAAGTTTCTTATGTTTGCTTGAACAGGACTGTAGTTCCTCCACAGATCATATCCCGGATCATTTACAAATAGTTCCACGGCCTTTTCAGGTTGTCCCGATTCAATGAATTCCATACCCTGTCCAACCAGCGCCGCATAGTCACCCACTTTTGATTTTATATAGTCGATGCTATCCAGCGGGTGATAATTCAACTTGCCAAGTACTTGCTTTAAGGTATCAAGATTCGCCCCGTATATGTCCAATGCCGTCATATAAGGGTCTTTAAAGCCGTCCTTATTAATCATATAGTACCCTCTGAATCCAAGATCCATGAGATTAACGCTCCTATCCAACTCGGAAAGCCGGGAGTTTACTTCTAAACGATTAGCTACAAATTCGTTGCGGTTGTTTAATTCCGTTTTGCTGTAAGAGGAAATGGCAAAATTTATAAGGATCAATAAGAATACAACACTCATACCTATTTCAACGGCATGTCTCTTGATTGAATCCAAATTATCGGAAAAGCTATTCATGACGTAATGTTTTTAATTACTAAAATGATAACACTTGAATGTTGCGGCTAATAAGGACATGTAAAATATAATAGACTTGATTTAAAAGCTAATTTTTTATTTAATCAAGAGCAGTTTTTAAGTCCAATGATTGGAAGATATATTTCAACGCCTTTGTATTAGGACAGTATGTTTTAAAAAGCCTAACAGTATTCGTTCCTTAAAATTGGACTTTGATAGATCTGATCTGACTGTTGGTTGATTAAATCTCATATTTGCAACATTGGTTATTATTCTTCTGTTTAACATCAATGAATTTTCACTTCAACATTCGGATATCCAATGTTGAGACGGTCATTTAACAAACTAAACTGACATACAAAAAAATAAAAATCTTTAGAATGCCATTGAAACCATATACATTGATTATAAATGCAGCTTAAAATCCGTTTTTAAAAATGAGAAGAAGTATCAGTATAGGTATTGGCATCATTATCATTATTGGGGGTATCTCCATTTTTTACCTTGCGCGGGGCAGTAGAGCCAATAGCGAGCCCCAATCTGTGTCATCAACTTCATACACGAAAGTTAAAGCTCAACAAGTAACACTCAAGTCATTACCCTACTGGATAGAGGCTACGGGTACGTTGACAGCAAAACGTAAGGTGGAACTTTACAGCGAGGTACAAGGGACTTTATTAGCTACCAAAACCGTGTTTAAAGAAGGCAGTAAATTTCGTAAAGGAGAGTTACTGTTGAGGATAAACAGCGCCGAACATCTGGCACAATTACAGTCAAATAAGAGCTCCCTGGTCAATCAAATTGCCGCTATGATGCCCGACATGGAAGTGGATTTTCCTGAGGCTTCTACTAAATGGGCTGCCTACCTGCGTGATTTTAATATAGAGGGCCCACTTGAACCTCTACCAAAAACCACATCTGATTCAGAAAAGCTTTTTGTCACTGGAAAGAATATCGTTCAAACCTATTATACGGTGAAAAATCTCCAGGAAAGGTTGGCAAAATATTACATATCAGCTCCTTTTACAGGTACGGTAACTGAATCTAATGTAGATGTAGGCTCCCTGGTAAGAAGCGGACAGAAATTAGGAGAGTTTATTGAGCCTACAGTATATGAGCTGGAGCTCGCTATTACTGCGGCGGACAGCAGATACCTAAAGGATGAGCAATCCATATCGCTCAGTAGCTTGAATGGAGAAGACTTCTATTCAGGTAAAATAAGCCGAATCAACCCACGAATCGACCAAGAAACCCAAACCATAAACGTGATTGTGGAAGTCGCCGATAAAAGACTTAGGGAGGGACAGTACTTAAAGGCCAGAATAGAAGGTGAAAGCCTTGAAGATGTTTTTATGATAAGCAGTGAGCTGCTAGTAGAAAATAATCATATGTACGTTATTAAGGACAGTGCGCTGCACCTGCAAAAAATCATTCCTATCAATTATCTGGCTGACAGTATTATAGTAAGAGGTTTGGATAGCGGCATGATGATAGCTCAAGAAGTCATACCCAATGCGCACCCAGGTATGAAAGTAAGCTATAAGTAACGTTTCTAAACATCAATCATGAAGCAATTCATTGCCTATTTTATTAAGTATCCCGTAGCCGTTAACATATGCGTTATTGGTTTTGTGATCTTCGGCATTTTGGGGTATTTCAAACTTAACTCCTCCATTTTCCCACTCTCCGAATCAAAGACCATAAACATTACGGTTAATTACCCCGGGGCATCGCCGGAAGAAGTAGAGGAGGGTGTAATCGAAAAAATAGAAAAAAACCTCAAAGGGATTTCAGGTATTGACAGAGTAACATCAGTTTCAGAAGAAAATTTAGGTACTGTAACTATTGAATTGCTGGAAGGGTTTGATATTAATATCGTTTTAGACGACGTTAAAAATGCAGTAGACCGAATCCCTTCCTTCCCCACTAACATTGAACCTCCGATAGTTGAAAAAGTTGAAAATAGAAGGGAGTCAATTGTATTTGTAGTCACTGGTGACGATGTACCTCTTAGTATTTTGAAAAAAACTGCAGAAGATATCGAAGAGGATTTACTGGCTTTCCCAGGGTTGTCTCAAGTAACACTCTCCGGCTTTCCGGATGAAGAAATTGAAATAGCATTGCTAGAAGATAACCTGAGACGGTATAATCTGAGTTTTGAAGATGTAGCAAGCGCTGTTACTAACTCTAACATTATTATAACCGGCGGTTCCATAAAAACCAACAAAGAAGAGTATCTCATACGGGCTGATAATAAGGAATATTATTCCAGGGAGTTAAATAATATTGTAGTTAAGTCTACTTCTACAGGAACTCTTATTTACTTAAGGGATGTAGCCACTATCAGTGATACATTTAGCGAAACCCCGGATAGGATATACTACAATGGCAAACAATCCATTCAAGTTGGTATTACCAATACCAACAATGAAGACTTAATAAAAACAGCCGACAGGGTAAAGGAATACATAAGTCAATACAATCAAAAAGAAGATAATATAGAGCTGATAGTGACCTTTGACACTTCTCTGGTACTGAAGGGTAGGATATCCCTTCTCTTGGAAAACGCCCTAATAGGGATGTTTTTGGTATTTCTCTTATTATCAATTTTTTTGAGACCCAATCTGGCCATTTGGGTAGCTTTTGGATTACCTATTTCCTTCCTAGGGATGTTTGTCGTCTTAAGTCAGTTTGGGGTGACTATCAATATGCTCTCGCTGTTTGGGATGATCATTGTTATTGGTATTCTGGTGGATGATGGTATTGTCATTGCCGAGAACATTTACTCTAAGTACGAAGCTGGAAATTCGGCTGTCAAGTCAGCTATAATGGGTACTTTAGAAGTACTTACACCTATACTTTCGGCTATTACCACTACTGTACTAGCATTTGCCGTTTTTTATTTTCTCGAAGGGAACATCGGCTCTTTTTTCAGTGATATCGCGACAGTAGTGACACTTACACTTGGCATTTCATTAATAGAGGCGCTGCTTATATTGCCTGCCCACCTCGCGCACTCTAAGGATCTTACGGATAAAGCCAAACTCTATAAAATAAATGTATATGGAGATAAAATCATGAACTACATGAAGGATAGGCTGTATAGTCCTGCGTTCAAATTTGCACTAAGGCATAAGTTTTTGACTTTTTCTATAGCCATCTTCTTTTTCATCGTTACTATAGCTGCTTTTGCATCAGGCGTGGTAGTTGTAACTTTCTTTCCAGCTAACGCCAGCGATCAGCTTGTCATAAGTTTAGAGACACCCAAGGGTACTAATGAAGCTATTACAGACTCAGCAGCAGCATATGTTCAAAATAGCGCCTGGAAAGTAAATGAAGAGCTAGGTTCCAACCTGGAAGGCAACCCACATATTCTAAATGTGCTAAAACAGGTAGGCCCGGGTAGTTCCAAAGCAACGGTAATTGTCAATTTGTCTCCTGGAGAAACACGCGACCTCTCCTCGCCGGAAATTACAGATCTTATCAGGCAACAAGTGGTTGAGCTCTCCGGCGTTGAAAAGCTGAGTTTCATCTCCGGAGCTAATATTGGCGGTAGCCCCGTATCAGTCTCACTCCAGGGTAAAGATATTGAGAAACTAAATGAAGCAAAACAACTTGTTTATGAGGAGTTAAGAAGCAATCCTAAAGTAAAGGATATCGTTGACAGCAGCCCAAAAGGGATAAAAGAAATAAACCTGACACTTAAAGATAACGCCCAACTTCTTGGACTATCGCTCAACGATGTTATGAGGCAAGTGAGAAACGCTTTTTTTGGTAACGAAGCACAACGGCTGCAGCGAGGAGAAAATGAAGTTAAAGTTTGGGTGCGATATGCAAAGCAGAACAGATCCAGTCTTAATGATATTAACGACATAGAAATTGTTACACAAAACGGGAGAGTACCGCTATCAGAAATAGCCACTTATAGCATAGAACGTGGAGATGTGGCCATTAATCACCTGGACGGCATACGTGAGATTACCGTAGACGCCGATATGGTTAACCCCAAAGAAAGCGCCACCAGCGTAATGCAGAAGTTGAGAACAGAGGTGGCACCGGAGATTGAAGCAAAATACCCTGGCATAACTGTCAGCTTTGAAGGTCAAAACCGGGAAGTCGGCAAGATTGCCCGCTCGGCAGGTAACGTGCTGCCCGCGGTGGTATTTCTTATTTATGTGGTCATAGTATTTGCCTTTAGATCATATAGCCAACCCTTTCTTTTACTGGCTTTAATACCTCTGGGTATCATTGGTGTAGCCCTAGGCCATTGGATTCATGGCTTCCCCGTAAATGTACTTTCTATGCTGGGTGTAGTGGCATTATTAGGTATCGTAGTCAATGATGGGTTAGTCTTTACCGGCAAGTTCAACAGCTTCCTTAAAGAAGGGCTAAAGTTTGAAGAGGCGCTTTACGAAACCGGCAGATCAAGGTTCAGAGCCATTTTCCTTACCTCTATTACGACCATAGCCGGTCTGGCCCCGTTGATATTAGAAAAAAGTTTCCAGGCTCAGTTTTTAATACCCATGGCCATATCCATTGCCTATGGCATTGCCATAGCCACATTTATGACACTCTTCATCTTGCCTATATTCCTTGCTTTTTCAAACAGCATCAAAGTTAATTTTAAGTACTTGATGACGGGCATCAAGCCAGAACGGGAATCTGTTGAGCGGGCGATCAAAGAACTTACAATGGACCATGAAAAAGTATAATTTATTACTTCTCATTCTTCTTTTTACCATGGCTTCGGATTTAGTAGCACAGAATCTGCTAAAGCTGGAAGATGCTATCAATATTGCTCTTGAAAGTAATTATGATTTAAGAATATCGAAAAATGATGTGGAGATAGCTGCCATTGAAAATAGCGTCTTAAATAGTGGCTACCTGCCAACGGTTACCGCAACAGGGGGCTTAAGTTATGCCAATGAAAATCAGAGTGTAGGCTTTAACGATGGGTCAGAAACATCAATTGACGGAGCTGAAACGGAATCTTATAACGCATCAGTGACCGCAGAATACACCATTTTTGATGGGTTTGAGCGAAAGTATACTGTGCAACAACAAGGTGAAAATCTTCAGTTGGAACAACTGAGAAACCGCCAGGAAATAGAAAATACGATTGTTTCCATTTATGAAACCTTCTACGATGTAGCCTTTCAAAGCCAGGTAGTCACTAATCTATTGGTTAATATAGAAAACTCTGCCGATAGGCTGGACCGTGCCCAAAGAGGACTAAAATATGGGCAGGGAACGAAGTTAGATGAACTCAACGCGCAAGTGGACTTAAATAACGATAGTATTTCCTATGCATCAGAGCTTAGTCAACTGCAAAACCTAAAACGGAGCCTTAATCTTTTACTGGGCCAGGCGCCTAATACTAATATAGTTGTAGACACTACTCTGGTATTTTCCGCTTATCTAGACGAGCAGCAAATCTTGGATATAGCCATGACCAACAACATTGAAATAATATTATCCAATCAAAATATACTTTTGAGCGAGCTGGATATCCAAATTAACAGGGCTCAATTTTTACCAAAAGTAACTGGTAACGGCTCTTACAGTTGGAACGAAAATCAAAACCCACCTACTAACTTTGCGCTATCAAACGAAACCCGTGGTTACAACCTGGGCATAAATTTATCGTGGAATATTTTTGATGGAGGAGCCCGGCGAACCCGGACAGAAACGGGAAAGGTGAATGTATTGAATAGGCAGATTGAACTGGAAAGGGTAAATGCGCAAGTGAAAACAGATATTTACAACGCTCACGAGCTATATAAAAACAACATCTTTACGTTACAGGCAGAGACCAAAAATGTGCTTACCAACAAGGCTAACTTCGATCGTACAAAGCGGCAATATAGCCTGGGTCAGATTAATGCGATTGATTTTAGACAGGCTCAGGTAAATCTTATAAACGCAAAAAATAATCGCGACCGGGCCAAATATGATTTGAAGATCTCAGAAATAAATCTCAAACAACTGGCTGGTTTACTGCTTGAAAGATGATCCGGCTGCAATAGCATTCAGTCCATCGGTTTATTGAATATTATAGGCACATAGGCTATTATTAAGCCCCTTAGCATCTTTTACGCTGATATTTGTTTCGTGGGAGCTGGTTAAGCTATTATAAGCTATTCCTATTCGCGAAGTTTTGACCCAAGGTTTATTAAATTCGAAGCTTAAAACTTCAACCTATGAATTTGGCGGCAGCGGAGCTTCCCTGGTGGAAAAAACAATGGGATGACAATCCTTTAAAAGTAATATTGCTCATAGCCTTTTTGTTCAGGCTGCTGGCATCATTTTTTGCTAAAGGCTATGCTTTTCATGACGATCATTTTGATGTAATACGAGTGGCCCAGGACTGGGTGGACGGTTTCCCGCATTGGGTTGGGGAATCGACTCCTCCAAACCACAGTATGTTTTATGCGGGCATCAATGCGGCTTTTCTCTACCTGCTGGAAGCTGTTGGTATTTCGGACACCCAGCTGAAGATGGTTTTCATTCGCCTGCTCCACGGATTGTACTCCTTGCTCACAGTTTACTATGGCTATAAAATAGCGGAAAAGATTAGCAACAAAAGATCTGCAATTCTAGCGGGTTCAATACTAGCCTTCCTGTGGTTCATGCCACAACTAGGCGTTAAAAACCTGGCTGAGTTGGTCTGTGTGCCACCCATACTGGCCGGTTATTACCTAGTAATTAAGAACAACACGCAACGATCATGGCTCGTGGCAGGATTGCTGTTCGGGTTGGCGTTCTCGATTAGGCTGCATACCATACTCTTCGCCGGTGGATCAGGTTTAATGTTGCTGGTTAATAAACAGTGGCGTAGCGCAATAACATTTACCGTGGGTTATCTGCTGGCGAGTTTTCTTGTTATTGGTGTAATTGACATGACGGTATGGAGTTACCCTTTTCAATCATTGGCCGGATATTTTATGCACAATACAGGAAACGCTTACGGCTACATTACAGGCCCTCCATATAAGTTTATGCTTACACTCCTGGGTTTCACGGTGCCACCTGTTAGCATCATGTTATTCTTTGGTTTCTTAAAGATCCGAAAAATAGAACCCTATATGTTTTGGGGTGGTGTTTTCTTCTTTGTTTTCCATTCCATTTTTCCCAACAAGCAAGAGCGGTTTATACTCCCGTTCATTCCAATTTTTATTATCCTGGGAGCAGCGGGGTGGTGTATGATAGTTCAAAAATCACAATTTTGGACTAAAAGGCTTGCACTTTATAAAGGCATGTGGATATTCTTTTGGGTACTCAACTTTATCGTAGCAGTGGCTTTGTCGCTGAGTTATTCCAAAAAAGACAGAATAGAACCACTCTACTATCTATCAAAAATGAATGATGTGGAATCGGTAGTGGTACAAAGTGTAAGTAAGATGAAGCTTCTTCCCGTATATTACTTTGGCGCCTATAGCGCCCAGTCTACTGACTATCATAAAAAATATGGCAGAAACGAAAACCGCGAGGTCGCTCCTGTAGACTTGGATGATGGATTCGTTATATTTTTCTTCCTTGATAAAAACGGTACAATTGATGAGTTGAAATCCGAAATACAAGTCTATGGCGCCACTCCGAATTATGTTATTTTAAAAGGCCTCCAGGACCTCCCGGAAAGGGTATCCATGTTTGAAAACTTCTTCTCAAAAAAAATGAGCCTTCAAAAGACCATAGAACCTGATTTCTTCGATGCTATCCTTCATTACCTGAACCCTAAAAATAATAGAAACGAAACCGCCAGCATTTATCGTTTGGAGTAACATTAGTAATGGACAAAATTCTGATCATAAGATTAAGCTCTATTGGGGATGTTATTTTGACCACACCACTCATTCGTGCTGTTCGAAAAAAATACCCGAAGGCCCGAATTGATTTTTTGATTAAGACACAATTCAAAACTCTTGTAGAACACAATCCTCATATTGACCATGTTATTGCATTTGACAAAACAACTGATTCCTTAGGCACTTTAAAGCAGGACTTACGAAGGACCCGTTATGATTGGGTAATAGACATTCACAAGAATTTCAGAAGTTACTTTTTATCATTTGGTATTCGTGCAGGACTTGTAACCCGATACCGAAAGCAGATTTTCAAGCGACAGCTCCTCGTTTGGTTCGGGCTCAACACTTTTCGAAAAAATACCCCCGTCCTCGAACGATATTTTGAAGCTGTTGCTGCCCAGGATATTAAATATGATGGTAAAGGAACAGAGGTTTTTTTATCTCAAAATGAAAAGTTGACTTTGAAAAATCTCTTGCAACAAGGCGGATATGATGGCGCCTCAGACTTGGTTGCCATCTGTCCGGGAGCCAGCTTTACTAATAAACGCTGGCTGTCCGATCGGTTTGCGGAGCTTGCGAACAAACTAGTTGGAGAAGGCAGGAAAATAGTCCTTTTGGGCGGCCGCCAAGATGAAGCATTATGCTCAGAGGTTGAAGCCAAGATGGTGGCCAGGCCTTTGAATTTTACCGGGAAACTAAGCTTGCTCGGCTCGGCTGCGCTGCTATCGAAAGTAGGGTTGGCGATTACCAATGATTCAGGCCTCATGCATCTCGCGCAATCCCAAGGCACACCGGTAGTGGCCATTTACGGGCCTACAGTTAAAGAACTGGGTTATTTCCCGATACCTATGAAAAGCACGGTGGTGCAAGCCGACGTGGCATGCCGGCCATGTACACACAACGGGCTAAATCATTGTCCAAAGAAGCACTTTAATTGTATGAAATTAATAAGTACCGATCAGGTCTTTAGGGCGTCTAAGCAGTATCTGGGAATTCACTAATCGTACCATGAATAAATTTATATATATCTTATACAATATACTGGGGGTACCTGCCATAAGGGTAGGTTTCTTTTTGTTATCACGTTTTAATAAAAAAGCAAGACTGGGTTATGACGGCAGACGGCAACAGCGCATTTCACTTGAAAAGGAGTTAAAACAGATCCCCAAAGAAAAAAAAAGAATATTAATCCACTGTACTTCAGTAGGGGAATACGAACAGGCCGTACCTGTTATTAACCTATTGAAACGCCAAAATCCCGAGCTGTATTTAGCAATATCATTCTTTTCTGCTTCGGGATATAATTTCGTTAAGAAAAATGAGAACGTTGATCTTAAGATTTACCTGCCGCTTGATGTTTATTCTAGGGCAGAGAAATTATTATCGTCGTTAAAACCGTCCCTTTTCATCATTTCCAAGTTTGATGTATGGCCGAATTTTGTTCATGTAGCAGGTAAAATGGGAGTGTCCGTAGTTATGATAGCCGCTACCTTATCTGAAAACTCAAAAAGAGACAAGGGCTTATCCAAACGGCTCAACCGATATATTTTTAAAAACTTTGATTTTATTTTCCCGATCTCAAAAGAGGACAAGAATCGCTTTTTGGCGATCTACCCTTTCCCTGAAAAGATGCAGATCACGGGAGACACCCGGTTCGATCAGGTCTATAAAAAGGGACAAAAAATATTGGCGGAAAAACCTGAACCACTGTTTTCTAATCAGGAAGGTTTAACATTCATAGGCGGTAGCATATGGCCGGCCGATGAAAAACATTTATTGCCGGTATTGATAAGAATGTTGCATAAACACAAGAATTTAAAGGCCATACTGGTACCACATGAACTTCATGAGGAGCATATTAAAAGTATAGAGAATGTATTACAAAATGGAGATGTTAATTCAGTAAGGTATACCACCTTGCCAGAAGGTGAGAAGAGTAGCGAGCGAGTGATAATTGTCAACAGCATTGGTATGTTAGCGAAGTTGTACGCCACCACAGACTTCGCTTATGTAGGAGGCAGTTTTTCTACGGGAGTCCATAACGTAATGGAGCCTGCCGTCTTTGGACAACCTGTTATTTTCGGTCCGATATATGTAAATTCATTCGAAGCATTGGAACTTCAAAAGATAGAAAGTGGTTTTTCCATACGAAATGAAACGGAGCTTGAAAAATTGTTTGATATATTCGCATCGAATCATGAAAAGAGAATACAAGCAGGTGGCAGAGCGGAAGAACTTATAAAAAAGAATGTTGGCGCTTCAGATAAAATTTTTAAAATATTGAATCAACGCTATGGAGACATTAACCCCGGTACAACCAAAAGAAAAAACTAGTTTCAAATTACCACGAGTATTATTCCCAAAAATCATTCAGATAGAAACTACCGTGCTTTGTAACAGCGCGTGTACGTTTTGCCCCCAAAATGAAATGACACGTGGGCCCAGGTTCATGGAAGAGTGGATTTGGAAAAAGATTGTAGACCAAACAAGAGGAAGAGGCATTACTTACAGACCTTTCATGATCAACGAGCCCTTTGTAGATCCTAACCTGGCCAAAATCATTGCTTATATTAAAGAGGATCCTACAGCCATAGTCGAGTTCAATTCATATGCTCATATGACCGCCAAGACAGATATCGAAGGGATAATAGCTGCAGGAGGTGACATTGTGAGGTTCAGCATAGACGGTTTTACACAAGAAACCTATAATCAAAGCGGACGAGGTGGTTCACTTGAGAGAATGGTCAACAATGTACTGAAGTTTATTGCGGAAAGAGATCGCCAGGGCAGTTCCTGTCACATTGAAGTACGTATGATCAATATGGACTTCAATAAACACGAACGTGAGGACTTCTTGAAATTTTGGAATGAACATGCCGATGAAGCTATCATTACAGATTTATATGAATGGCCGTGGACAGGACAAACTACTTTCGAGCCTAAACCCTGTCTTAAGGTAGTGGAAGAAATGTTTTTTATGACAGATGGCCAGGCAACATTATGCTGCTGGGACTCGCACGAACGTGGGATTATTGGCGATATAAGAACTCACTCCGTAGAAGAAATCTGGCTTGGCGTTAAAATGCAACAATACAAGCAGTGGCTGAGCAAAGGAGAACGTGGTAATATTTTGTTATGCTCTAAATGTGATGCTTACAAAAACCATGATTTTACCGACTTCGAAGGGTATTAATTGAAGATGGAGTTTATTCCTCCATCTTCCAAAAGATAATACCTCCAGCCTGTTTTCCCATGTCAACAGAAGCCACTTTAGTGGCTTTTTTTATGTCTATAACATCCATGGTACCGGGCTCGCCACCAATACCCTCAACAGATACAAATGCGTATTTGCTGTCAGAGGAGATCGATACTCCATGGGATACCTTTCGGGAGTTTTTCACACGGGCTAGCTCCTTACCTTTTTTTAAATCCCAAACACCGGTTTCAGCGCTTGCTTTATAGGTAGCTACCATATAACGGCCATCAGGAGAAATATCCACATTGTAGGGCGCCTTACCGGTGGCCATACGATTAGTAATCTCCCATTTTTCCAGATCCACTTCCAGGATCTCATCCGAGCCATTACCTGCCACATAGACTTTATTGTTAGTAGGATGCGGAATAACCCAAGTCGGCTTTACTTTGCTATGATACATTTTATCATGCCCCATTTTCGAGTGGTCCATTTGCGAATGGTCCATCTGACTGTGGTCCATACCCGCCATAGCATTTTTAGCGGGTTCTTCTTTTTTTCCGTCCAACTGCAGCACGCGGTTCACCTTTAATCGGGTAGTATTGATCTCGAAAAGCTCACCGGACATCATGCCTACGGAATAGTGAAATAGTCCGTCAGATGAAATTCTGGAACCATGCGGCATCACTCCTGTTTCTATTCGTTGAATCTCCATCATGTCCTCCGGATCCACCACCGACACCGTGCTGGGCACCATATCGCCATGCAGGTCGAAATTCACACAGTATAACAGACCGGTTGCTTCAGAAACTTGTAGTGATGCCGGAAAAAGGCCGAGTTCAACTTTCCCTACCACTTCATTAGTCTCCGTTGAATACTTATATAAGGTTCCATAAGGGTTGCCATGAGCAAGTGATAAATACCAATATTTGCCGTCAGGACTTACATTGATACCATGTGGTCCTTCAATCTCCGCAGGCCATACCCCCACTGGAATGGTCTTTTCGACAACCGCGTCTTTGCCGTCAAATTTGATGAGAGCCACTTCATCTTCCGACTCCGCCGTAACGTAGACGTAGTAGTTCTGACCATTCACCGACATGACCAAACCAACAAGTAGCACAAATAGTATCTTTTTCATAGCTACTTACTTTCTACTGCCGCGTTTTCAGGAACTACAGGTCGCAGCTTAGCCGACCATAAACCACTATTCCAATCGGAATAGAAAATATGACCTTTATGTGGTTGCGCACCCCAGGTAAACGGGGCGTTAGGCACGTAGCCGTCAGGGTCTTCAGGCACGATCCAGGCTATTTCCCTGCCTTGCCGATTCAAATCTCCCAGCAGCTCTCCGCTGATATCGATTACCCGAACACCGGCATTGTAAAATGCGGCATACAGTACATCGTCTTCTACCCAAAAGTTATGCGAACCGGCAAATGGCACTTGAAACCAAGCCACCTCCTTTGGGTTTTTAAGGTCAGTAAAATCTATGATATGCAAAAACCCCGCAGCCCTACTCGGCTTCTTGCCTCCGGGATCAAGACCGTAGGGAAACTCTTCATCACCCAGGATCACATAAAACTTGCCGGTTTTTTTATCACGATAAGGAAAAGCCGCATGGTTCGATCCACTAGGATAAGCGTAGCTGGCGAACTGAACCGGACTGGAAGGTGAACCACCCGCAATGCCATTTCCAATATCCACCAGCTGCACCCCGTCATCCCAATTCGATGAATACGCAATTCCATCCTCCACCCAAACGTCATGTATAGCATGGCCGGGAGTATCTAATTCAAACTCTCCTACTATTTTTGGATTGGCCGGGTCCTCAATATTGACCGAATAATATTTCCTACCTGCGCTAAGTGCATATACATGGTTTTTGTAAATAAAGACGTTATGGACACCTCCTGTAAGGTTTTCTGAGAATTCAGAAATGATAGAAACATCTTTTGGATTCGTTACGTCTATGATCACTAATCCATTCTTTCTGTTGGATGCGCCCTCTCTGGAGATCACACATGTTTTGCCGTCTTCAGATATCTTTACATCATTCACTGTTCGGGCATCTACTTGCACAGAGTCGATCAAGGTAATGCTGGCGGGATCAGTAACATCCCAGAAATAAGCTTTACCATCCGCTCCCCAGGTTCCGGTAACAGCATAGTCTTTCCCATCTACACCTTCCCAAATCCATAGATCAGAGGTGTGTTTGGTATTAATAGAGCCGCGTCCAATCAAATCAATTTTACGCGTGATATTCCGCTGATTGGCGCTTATGGTAACCGAAGCTGCAGCGGAACCACAAGTAGCATGAAGCACATATAAACCGGGTTCATCAGCCACAAACTTGCCCTCATCGGTCATTAAACCGGAAGGTGCGGCAGATACGTCATAGGATTCACCTGTAAAAGAATAATTGATAGGGGCATCCTGTACTACTTTGCCACTCTTATCCAAAGCCCTGGCCTGTAACGTAAATACATCCCCCGAACGGCCATCGGTCTTGTCTGCGGCCAGCTCAATTTTTACGATGGGATTGTCTACGATCTTTATATCAAGTTTGGTTTCTACTCCTCCTGCTTCTACCGTTATGGTAGACTTCCCTCCAGAATTGGCTATTAACTTTTTAAAGGGAGCTACAGAAACAATTTTAGTATTGCTTGAGGTAATGTTAACATCCACCTCAGGGCGCTCAAAGTTAGCCTCGTCAATGACTTTGATGGAAAGAGGTATGGTAACCCCTGCATAGATCTCGCCGGGAACGTCCTCAATTTCAACTTTAGCGATGGCCTCAGGTTCGATGATCACTTGAATATCCGCTCGTAAGCGTCCCTTATCCTTATTAGGACTAATCACCACAATGGAATACTCTCCATGCTTCATTGCTGTGGCCAACCCTGTAGTATCTACCACAGAGAGAGCACGCCTGTCCCTTGAGAAAAATAAGTATTCACGACCTTCTACCTCATTCCCTTGACCATCAACCACGGCGGCCTGCAGCTGAATGGATTGGCCAATCTTCATGGTTGTAGGCTCTGTGCTGACTTTTAAGGTAAGTTCCTGGGCATGTACTACGCCTATCGATAGACATACCAGTATAGACAAAAGTTTAATTACTAGCATAGGTTAAAATTCTGATGTAAGCATTGAAATTAATCAATATTCAAATCGAGCGGTAAGTATTATCCGAAAACTTGATGGATGGTAGTATAACCTCGGCGGACATGCCGCTTACAAAGCAGCATAAAGTACTAATTCAAGATTAATCTACTCCTTTAACGTATTAACAGGGTTAGCGCTTGCCGCCTTGTATATTGTTCCACTGGTAGTTAGTAATCCTACCATTAAAATAATGAGACCACCGATAACCACGGATAGAACATTCACTGGCTGGTACTGAGCATACAGGCTCTTCAATAATTCTTCAATAAACACATAACTGGCAAGGGTGCCGAGCAAAAGCGAAATAAGCAGAAGGATCATAAATTCTTTGTTCACTAAACGAACAATATTAGCTATGGAAGCGCCTAAAACTTTTCGAACCCCGATCTCTTTTCTTCTTTTTTGGGCATTTAAATTGGCCAGAGCATATATTCCTGAAGCGGACAACAGACTGCCAAGAATGGTTAAGAAGATAAAAATATTTTTAAGATTTTGATTGAACTCATTAGACTCTTTAAAAATTATGTCCTCTTGCAGTTCCGCCTGGTAAGGTGTATCCGGAAACAGTTTTTTCCATTTTTTTCCCACGATCTCGCTTATTTCTTCCCTATTATCTGGATGTGTACGTAGCGTCATCCAAGAGTATTGTGCCGGCCGGGCCATTAAATACATGTAGTGCTCATTTCTTAAATCTTTCAAACTGCTTAAATGATTACTTACTACCCCTATTATCTGGTAGCTAATATCGTTCATTTTTAAAACGGCTCCGATAGGATCAGTTAAGCTGTACTTTTTTATAAAATTCTGATCAACGATAACCGATGACTCCATATCGCTTAGACTACCTGCCTCAAAATTTCTTCCTTCCAGTAAGCGCATACCTAATGTTTCAAAATAATTAGCTCCCACCCTGTAGCTGTCGCTTGTGATTTTCATAGTGTCCAATTGCACTTTTCGGTAGTAGCTGTTATAAGGCCCTATGTGATTACTGGCCACTGCGATACCGGTGATCTTGGAATTATTTGAGATAGAATTACTTAACCTATCAAAAGTCTGTCTTCCACCTATCTTTAGCTTGATCAGATTCTTATAATCATAGCCAAAATCAATTTCCTTTTGAAAGGACATATTTTGTGACAGAATGATGCCACCACATAACATGATAACCGACAATGAAAATTGAAAAACAAGCAAGACTCGCGTTAAGCAAGTAGTGCCTTTAACGCCGGATTTACTCCGAAAGAGAATGACAGGACTAAATTTACTATTGAATAGTGCCGGGTAGATGCCTGCTAAAATGGCGGATACAAACAACAAGCCCACCATGGTAATGATGATATTCGTTCCGTTAAGATCTTCCAAACCATAATCTAAACTCCACATAGCCGCAAACTCAGGTATCATGAATTGTGCAAGTAGAAAACTCACTATAACTGCCAGGCATATAGTAACCACCATTTCCATCAAGAACTGGGATATAATCTGCCACCTACTGGAACCTATCACCTTTCTTACGCCAATCTCTTTCAGACGCTTACCCGTCAGCGCCATAGTAGTATTTGTAAGATTAAAACAAGCTATCAATAGAATGATGCCCCCAAGCGCTGCAAAAATAAATAGGGCAATAGCGGGTATCGGTAGTCTTAAATCAGACTGACGGACATCATCTCGTGAGATCTTTTGATGAAACGGGATAAGCTGATACCGTGAAGATCGGGTACCAGATACCTTCTGATTATGCGAGTCGACATATTTATCCATTTGCTTCTCAATGCTATTGATTTGATTGATATCCGAAACTTCAAATAGCAAGGAAACATTATAATTTTTTGCCCAATCATTTATCGCCACATGATTAACGTCTAACAGGGTTTCAACCCGCATTAGTACATCAATATTAAAGGAAGTATTTAAAGGTAAATCCTTAATTACTCCTCCTACTATCACTTCGCGCAGTTGCTCGCCAAACTTGGCACGCATAACCCGTCCTACAGGTTCTTCACTCGCAAAGTATTTAGTGGCAATGCCCTCTGTCAAAAAAATAGTGTTTTGACTTTTAAAATTCTCATAGGATCCCTTTAATAAACTGATATCGACCATTTCGAAAAAATCAGCATCAGCAAAGCGTACGGTTTCATAAAAAGCCTCTGATTCAACACTTAAAGCTACCTGCGCGCTTGTATAGCGACTGTATTTTTCAATACTGCCGATCTCTTCTGCAGCTAATGGAGCCATTACTGCCGGCGTCATTAACTCCTTGAATTGTGTACCATCCTCTTCTATTTGATGATGCACAACCTTGACCAGATTTTTCACCTTGTCTTCCTGAAAGTAGCTGTTAAATTCTATGTTAAAGGCAATCAGTAAATAAGCCGTTAGGCAGCAGGCCATAGCTATTCCCATGCCCATGGTGTTAATGGCAACGTAGACCTTATTTCTAAGAAGATTTCGGAATGCAACTCTGAGAAAATTGAAGAACATAAGCTTTATTGATTAGTCAATGTTGAGCTTATGACTAGCGTTTCTGATTTTTGGTTACATCAAGACTTAGGAAATGCCAATAACTATATAACGCATCAATATTCAACACGCGTGTTCATCCGTACCATATTCAAGGTTACTGAATGAGGGTGATTTCAATCAGGTGCATTTTCGTTTTGTTAAGTGAGCCCTGCCGCTGATTTTGACAGTTTTTTCAAGAAATCAATTAAGCCAATAACTAATATATTCTCCCTTAAAGGATAAGTTTCAGCGCCCGGGGTGATGACATATAACAGGTCTAATTTTAAATCCTCTATCGCTACGTAGGTTCCTTTGCTCACTGAAGGAGAATTGGTCAGCTTAATTTCAGCTGCGGCAAACCATTTGTTATTTCTTCTGACTAACAAGTCAATCTCCGCACCATCTTGAGTACGATAATAGTAGAGCTCATCGTCTGTTTCCAGAACGGCCTGAACTTGATGCATAACAAATCCTTCCCATGAGTTGCCGACATACATATTTCCGAGAAGTTCATCGTATTCATGGATACCTTGCAAGTAATGAAGCATGCCTGTATCCCGCAAGTAAATCCTAGGCGACTTTACAAGGCGCTTTTTGCTATTGCTGTACCAGGGATTTAAAAAACTCACTAGATAAGCGCTCACTAGAAAACTTATATAGGTTTTGATAGTGGGCATGGATAAACTTAGCGATTTAGCGAAGGAACTATAGTTTAGAATAGTACCATTACCAGAAGCGATCATTTGTAAAAGCCGACTTGTCACTAAAGGATCTGCGGGTAAACCATACTGAGGCAAATCCCGCTCAAGATAGCTCTGAATAAAACTGCGGTACCAGTTTTTAACAAATTTTGGTTTCTTCGATAAAGCAGGATCCGGATACCCTCCATATAACCAAAGATCATTTAAAGAAACAGTTCCTGCAGTTTCAAGTAGGTTCAGAGCGCTCAACTCCAGGTAGTTGATACGCCCAGCGAGACTTTCCGAGCTTTGCTTGAGGAGTTCAGGAGAAGCTGATCCTAAAATAATGAACCTCCCTGGTCGCTTATTTTCATCTATCAATGATCTCAACAGTGGGAAAAGATCAGGTTTATGTTGAATTTCATCCAGAATAACTGTTTTATCAGCATGTAAGGAAAGAAATAACTCAGGGTCGCTGAGCTTATTCAAATCAGAATTTCTTTCAAGATCTAAATAAACTCTGGGTTGTGATAATGCGGCATTTTTAACTAGTGTTGTCTTACCTATTTGTCTAGGTCCAACAACACCAGTGATGGGAAAATCCTGTAAAGAGTAGTGAAGTTCGGACTCTAAAATGCGCTTAATCATCCCTGCAAATTTAAAAAAAAAATTTAAATTTGCAGGGAATAAACTAATTACTTACCCTCTGTTTTGTGGTGTCTGATTCATCCACAATTGAAAAAAGTCATCAAAATTCTGACCACTTTTAACATTGAAATAATCAACAATTTGAGCTGTTGTTATGGAAGAATACTTGTAATCTTTCTGGAGGTCTCTTAGGATTGAAAACCACAGATCGTCATTGCCAATCTCTTCACGAAGTTCATTTAGCATTATGGCGCCCTTCAAGTACATATCTGTGATATCGTAGTGGATATGGTTCACACCCATTCGACCTACAATTGGATTCCGGTTTAATACCCCTGCTTTCATACTATTGATATACCGCTGACCGGCTTCATAGCCGTAATGATCTTCTACGAACAGTGATTCGGCGTAGGTGGCAAAAGCCTCATGGATCCACAGCTCGGCATTATCGGTACAACTGATACTATTGCCCCACCATTCATGGGCAGATTCATGGAGTACGATAGAATAATTAATATCTTCTTCAGGCATGTCGGACCAAATACCGCTATCATCGGCATCATAGAAATAATCGGAATGAATGGCTACACAGCTTTGATGCTCCATGGCATGTGGAGATTCGACTAACTTAAATCCATCATCCGGGAATGGGTACGGACCAAAATACTTCTCAAAGGTCTTGAGCATTGGCTTTACTATAGCAGTTGTTACAGAAATGTCAGTATCATTTTCTTCCAACAAATAATACTCAAGATCGAGTTTAGAGACGCCATTATCATAAACATCCGAAGCCCTCTTATACTTCCCGATGTTGAAAGTGACATTATAGTTATTGATAGGATAACTCACAGCCCAATCGAATCGGATTTTGTCATTAGCAGGTTCTTTTTTCGATATTAATCTGCCGTTAGAAACTACATCCAGAGCTTTGGGCACAGTAACACTGACCCTGGCACTATCCGGTTCATCCGACAAATGATCCTTATTCGGCCACCAACCACTTGCACCATAGCCCTGGCAAATAGCCTGAAGCCAAGGCTCCCCGGCATCATCTTCCAACCATAAAAAGGAGGCATACATTGGAATATTGGGGTCATAATCAACAGGCCGTCCGGAGTAAAATACCTTGATCTCATCTATACTGCCCTCGGCAAGAGTTTTAGGAAAATCCACGTACACCGCATTGTATTCTCTTTCGAAATTGAGTGATTCACCATGCCAAACGATCTTGTCTATTTCCAGTCCCGAAAACAGATCGATTTGAATGCGATCAATCGATTCCATCACTTTGAATCGTATTAGATTGCTCCCTTTTATTATTTCTTCTTTCGGAAACACCTCTACATCTAAATGATAGAATCCCACATCATAGCTGGTTCGTAAAGGAGTAAGTGTGCCTTGCAAAGTATCCAGTTTAGTAAATTGATACCCACTAGAGCGTCTTTCCACTATCACCTCGTTGGTTGGCCGACTTAAGGGCTCCTTTGATCCATTACCCACCTCAAACTTTCTCCAAAAAACAGAGTCATAGAGGCTTTCAATGTATTCGGCGTTCTCCCACCAGTTTTTACTGAAGGGCAGAAAGATCATTGAATCAGGCGGGCTATAGTTACTTCTTACAGAATCGGTAAGGTACTGAACAGTTACATTTACAGGAACCTCATACATTGATCTTTTCTTACTGGAAATAAGAAATTGCTTACTGGAATTCACCTCATTGAAGTACCATTTGTCGCCTATCAATTTGTAACTTATCATTTCTTTCCATTCCCCTTTGTTATACTTTACATTATATAAGGCTGACATCAATTTGTAGTTGAGCTGTCTTTTTAGTATTCTGAACATATTATCTGTTGAAACCAGGTCCACTTTCACAAAAGCTTTTGACTCCTCGTCCAGAAATATGAATCCGGCATTCCAATAGGCATTCCTCTTATTCTTTTTCGGACTAACGCTTATTTTGTAGGTCCTTCTTCCATTAATGTTTATGATACTCTCAATAGAGAAATTATACAGGGATATGAATTGGTCGTATTCCTTTTCTTTTGTTATAAACTGCTTGACCATATCGCGGTTTTCTATCTGCCTGGGTGTGCTCTCCCAATCGATCATGGCCTTTAATTTCCAATCCTTTACCTCTGACGGGACCGTTCGCACATGTCTAAAATGGGTAGAGTCTTTTTGTCCGTTTTTGTTTTGCCGTATTTCTTGAAATGACGGTTTTACTATATCCAAAACAGCTTCCGTATACTTGGCATTTTTATCTTCCAGAAAAGAGGTCATCTTGTAATAACCAGAAAGCCTTCTTCTTGTGGTATCGTAGTTTTCAGAAATCCTTCGCAGCGCTTCTTTCATTAGGTTTTCTGCCGTTTCGGGTTTCACCACGACTTCTTCAAGTTTTATAATATCCTCTTCCAATTCTAATAGAAGTGGCGTGGAGGCTGTACCTTGCCATTCGAAAGAATAGGATTTGTAACCAAGGCACGTGACTATAAATTTGGGGAAGGTTGCGGAAGCTGGTATCCCCATATTAAAGCTTCCATAAAGGTTCGTAACCGTTCCGGTCTTTGTACCTGCTATGAATACATGGGCAAATGGGATAGGTTCTGACGTTTTACTGTCCACCACCTTTCCAGTCAGCATAGTAGATTGGCCGGGTGCTTGAAACACAAAGATCAGCAGTGCTAATGCGGTAATATTTACTTTCCTATTTATTCTCATTTTTTACCGTTGTTAGCACTAAGTTGCTTTCTGATCCAGCCTTCTGCTACTCAAAACCGGATTTGAGAAGTATACCCTTCACCATTTCACTTGATCACGAACCTTTATTGCAAGAATCTGACTACTTATGGAAACTCGTAAGTCTGAGTGTTAGTGAAAGAGGTAATTTGAATAATTAATAATATTCGCCATCATTCTTTTGTCAAGCTAAAATTTCTAAAATCAATTGCATTGATTTTTACGGACTCAACCTTACCTGATTCATCTCTCATAAAATAAAATAACACCTCGTATTCAGAAGAATAAAAACAATCATTCTCGAACTTAATCAGAGGAATTTTTAAAATTGATTTCTTCGCAATTATCCTATTTTTCCTGCCTTTAACTTTAATCTTAGCGCCATGTTGTTTATCAATATATGTTCCCACATATTCATTTATATCAAATGGTAATCCATTGAGTTGATCAAAAACCAGCGATCTCCCTTCAAAACGCTCTATCATATTAAAACCATCATCAGTAGGTTCAAAAGTGAGTTTGTAAGGATTGCCCGCCAGATTGTAGCGTAAGAATTGACTAGTGCTTAAAGCGTCAAAAGGATAACCCTTTCCTTTCGTGCTATACGTTAGCGCTAATTTTCCATCATTTACTAAAACCCTGCGGAAACTTCCAATTCCATTTTGGTTTATTCTATAATAGTTACCTGTTTTATTTTCAATTTCTTCAAAAGGTATGGTCGCGAATGAGTGATCCGATCTCTTAGCTACAGTTTTGGTTGAATCTTTAAACAGTAGATCTAGTACTTCATAAGACTTTTGAACCGGATTAATATAATTTATAGAATTGATAAGACAGATAATGCTAAGTCGTTGCTCCGGGATTCTTACAATGAATGAAGTGTGAATAAAATCCTCTCCATCGTGAGAAATCACTTTCATACCTTGGTATTCGCCAATATCCAAACCATAATTATAGTTACTTTTCATACCATTGTTAAGGACTGTACTAGTGGTTATTTTGTCTATGAGATTTTTATTTTTATCTCCGAGTTTATTAGAATAAAAGTTTTGATCCCACAGGTATAAATCCTCCAATGTACTTATCACATTGCTTTCTCCGTCTAATCCGTTCTTTTGTATTCTCCTTTTAAAATACTTCCCCTTCTTTGGATACCCCACTACATTTGAACCATTCTTAAAGTCTTCTACATAAGTACCTTTCATTTTAAGCGGTTTGAAAATAGCACTATCAGCGAACTGCTTAAATGTCATACCACTCACTTTCTCTACAATATCAGCAAGTAAAACGTAGTTTATCCCAGATTATGCAATAGGAACTGGTCAAATATCACATTCTTGTAATAGTACAATCAATGATACGATGACATATACGAAAATGACCATTAAAAGCAATTTTTATGCTGGTAACTAATTAACCAAATAGGTAGTTATTATTTAGTTGTAAATGATTGAAAATGTGCCGTTTATAGATTTATCAGCTTTCTACTACATAAAGCGGGTTTATATTCGTATATGCCATCTCACTACCTGTTGGGAAGTTAAGGTCTAGTTCTCTTGATAAGATATTAAACAAGAAATCTTCGTTTAGAAATTTACCCGGTAACTCTCCTTTTAGGTTCACATGACCCGCCAGTATGGCTATAACCTCTGGGTCTCTTATCCCACTGGAATGATCCAAGAGATTTTTTATTTTGATAGTATCAGGAAATTGAAATTGCGGGAAGTACTTGCTGATATTATCAGACAAATGAATTTTTTCTTGTTCTTCTAAAAGAGCAATACACATTCCAGTAAACTGTTTCGAAATAGATGCGAGATTAAAGGATGTTGAATTTGAAACTGGTATTTTATTACGGATATCTTGCATCCCAAAATGCTTTTCATAAATCACTTTGCCATCTGAAATAATCCCGATTGATCCACCCGGTTTTTGATGACTTTCAAAATCATCAAAAATGGAATTAATCCTATCTTCTAATCTCTGATCAAGCGTAATTTGAGCTAATGAAATATTACAAGTGAAACAAGTGATTGAGACCAATATGAATGTACTGCACTTTATCATCTATGAGCTTTATTTCCTCATTATTGGCGGATGTCAATTCCTTCTAAAATTCTGTAACTAAAATTGTAAATGGCGCCAGAACTCAACATAATAATGAATGATTCAACGTTGTTTAAAAAAGTCAAATATGCTCGTCTTCCGCACCAAGATCATCTCAAAACCGGATTTGAGAAGAGGTTTTGGTGATATTCAATTTCTATTTTGTGAGTACTCCCGCACTTGTATTGTTACGAATAAGTTGAAGTGTATATTTCAACTGAGTGTCAATATCATTCAGTTTGTCTTGGGTAGTGGTTGGAACAATGTAATCCGGAATTACGCCTCTTCCTAGTTCTTTTGTTTCACCGTTTATGAGGTAACGGGCCAATGGAAGATGTAGCCTTAACTTTGTTTGTGGCAGCTCAATCATAAACTCCCAATTGCTCGTGTTGCCTAAGTAAGAGCCCCCGGTTTCCGTTCCTACAATGGTTGCCAGGTCTAGTTCTTTTACCCATGCAGCAAAGTCAGAAGTGGCTGAAGCCGTCGAACCTCCTATCAGCAAATAAAGATTACCCTTAAACTGCTGCTTTCGTGGAGGGTAAGGTTTCACCCCTTTATAGTTTTTCCAATTTATTGTTGAATCCGACTTTTCAAAGTTCAGGATCAGCTTTACAAGGTTCATTTCCAGCCATGACGTGCTGCTGTATTTTTTGCTGATATCATAATTGAAGGTTTTAAACTCAACCGCTTGATAGGCGGTGTAAGGTTCATCCAAAAAATAAGACAAGAGTTCCAAACCCCAGAGCTCATTACCACCTCCGTGGTCTCCGACATCGAGCACGAGATTAGCAACTTCAGAAGCTAAAACCTCTTTCATTTTTTCTTTCAACACTTTCCTGAACTTGTATTTTTTCTTGCCTATTTTCCAATTGTCAAAACGTGTAACTCTGAGTATCGCGCTATTGGTCTGCTCGTCAAATTTAAGTGAGATAACGGGGTCTTCAAGAACACTATTTGGATAACGTTCTCTGATAATTTTAGAACGTTCCTTTTCAAGTCTTCCAGGCGCCGTTGCAGCCCATTCCTTTCCACCGGCATTTTTCAATGTTATTTCAAAGGACTCGGAAGCACCTAATAATACATGGTAGAAATACCTGAAGCTACGTTCCAAAACATATCTTGACCAATGATCACCAAAACCGTCATTTGGGATTCTCTCAGTCAGAAATCTGATGAGAAGGCTTGTTTCCTGACCATTAATAGAAGTGATCGCTACTCCATCGG
This sequence comes from uncultured Flammeovirgaceae bacterium, assembly GCA_937899105.1. Classification (GTDB taxonomy): domain Bacteria; phylum Bacteroidota; class Bacteroidia; order Cytophagales; family Cyclobacteriaceae; genus Fulvivirga. The sequence continues at coordinate 16,714 of CALBPF010000312.1, read as the reverse complement.
GTATTGATAAATCATTGCTAAGGTTATGATGAATAAACATTCGATCCTGATCAATGATAATATCAAACGGAAAGGGACGGGCTTCCGGATTGATATTAGCTTTCTCAAAAGCCTTAGATCCTTTCATGTAAGTATGCAGACAACCAATTCTTGCGGTTGTCCAAGAGAGCAAGGAAAAGAAGTTCCTTTCCGACATAGGCTGATCCAACTGTTCCCGCGCTGAATCGAATATGGAGTCCATCTGGGTCTTAGTCTTATACCAATAAAGTCCGGGGTGGGCTTCCTCCAAGGATTTTCTATAAACCCAAAAGTCCTGCTGCAGTTCTTGACTGGAAATGATTCGGTCGCTCTGAGCAAAACATTGGAAAGAACCAAAAATCAGAATAACCAAAAATGAACTAAGCATGCCAACTGCCAGACAATTTTTGTAGGAATGATCTAACGTCATGATTTTAAATTGAATAGCCTAATACCGGAAGGATCTCATCCATCAAATCAAACTTTGAGATCTTGTTTTGCCGGTTATTCATTATAATGATGATAACCTTCCTTTCTATATCTCTAAATAGAATCGCATTATTGGCTACCCAGTCTCCGTTTTTAAAGATCAGGTTTTCCTGTCCTTTCCATCGCATCCAGCCTCCCATCGTTACGTGACTAGCCGTTCCATCATTGTATACGAAGGGCTCAAATGCTACAGCAAGTGTCTCCTTTGAAACCAGCACTTCCGAGTAGAGTGCCTGATCCCATTTAAGCAAGTCTTCCGCCGAGGAGTAAATCCCCACTCCTCCGCTGTACGATCCTAAAAACCATTCTTTTTCTTTACTCTTGGCATCATAGCTAATCGCCTTGAATCGATTCCGATTTTCATTGGTCAAAAGGAATGTATTACCCATCTCTAAAGAGTTAAAAATTTCATCTGCCAGAAACTGATCGAAACGTTTCCCCGACACTTTTTCAATAACTGCGGCCAGCAGGCAATACCCCACAATGCTCGACAGGAATTCATCTCCGGGCTTGAATTGTAATTTTGGCTTTTTGGATACAATAAAGCGAACCATATCATCAATGGCAACCACATCATCCCCATCAGTTGCCTTATTGTATAGCCGCTTTAGTCCGCTCGTACTGGTCATCAAGTGTCTTATGGTCATTTGATCATAGGGAAAATCCTCTAAATAGTTCTTGGCTTCATCCTCATAATGTAGCAGTCCTCTCTCTTTCAGGATCATAATACATAGGGTGGTAAAGCCTTTAGAAATAGAAGCCAGATGCATTGGGGTGGTTTTATCCAGAGGAATTTGATTGGGGAAATCAGCGTACCCAAGGCTCCTACTATAAGTTACCTTGCCATCATGAGCAATTAAAATAGTACCATTAAAGGCATCTGATTCCTTGTAATCAGCCAAGATGGCATCCAACTTCGAAAAATCAGTTTGAGCACAAAGGGGCCAGCTAAACAGACAAATGAGTACAGTTGCGCGCAACATTACTCAAAGCAGTAAAAGCGCTCGTTAGGAATCTATTCAAAACCGGATTTGAGTACAAATTAAATTTGTATGCCAATGGTATAACCTGGCCAAACCCTGTAATTCATGTCGTCGGAGTTATGCGTGAAAAACGTCAGGGGTTGGTCAAGTTGAAAGTCCCGATTTTCGTAGGCGTAACCATTAAGTCTTGCCGTAAGGTACAAATACCTTGAACCCAATAAATTAACACGCTTTCCGTAACTCGCCTGGATGGAGGTCAACAGGCTCAATTCTGCATGAAATTCTCTGGTCCAATTTACATGCTGGACTCCTACTCCCCAGGCCAAAAAGTGTGCGCCATTTTGAGGACCATTGCGCTTAGGGAAGTTGGTAAACTTTACATACATCAACCGTTCAAAACGCCACCCTAAAGCCCAATAACCATGGGAAGACTGCCTTCCGGAAGGGTTGTAGCTGGCTATGATACTGTTTTGGTTAAACTTCTTATACCTGGCGTTAAGTGGCTCGCCATACTGTGTATCTGAGCAATTAGAGCAATTTCCTGTTGATCTTTCGATATTATATACAAATTGATCATTGTAGGATAAGCGTGTAAAATGTCCTCTGGATCCAAAATTCAATAAACCGATAGGCGCCCCACTTTTAGAAGCTTTTTTTGGAGGTCGTTTACTAAAAATATTGATCAACCCAATTTGGGTACCGGACATTTCCTTTGCCACATTGAGCAACCCTATTTGAGTACCTCCCATGGTTTTGGAAAAGTTGAATAACCCCAATTGCAGACTTCTCGCTTTTGTCGGCGGGTTTATGTTTTTACCTGACATGCCCTGATTTTTATTGTAAAAACCGATTTGAGTACCTCCCAATGGCCCTCTGGTTACGTTACCTAATACTGAGATCTGCATCCCGGAAACGGATCTGCTGGCAATATTGAAGAGACCTGACAATTGAGCCCCAATCAGATTGCCATAAATAACATTGCCTAAACCCGCCAGTTCAAATCCTGTCATTGAGCCGTAAGATTGGTTGAATCCACCTGTGATTTGAATTCCCGAGACATCTCCACGTACCAAATTCACAAGTCCGGAAAGTTGTATCCCGTGCATCATGGGTTTGTCCAATTCCTGCTTCATTCGCTCGCGTTCTTCAGAAATCGTCAGATTTACAAAGCTATTTGTACCCACTACATTGGCGATACCTGCTATTTGGATGCCCGAACCGGACAGAATATTGGAGTTGGATATTCCGGCAATCTCCAAATGTTGAGATGACGCAGACATCCCCGAAAATAGGTTGATAGAGAATTTATTAAAGTACCACCCTGACTGTAGACCGTTGGTGCTGACACCCGGAACCAGGGAAATCTGCAAGTCTCTGTCCTGAAATCTACCCTTTCTTTTCTGCCCTAAAACATCGGTAATGGAGAAAATAAAAACTAATAAGCAAAGCCAAATATAGAATCGGGAGACTAAGCCAACTCTATTCATTTTGTAGTATCTCAAGGATACATTTTTTACATAACGTGCATTTAATCATTTATTATTTGGGGTACTGCTAAACTGTTCCTCTAAAGGTGATCCCCGTTCCAAACCACTTATCTGCTTCTGCGTAAGCGGAACAAGTCTAGCACTGCTCTGATTTTCCCAAAATGATGGTTCATAAGTCGTCGCCTGCCGGACAATAGATTTGTTTCTATTCATCTTTATACCTTTCGGTTTTTTGACTTTGTCGGTTTCGATAGAGGTTACAATGAACACGTTGTTGAATTTCACATCCAGATAAACACTTTTGCTTTTACTATTCACAACATCAAAAGCATAGTTCATATTGTAGTAGCGCAAATACATTTTCTTCTCGTACCGGTCAAATTCATAAATTCCACTCCATCCCTTCTTGCTATAAAACAATGTATCGCCGGGGTAGGGACCTTCAATACCTACATAGATGCCTTCTAACGGTCTTTCTGTATATTCTATTTTGTGAATAGCATACGTCTCAATATCAACATAGTACCGATGGGTATACTCAAAACGCATATCTTTGTGCTGCTCGGCCAGAGCATCTTTAGCAGCTGTATCCGTAGCGCTGACAACATAAAGCGGCAGTTCATTTTTAAAAACAACATCTTCCAACTGATACTCTTTCTTTGGATCAAGCAAATCACTCTTCATCTTTCTCGCCCAAAAGTTGTGTTCTAGCCCGAGTCGAAGGAAATTATGGCGATCCAATACAGGTGTTAAAAGCTTGTTGATATAATTGTTACTTGCTCGGACCCCTTTAAGTAAAACATTTTTCGCTTCTCATTTCTGTCGGAAAGGTTCGCTTGTAGTCCGGGATCCAAAACCTCGGTGCTTGCTGAAGAAAGCTTTAGAGATAAAGGGTTGTGTATTATGATTGCTCCCTAACGCATCATAACTGCTTTGCATAATTTGTTTTGGATCCAGGCGCTCTACCTGCACTTGAACCTCTTCCAATTCCAGTACGTTCTCACTTAAGCTAAATAGCAAAGGTGCTGTGTTAAGAGCCTCCTTAACAGGCATATACGTGTTAGCATAACCAATATGGCTGACTACCAGCGTATCTTCGTGCAGTTTATACTCAGATAGAAATAAGTTGAACTCTCCATCAGGGTTAGTTACTGTTCCGTCAGATTTATCCTTTAAGGAAACCGTAGCAAATGGTAATGGTGCGCCGGTAGCCTCATCAATCACTCTTCCAACTATAGCATAGTCGTCCTTAATTTGGCATAATGCATTCATGCTATATATTAAAGCAAACAGAATCGTAAGCCCTAAAAGCTCTCGTTTCATACTATTCCTGGTTTAAGATTTCAATGGGGTTGATTCTTGAGTTTTTAATACCGTGGAACCCAGAGGTAATCAAGATGATAATTGCGGTGATGAGCATTGGTATTAAAAAGTACCATAAACTTAGATCTATACGATAGGCAAAGTTGTTCAACCAATAACCGGAGAGTAAGTAAATTAATGGCCAGGCTATAATTAGAGCCAAAAAGGTAAACTTTATAAAGCTCTTGATATGTAAACCAAATAAATGAAGTGGAGCTGCACCGATAATTTTACGAATTCCCATTTCCTTTGCCCTTAAAAGAACAAGAAAGGCTGACATATTAAATATCTGTAAGCAGGAAACTAAAATAGATATCAACAATCCAACTTCAAAAATAGAGGCTACTTGCGAATCTTCCTGGTACAGGTTGGCTAATTGAGTATCAAGATATTCCCAGTCCAAAGGAGTTTCACTGAAGTAATTCTGATACTCTTTTTCAATTTGGCTTATTACTGCTGTCGGCTTTAATGGGTCCAGTTTGACATAAAGGTATTCTGTAGACCACTCATCCGTACCAACGAAAACTATCATTGGCTCTACCTTTTCATGAAGTGAAGAGGTATTAAAGTCTTTTACCACACCTACTACTGTTCCCTCATGTTGAATCCGGGTAGTCAGTGGGCCCGAGATGTGTTTCCCAATTGGATTTTCCCAGCCAAAGAAGTCGGCCGCAGTTTCATTTATGAGGTAAGCCCCATATAAATCGGTTTTTCTGTTAGGATCAAAATCGCGGCCCTGAATAATCTTAAGGCCCAATAGCCCGACAAAATCATAACCCCAGTATTCATAACTTACAATAGCCTTTTTGATTCCTGCATCTGTATCGATATTGAATATGTTTTTCCATTTAATCCTGTCTGTGTAAAAGGAGCTGGACGCTACTTCACGCACTCCAGTTACCTTTTGAAGGGACTCTTCCAGCTCCCTGGTCTCTAAAAAGCTTCCGTCTGGCACTTTAATTACCAATGTATTTTGATCTTCAAACCCCTTATACGCTGAGTTTATAAATTCAAACTGATCGGTAATAAGAAACATAAGGGCTATCATAATAATTGAAAATGAAAGCTGTGCTCCAGCTAATATCTGCTTCGTTTGAAGGCCGCTATAGTTTTCTAAAAACCTACCTTTCAGCATTTTGAGAATGCCACTTGTACTGCCAAGAGTAGGGACGCTAATTTTAAATAAAAGAATTACCGCCAGCATCAATAGGCCCAATACAAGTAAAAAAGGAACAGAAATGAATGTTTCCATTTCTAAAGAAATGCTAAGCGTAGAGTGAGCATAATTTTTACCCAATAAAAGAAAGAGACCGGCTAACGGGATGACAAACAGTAAAATAACGAGCGAATTTGATAAAACTATTTCTCTTGCACTTGCGGCTGCTCCACCGAATACCTGCAAAACACCGAGTTTTTTTGAACCGGCGGTAATGTCAGATAATGAAAGACTGAGATAATTAGCAAAACATGAAAGGTAAAAAAAAAGCAATATGGCCGCCAATAGGTACAGATTGGTAGGATCTCGTTTTACTGCCATGTCCTCAACGAGTGGATCCCCTAAATGAATATCTGCAACGTTTTCAATAATAGGGGTCAACACTATTTCTTTATCCGAAAGCGGGACACCTTTTGCTACTTCTAATTCATGTCTCTCTAATAGTTCAGTAATCTTTGCTTTTAACTGTTGAATATTGGTTCCGTGATTCAGCTTGATGTAAGTGGAGGGGGTGATATTATCCCAGCATTCACAAAATAGGCCATCGTGTCCTTCAGGACTCAGCATTAAATCATAAGTAAGATGAGATGGAGCTACCGGATCTCTCACTATACCCGCTACATTAAGTGGGAAACCCATGAAATAGACGGTTTCTCCTACCGCATCCTTTGAGCCAAAAAATTTTCTAGCGGTAGATTCCGTGAGAACGATTGTATAAGGTTCGTCCAGCGCTTCATGGCTTCCGATTAAAAACCGGATATCAAGGATTTCAGCAAGGCTCGAAGTAATTGCAATTGCATTTTCATTGGTATATTTATTTTCATTTACTTCAAATACAGTTCTCCAATTCAAAAGCTCATCTTGGTACCAACCGGCATTTTCAATTTCCGGAATCTCATCGACCAGAACCTGTGCCAAGGCCTCAGGCGAGCCCCCAAAATTCAAAACATCGTCACCAATTTTGATCTTTGTACTTACACGATAAATTCTATCATAATCTTTGATATGCTGATCATAGGAATATTCTTGAATAATAAAAGCTGTCAGAAGCAGCGCAAACGCCAGGCTAATAGAAAGAGTTAATGTTTTAGTGATAAATGCCAGCTTGTTTCTGGCAGCGTGTCTCCAAGCCATTTTAACATTCAAGCCCCACAACACGTCCATGTAACTGGGTCTTTGTTCGTTATTAATCTTATGGATATTCGACCATCGAAAAAATCGAATAATATCAATGATGTATTTCCAATCAGCACGGATTTTTCCTTCCTTTTCCAGTCTTTCAAAATATAACTCGTGAGCATCACCCTGAATTTCTTCCAGAAACTCAGGATCGCAGTACCACTTTAAGAAGCCATCTGCCCACTTTGGTGGATGTTCGCTCATCAGGTGAGTTTTAGGTTGAAATATGGCACTTTTAAATAAAGTTGAATTTTAAGATTCATTATTTCCTGTAGTGTTTCCCGACCACTATTGGTGAGCTCAAAAAACCGTTTCCTCCTACCCCCTCGCACCTGGGTTGCTCCACCAACGGTCGATTGTACAAAGCCTTTTCGTTGCAGTCTTTTCAGTCCCTGATGTACCGCACTTATGTTGACACTCCTACCTGTCTCCTCAACAATGTATTTCATGACAGATACGCCATAAGCATTATTTTCTAATGAGGCAACGGCCAGCAAAATCAGTTCTTCAAATTCACCAAGATAATTTCCTTTGTTCATTATATTAGTTATGCAAAAGTAAATATAATATATAATTTACTTTTGTATAACTAATGAATACTATATTTTTAAGAAGTAACCATTGATGACTGTAAAAAGATGAAAATTCTTCTGATTCTATTCTCTAGTGTAGTAATACCTGCTTATTCTCAGCCAACACAAAAATTTACTGCGCACGAATTACAAGAAGATTTTAAGATCTTCCGAGGAAGTCTTGAAGACTTCCATCCTGGCCTTTATTGGTATCGATCCAATGAGGAAATGAATGAAGTATTTGACCGTGTACAAACCTCGCTCACCGTTCCACTGACAGAGAAAGAGTTCATCCGAACACTGGCCCCGGTAATCTCCTTTTTTGGTTGTGGACATACCTGGATCGTGCCTCCTGAAAATGGCCGATCTAAAAAGTTATTGCCCCTGAAATTGATGCTCCATAACCAACGAGCATTTTGTCGTGCAAACCTCAGCGATGATTCCTTATTGATTAAACCACAGGATGAGATCCTGTCTATTAATGGTATCAGTATGGACTCTCTGGTTTCTTCACTCATGAGGTTCCTACCAGGAGATGGTTTCATAACTACTGGAAAATCCTTTATGCTGGACAATTATTTTACTGATCTCTACCCACAATATTTTGAAACTACGGATGAATTCAAATTGAAAATAAAAGAACCTAATGGACACAAAAAAGAAGTAACACTGCCGTCGGTATCTTCGGAACAAATAGCGCTAAATACCGGATCTAAGAAAATGGCTGATCCTAGGAACCTTACACTTCAATTTGACGAAGGTATTTCAACTGCTATTCTAAAGGTGAAGCGCTTTTTTGACTGGAAGGAAGCAGGGAAAACCATTCGTTTTGAAAGTAGACTACAAGAACTATTTGACTCCATAGATTCGGCTGCTGTAGATAACTTAACTATTGACGTTAGAAATAATGGTGGTGGTAAAGTTCCCTGGGTTTTGCTTTCCTACTTTGTTGATGAGGAGTTTGTTCTTGCTAGGCAAGCAGATTTCATTTTCTCCAAAAAATCGCCCTACTATCAATATCAAAAGCTTCATCCCGCTATGAGGTTTTTAAACCGGAAGTGGTTACACACTTGGTTGCCGGGCTCCAACAAGATGAAAAAGAAAAATGATTATACATACACGTTAACAGGACTGTTCATGACAAACCCATATAAACCAACCAAGCCCCAGTTTAAGGGAGCAGTCTATATTTTAACGAATGGAGGAAGCTTTTCAGCAACATCTGATTTTGTGGCTATGATGAAATCAAATCGTGTTGCCATAATGGTGGGTGAAGAAACTGGAGGAGGATACTATGGTAATACAAGTATGGAAAGATCTTTTGTAACTCTTCCAAATACTAAACTGATGTTAGAAATACCTTTGGTCAGACATCAGCTAAATGTTAATCCGGATGTCGAGCTAGGAAGAGGTGTAGAACCTGATTATTACGTACCAGAGACACTCGATGATAAGTTGAATAATACAAATTCGCAACTGGAATACGTATTAGACCTTATCAAAAGCGAAAACAATCTGAAAGACTGATTACTATTCAATGCTAATGGACTAGCTCCATTAGTGACTTTGATCAGAAATACCGCTATTGTTCAACATCACTATGATGAGATTCCCTAATCCGCTGGGAAGCACGAACATATCTTTATGGCATTGAATATTAAACGGATTTATGTAGTCTTTTTACTCATCACTTTCACATACCTAAAATCTCCAGCGCCAGTACTATTTTTTTATTGGTCATCTCAGGAGTTTGAGGATTTACGAAAAGCTTTGCGCCGTTGACATTTGTTAGAATAATAATTCCCCGCTTTTTTTCTTTATCCATAGCAATAAAAGATGACTGCTGAGGCATTTCCCCTGCATGGCAAATGATTCTGTTTCCTGATTCCGCTCTGAAATGTTGCCAGATTATACCCTGGGTAGGATTGTACCTGGTATAGAATTCAACACCGGTGGTATCTGCTAAAGGATCGTGTGCATTCTTGATAAAATTCAAATCATTTTCGATGTTCTTACCCATATTGGCCTTTAGCCACTTCGTCATATCATCCACATTTGAAATTATACCACCGCTGGCCCAGTGAAATGATCCCATTTTATGAAAGTAGCAATCTCCTTTAGTTCCATTCTTGGTCACACACTGTACACGACCAGTTTCAGGAGCTTCACGCATATTAGAATAGGTATTGGTCATTTCAAGTGGTTTTAAAATATTTTCCTTTAATACATCACTCCAGGTAGAATTATTCTTCTCTGCTAATAATTCTGCCAATAGGCTTACTCCCATATTATTGTACTCCCAGTTCTTCCCAGGCACATAATCCAATTCAACCTTACTCAGGTAATTCGAATATCGCTTGTAACCAGTTAAAGGGTTCTTCTTTAGCCCTGAAGTATGCGTAGCCAGATGTAATAGAGAAAGTGTTTGGCCTTGATAACTGTCCTTCTTTATTTCTAAATAAAAATGCGTTTGAATAGGGTCTTCCAATGACATGGTTCCCTTTTCAATCTCGTTTGTTAAAAGTGCCGCTACAAATGTTTTGCTAATAGAACCTATCTCATATAAGGTAGATGCGTTGTCAACCGCTATCAATTTCCCATCCATTACTTGATAACCAAGCTTGTAGGTATTATTTCCGTCAACTATGCCGATAGCCACCTCGGCATTATTTGGAAAAGACAAGAAACGTTCTTCAATCAATTTTTGAAATGGAGCTGACTGACTTGTAGCGAGTTGTACCTGAAAAAGACTGGTGAGTAGAAGTACGATGATGTTGAATTTCATTACATCCTGTATAAATTATTATTAAGTGTGGCTAAAAGATTAAGGCAATATCAAAACTTTCACCGCAAGTGTCCTCTCAAAACCAGATTTGAGAACTACTTATCTGTTTTTTCGAGTACTAAATTCTGAAACTCTTTAGGACTCATCCCCTTAATTGATTTAAAAACGCGTTGGAAAGTGGCCTGTGAGTTGAAGCCCGAGTCGAAAGCAATACCAGAAATCGTTAAATGATTATTTTCACCTGATTTTAGTTTATCGATGACTTCAGCCACACGATAACAATTGACAAAATCGTTAAAGTTTTGGTTGGCATGTTGGTTTAAAACCGCCGATACAAGTTTTGCACTAACTCCTAAATGCCTGGCCACTTTATTCCTGTTCAACTCCGGATCCAGATAAAGCTTCTCACGTTCCATGACCTTCTTCAAAGCAATGAGATGCTGTTCAGCGTCTGAATACTCAATGTGCTGAATTTTGCTTTTTACGGGATTAATCAACCTTATTTTATGATAACCCACGAAGGCGATCCAATAAACAAAGAAAACTAATAGGAGTTCAATGGGGTAATAGTAAGTATCTCCGTCGACATCAATAAAAGATGCGCTAATCAAAGTAAGCGGCCATAAAAGACCAAATACGGTCATGCAGATAAGTAGCGCTTTAAGCCAGGTATTTACTATCTGCTGGCTGGGGTTTGCTATATGCTCATTTTTAAAATTCAGGAATAATCTAATGGACCAACCCACATATAAAAGAAAAACTACAACACTTATGGGCTCACTGTACCAAATATAGAACGTGATCAAGTACGTCAGTAACTCTGAGCTCAGATCTTGATTTTCGTTTAGCAATACGTAGATATAAAGAGACAAGATTAGAACCTTCATTGCGAATTGAAAAATCATCGGTGAGTAGTAAATCAGAGCTTTGCGAATGGATAGCGGCTGATCAGGCTTGAGTAAGGCCCGCACATAGAGATATAAGCTCGGTCCAAAACCATAAATCCAAACGAATGAAAACAAATCAAATACGAAGCTGTCCAGGCCGGAACTCCAGTTAAAGGTTTCGAACCCGTTGTAAGAGAGGATAAACATAAAAGCTGCCAGGAATTTAGCTCCCGGATGCTTTTTATTGAATAATAAAATGACGCCAAAGATCAGCCCGTGAAGCGCTCCAAAAAGTATTAAGATGTTGATCCAGTTAAACTCTAAGTCCATTTGATACTAACGTCCTGAATGGGAAGTTAGGGCATCAAAAAAAAGTTACCAACGCTCAGCCCAAAAACACCTTAAAAAGATCAGTTCGACCTACTTGGTTCCAACTGAAATATAGAGTTAATTATTGATGGCTCCTTCAAAACCTGAACACCGACGCTTACCATTCTTTCAACTACAACCTGATTTTCAGTAGTTGACAAATTCAGCCCGGCCACGGTTAGATCTGTCAAATTCTCGAGGTTATATAATGGCCATAGACTTTGAATCTCAGTATCCTGAATATCAAGCCACCTTAACTGGCTAAGCCCTGCCAAGGGCACCCCTGAACTTATTTGGTTACCAGACAAAAATAGCTTCCTGAGGTTAGGGAGTGTTTCCATGGTAGATATATCAGTTAACCTATTATCACGAAGATCAAGCCACTCGATACTCGTATTATGCTTCAAAAATGAAATATCCGAAATGTTGTTATCTCTCAATACCAAAACCCCCACATTAGGGAGCTGCGAAATGGGAGTAAAGTCTTTTATTTCAGTTTGCATTAAGTTTAACTGGACAAGTTCTCGAAGTCTTGACAACACCGAGATTTCCTTAACGGGATTCTTCTCGAGAACAAGTATGTGAAGATTAGATAAATCACGCAGTATTGAAATATCGTTCACTTGATTTTCAGGTATCCAAATACCGTAAAGGTTGGTAAGTTCTTTCAAAGGACTTAAATCTTCAAGTTGATTAAAAGCCATGTTAAAGTGGGTGAGCTTATTCCAGTTACCCGCTACTTCAATGGATTTGATTTCATTAAAATTGAAGGTGACGCCTTCCAGGTTTTTCAGATTGGAGAGTGCAGAAATGTCGGCTATATTATTTCTGTCCAAGGCCAGGCGTTTTACATCTAAGAGATTTTCCAGCGGGCTTACATCTGATATGTCATTCCCATTTAAACTCAGTACTTCTAGCCGAGTTAAGTTTGATAAGGGCTGTAAATTGGAGATTTTGTTGTTGTCTAAATAAAGATTTTTTAGGTTGGTAGCATACTGCAGCCCTTCGAGATTTGCAATCCCCCGACCTACAGCCACAAATCTGTTCATTGATTCCAAATCTTCTTGCGTTATAGCTCCGGTTGGCCTGTCCAGGAAACTGCGAATAGAGTATTCAAGATAGAAATCCGGAAAAATTATTTCTTGTTTTGGTTCATGAGCTGTGTTGTTATAACAACACATCCACGTAAGCAGAATGACAGTAAATGTTTTCATGCTGCCGAATAACGCTGGTACTTATCAGACTTAAAAGTCAAATAGGTCCCAGATTATGATTTGGGACATATATGACCGTATTCCGCCTTCCAGGAATTCGGTTTTCAACTTCCTAAAAAAAGCTAACCAGACTTTCTAAGGTCAACCGTTGTTGTTCTGCTAAAGCAATGTGTGCAGACTCATCCGTAAGTAGCCTCCCGAGGTACCCAAACTGTGAATGAAAGCTTTCTTCACTAAGCGTATTGGTTATCTCGATGGTATTTAGCCATACACCTGATATATGTTGTATTTTAGGAATGAAATCTTGCAGCACATTACCTTAGTTTTCGAACTGCTAAAAATCATTTTGCATATTCGACTTGTAAATATTGGTACAACTCCTTTTCAAACTGTCTTGCGGTAAGCCCTAGCGACAATTTTATATCGCCATTGGACTGTATCAGTTCCAATATTTTATCCCAACCGTACTTTTTATCTATAAATTCGAGAATGTAAAAGCCCAAATCATATTTCATTTGACTTGTACGGTCCTTTTCAATTTTGCTAAGAGCCGGGTATTTTTTCTTTTTTATATAGTCCAGTTCAAACGGACTTTCAGTCCACTGGCAGCAACCCTTATAAAGGGCGAGACCTTCCCAAAACCACCCCGGCACTCGCGTGCCATCTTTGATGAGATTAAGATGAAGGCTGTGAACAAATTCATGAAGTACCAGCTCGTTAAGATCCATTTCCTCACCTGTAATTTCCTTAGCGGTTGCAGGTGATAACATTCGAATGTCATTTTTGTCCCAAACCCTCCCCATTTGCCAACTGGGAGCGCCAGGAGTGAGTACTGCATTGTGGTAGGTACCCAGATCAGGATAAATGTTGATGCGCGTTACAGGAAGCGTATCCATTTTGAAATCCTTTAGCAGACCATTGTATCGGCTTTCCAGGGATTTTCCAATATGCCCGACCAAGTTGTTGTCTTGGAGGCTATATCTTATAGTAAAATGCCCGGTCTTGTGATATTCCGTCAATTCAAATTCCGTGTCAAGAGCAAGCCTGCTAAGTTTTTCATTTCGATAACCATACAAGTCTGTTGGCCATTCGCTTCTCGGACGAATGACTTTAAAACTTTGAAGCTTGTCGGCCTGAAAGTTAAGGACCAGATAATAGGTGGTATCGTCTTTAACCGCCGGTAGATCATTCTCATCGAATACAATGTGAGATTTAAACACCCCATTTTCGTAAGGTTCAAATAAACGGTCCTGGTCCGAATCATATATAGTGTACAATTTGCCCTCACGAAGGTACCATCTGCTTTTAAAAAAGGGGCTATTGGGTTTCACACCCACGTCATAGTATCCAACAAACTGTTCTAGCGGAATTTTTTCAGGCTGACCATAGGTAAACAAGTTGCTGAACACCACCACCAAAACTGAAATTAAACGAATCATATTTCTTAATATATTGTTAAACTGTAAATATGATTCTCCGCTATTATTTTAGCGTACCAATGGATAGGTTGATACCTATACATTGGATACTTTTCTTTGATACTGACTGGGTGTCATATGCGTATGTTGCTTAAAAATACGATTGAAGGAAGTTTTTGAGTTAAATCCACAGTCTAATGCTATGGCCAACAATGACAGGCGCTTAAATTCTACAGACTTCAGCCGCCGTTTCAGCTCTTCTACACGATAAGTATTAACGTACTGGTAAAAGCTCTTACCTAAATGTTGGTTGAGTAAATAGGAAAGCAAATTGGCTTCAACGCCCACACGCTTTGCCAGACCTCTTAAATCCAGATCTTGCTCAAGAAATAATTCTTCTTTTTGCATAATCTCGTTGATTTGAAATAAGTATTCTTTCACTTGCAAGCCGGTTAACTTCGCATAAGCGCTTTCTGATTTGGTATCAGATTCATTTTTAGCTGGTTTGATCAGATCCATTTGACTAAAACCTTTGATCCCAATCCAATAGGTAAGATAAGTGATCGACAGTAGGAGAGCGTAGGCAATAATTATAAGGATCAAATACTGCCATTGAAATCTAAATATTAAAATAAAGACGATGGCAAATGGTACCCAGAGCAGCCATATTACTCTGTAGTACTTGAGTAATTCATACAACCAACCAGGAGTGATGAAATCTATGGTTGAAAAATTAGCTTTCGACCATTGTTTATGACTTTGTAGCCGCTGCATTGATCTCTTGAGATAATAAAAAATAAGGGCAGCGCCAACAAGAAACCCCAAAATGGTAAAGGCCGTGCTATATGGAGTGTTATAGGGTAACTCATTCACATAAATACCATAACCTATCTGAATTAATTGCAAGCCTACCTCCAGTCCAACCGGAATAAACAGTCGGTAGTCACTTGAACTGATCTTGAAATTCTCGGTCGTCAACGACTTGACGTACAGGTGCACCAATGGACCAAGCGCCGTCAGGTACGAATAAGGAAACCATAGTAAAAAGGGATATCTTCTTTCCAGATCGAGATCGATGATCATCAGATAAATGACATGCAGGCTTACAGAAATGATGGCTAAGGCGAGCAATTTATTAGGCAGTGTATGTCGCACTTTACGGGATAGAAGCAGAAGTCCAAGTAGCAGACACTGCACAGAGCCTGAGAGATTCAGGAAGTTAATAGTGTTAATATTGAGATAAGCTGACATTAGAGCTATTAATAGCTGAACATTATCTTCTTTTTAAAGCTCTAATTCTTTCTCTATGATCTTCGCTAGTTTTCTAACTGCGATCTTATGACTCTGAAAGATGCTATCTTCAGAAAAAATAGGAAGCTCAATATCGGGTTGTACGCCCACAACTTCGTAATGCTCTCCTTCAGGTGTAACTAATCTTTGGTTTGAATAAGTGGTATAGTAGCTGCCTATTGATTTTCCAAGCATTCCTGATAGCGTTCCCAATGTAGGCGTACCTACCAACTTGACATTGGGTAAGGCACTCATCATCATAGTAAAACTTTCTGCAGCGCTTCTACTAATGTCCGTCATCAGCACGTATACAGGCTTAGTAAATGATTTTGAATCGCTGGGATAAACGATAACATTGTCCTCATCGTAAAACTCACCGTTATTATAGACTTGACTTGTATGAGAAAAAACCTGAGCATCTGTGAAATAACTGGCAACAGTAAGCGCCGTTGCATCATATCCACCAAAATTGAAACTCACATCCACTATCAAAGCTTCCTTGTCTTGTAAGGAAGTAATGATATGCGGCATCCAGTCATTCAGACTATCTATTTGCTGTTTTCTGGTGAATTCACTACTTAAAAACCCTGCAAATGAATGTATATGAACATAACCAATAGCGTCGTTCAAACTTCCCCATTCTATCTTGCCGTTGGCAACCTTGTCACCCTTTCCCTGAAGTAAAGAATCTGATATATTTTGGTAGTTGTTCTTGAAGAATAAACTGAAATATTCATTCAGATCCCGGACGGTGTCTTGTTCGTTAAAAACGTTTTGAACCAGTACGGCTGAAGGAGTTACCCTATACTGTCTGGAGGCCCCATCTTCTCTAATAACTTTAGTATGCTGGTCATGTGTCAGAGTAGCAATTTCTCCCATCACTTCAAAGAGCTCTTTTCTCGCTGTACCTGCATTGATTCTTGCTTTAAATTCTTTTCTGATGTCTTCCCAGCTTAGTTTTCGCTCATCAGCAAAAGCATAGTTTTCCTGCATGGTTTCAAGGTAAAGCGCTAGCAATTGCTCGGAATCCAGAGATTGCATCTGCAAAAAAGAAATGCATGTTTCCGGCAAGTTATCTACTTTTAAAAAAGCCTTAGCCGATTGAAGGTACTGAGTCTTCTCACCAAAGTCTGTTAGGAAGATCCGCAATGTATCATGGCTAATGTGAAATTTGGTCTGAGTATTTAGAAGTCCTTCCAGATAGTCATTCTTCTCTTTATAACAAAAGCCTTTAGTGTAGCTATATAATCTGATACTATCTCCGGAGGCGTCCACCAAATAGCCGTTCCCGATAGATCTCCAAATCCCTCGAAATTCAGGATTAATTCTGACCTCATCTTTTAAAAAAGCAAATTGAAGTAAGGGGTTTTCGTCTATCTTCTTAGCGGTACAAGTGGCAAGAAAAAATACAAGAACTATACACCATAAGAGAATCTTAGTTGATG
>CALBPF010000311.1 GCA_937899105.1 uncultured Flammeovirgaceae bacterium | reverse complement strand
GATCCTGCGCTTACCGAGGATGAACTTCGCGGTTACTGCCAGGAAAACCTAACGAGATATAAGAATCCTAAATTTATTGAATTTAGAGAAGAGCTGCCAAAATCTAATGTTGGTAAGATTATAAGGCGTGAGCTGAGGGATGAGTAGACAAGTAAAGCCTCGACTTGACCTAAATGCAAATATGAGGTTCATTATTTTTTGAGCATGATTTTCACATTTGGCACGTGTGATAAACTTGAGCATCGCAGGTCATTTCATTTTTTATTGCCAAGAGAATTTAGCTACTTTAAAAGACTATTGAATTAAATCCTACCGTTATGATCGGTTTCTTTGAACATCAATATCTTTCATTTAAAAAGAATCACGTTCGAAATCTTATTGCTTTGGCCAAGGCGGATGGTCATCTGCACAGTACAGAAGAGGAAATGCTCTATAAAATTGGGGCAAAATATGGCTTGAAAGACAGACAAATAGCAACTCTTATTCAAAGTGAAAAAGAGGTAAAGTTAAAAGTGCCAGAAGGTCATGATCAAAAAATGAATCAGCTGTATGACCTGGTAATCATGGTATATGCAGATGGTGTGGTTGAGGAGAGTGAAATTGCTTTTTGTGAGGAACTGATGGAACAGTTCGGATTTAAAAAGGAAATTGTACTTTGGTTAATCGAAAATTTTGAAAAAGGTAATCCTCCTACGCCAGAGGCGTGGAACAGCCTCAAAACCGAAGCAGCTAATAAGTTCGTAACTTAATTTCTAAAGAATCTGTATTCCAAAAAACTTGAACAAGACAGTAAAGATAAATACTGATGTGAGTACTATTGGTGCAAAATAGCCAATAGCAAAGTTCAAGTATTTTTGGACAAAAGACCCTTTATATCCTGGCGCTCCTATGGATAGTTCTTCATCCAGGTTATGCTTTTTCCAAACATGCGCTGCAAAGAAGGAAATTAGGCAACCCCCAAGTGGTAAAATACTATCATTAGCAAGCGCTGCAACAAAGGAAAGGAAATCTGTATCTTGACCACCCTCTTTGTACGTTATAAAATTTGTACTAAAAAAATCGGAATACCCGTTTCCAATCAGTGATGGAATTCCGATTACGAAGATTAACGCGGCGACTAACCATACCGCTCTTGCTCTTCTGATTTTCATTTCATCAACGACATAAGCTACGGGGACTTCTAGCAATGAAACCGTTGACGTAAGTGCCGCAAAGCACAGGAGGACAAAAAATATGGTACCTGAGGCAATTCCCAATCCACCACCAATGGTTCCAAAGATTTGAGGCAGTGTGACGAATATAAGGCCAGGTCCTCGCCCTGCTCCTTCCATGGTTCCTGCACTCATATAACCTATAAGCGGGAATATCATGAGACCTGCCAATAGCGCTATGCCCACGTCGGCAAGTGTAATAAATGCAGCCGAACTTATAATATTATCGGATTTGCCAACATAACTTCCATAGGTAATTAGGGCTCCCATACCTAATGAGAGGGAAAAGAATGCCTGACCCATTGCATTGTATATGACTGATCCGGACAGCTTACTAAAATCAGGTATCAGATAGAATTTTAAGCCATCCATTGAATGAGGCAGTGTAAGTGAATATATAACCAAAATCAACATCATGCCGATCAGGGTGGGCATTAATAATTTGGCTGCTCTTTCAATTCCACCGGATATGCCTTTTGAAACGACATAGGCGGTAACCGTCATAAAAATAATGCCGTAAGCGCCAACCTTAAATACTTGAGTTATGTATTCACCAAACTTTTCTGCAATACCAAAATTGCCGCTTACCATTTCAAAAATGTACCCAAATGCCCAACCGGCGATCACATTATAGAAGGAAAGAATAAGTACACCACTAAATATTCCTAGCCTACCAACGATGTTCCAATTTTTGTATCCAAGGCTGTTAAAAGCCCCAACTGGATTCTTTTGTGTTTTTCTACCTATGGCAATCTCAGTAACCATAACTGGGAAGCACAGGATAAAGCAAAATAATAGGTATATGACGACAAAGGCCGCTCCTCCACCTTGGCCTACCTCATAGGGGAATCCCCAGATGTTACCAAGGCCAACAGCCGAACCGGCCGCAGCCATAATAAAACCGAACTTACTTGAAAAACCTCCTCTGTTTGCCATTATATAAATTTAAACCGCTGAAATTATGGAAATTTAAATTCATTCAAAAGTTAAACCCGTACAAAGGTCATAAATGATATTTTGCAGGTTAACCTATTCAATTAGCTATGGTCGTTAGCGGCATTGAACTTCTCGAAAAGTTTACCCACAGTTAAACCTTGTACTAAAATGGAAAATAATACAGTACAGTAGGTCATCGTAATGATAACATCTACTATTCGTGTATTGAATGTAGTAGTTTCGTATAATGAAAGGGCTAGCGCTACGCTAATTCCACCTCGCAGTCCGCTCCAGGTTAAAATACGGATCGTATAAGGTGGAAACTTTCTTTTTAGTCGCATAACAGATATTGGAAGGCCTACACCTAGAAAACGTGATAGTAGCACAGATAATATAGCGAACGCTGCTCCGTAGAAATAGTCTACTTCATAATGAATAACTATCACTTGAAGCCCTATCAGAATGAATAGAATGGCGTTCATTGCTTCATCCATTAAGTGCCAGAATTTATATACATAATCGCCGGCGACATTTTCCAACTCTTTATTACGTCCTTTTCGGCCAACAAATAGACCCATGACAACCATTGCCAATGGCCCGGATACATGCAGCATTTCTGCAATACTTGCGCCGCCAAGTACCATGCTTAACGTTACCAATACCTCTATTTCAGTATGTTCATTGTCAATGATTTTTAAAAGGTATAAACCGAAAGAACCTATGGCGGCGCCCAGAGCCATGCCCCCGATGACTTCTACGCCGAAAAGCTGTAATGCATGTAGGGGTTCAAAATTTTCTACACCATTCATTGCTATTGAAAGAATTGTTAAAAAAACAACAACGCCAACACCGTCATTGAAAAGTGATTCTCCCGCAATTTGTGACTCAAGGTTTTTAGAGACTGATGTCTTCTTCATCATTGCCAGCACCGATATTGGGTCAGTAGGGGAAATCAAAGCCCCAAAGATCAAGCAATAAATATAATCTAAAGGAAGGCCAACCAGTGGCAGAAGATAATAAATAGCAGTGGCGGTGAAAAATGTGGAAATCACAACGCCGATGGTTGCTAAAGCAAAAATTGGCCACTTCTCTTCGCCAAGCTTTCTCAAATCGAGTTCCAGTGCACCTGCAAAGAGGAGAAAACTAAGCATTACCTGAAATAGTACATCCGAAAAATCATATTCTGTCATTAAGTTGGTAGCAAGTTCGTTGAGAGTTCTGAATACCCACTCTCCAAGAATAATGAATACCGATAGTCCTAGAGCTAAAAGCATCAGGCCTATAGTTGAGGGTAGCTTAAGCCATTTTACATTGATAAGAGTAAAAACTGCCGCCATTATTACCAGTAGTGTAATGAAGTCTAATACTTCCATAAGTCAGAAAAACAATATCAACAAAAGATTAAGATAACAAAACCATTTAAACATTAAAAAAAGACTGACCACAATTGAACCAACTTAAAACCCAGATGATTGGTATGTTTTGATTTTCAGATTAGTTTTATAAAAATATCACTCTCTAATGGATAATCTCCAAAATTTTTCAACTAAAGAAAAGGCGCTTGAAATTAATCTTCGGCAGGATATCTATGGGTCATTTGCAGAAATAGGAGCAGGTCAGGAAGTAGCCGCTAATTTTTTTAAGGCTGGTGGAGCCTCCGGTACGGTCGCAAAAACAATGTCAGCTTATGATATGAGCTTTAGCGATGCTATTTATGGCACTTCCGAGCGTTATGTGTGTGAAGCCAGACTGATAAAAATGTTGGAAAAGGAGTATCGCCTGTTATCGGAGAGACTTCCGCATAGAGCTAAAGAAACAAGGTTCTTTGCTTTTGCCAATACGGTAGAAGCGTTGAACTATAACAAAACCAATCAGGCACATGGGTGGATAGGAGTAAGGTTTCAGATGAGGCCTGAAGGTCCCTTGAATGAATGTGTCATCCATATTAAGATGCATGACAATGATGCTATACTGCAGCAATATGCCGTTGGCGTAGTTGGCGTTAATCTGATTTATGCTTGTTTATTTCATAAAGAAGTAGGTGATGGTTTTCTCAATTCATTGATAGATGAGTTAGCGAAAGGCAGGATTGAGATCGATATGTTCAGGATAGCTGGACCTGACTTTAAAACCGTAGATAATCGTATTATGAGCTTAAAGCTTGTAAAGAATGGTATGACCCGAGTTGCCATATTCGGAGCTGACGGTAGCGTTCAGCAGCCTTCTGAATTTCTTTATAAAAAAAATGTGCTAATGTTAAGGGGGCGCTTCAGACCGGTAACACATGTGAATGTGGATATGCTTATTTCTGCGCGGAGGCAGTTTAAGAAAGATCCGGATGTAGATAAAGAAAAGATTGTGGTCCTTACTGAATTAACACTTGCAGACTTGAGCACGGATGGTCATATCGATGAAGAGGATTTCCTAAATAGAGTTGACATTATCTGCTCATTAGGACAGAATGTTATGATCTCAAATTATATACGTTATTATCGCCTCGTTAATTACATTTCAGCAATCACACGAGGTAAGAAGATAGGCATTATACTAGGGGTTTATAACCTTCAGAAGGTTTTTGATGAGACGTACTATCAAGATTTAAAGGGGGGAGTTCTAGAGGCATTCGGAACATTATTTGGGAATAATGTTACGCTTTATGTGTACCCTTCTTACCGGCAGGATTCCGACAATCTGTATACTTTGGAGAACTTTCAACTTCCTGAAAACCTACAAGGATTACTGGACTATTTGCGGTTCAATCATAAGCTCGTTGACATTGAAGGGCCAACACTGGATCACCTGCATATTATCTCTGATAACGTTCTGGCTATGATAAAGTCGGGTGAGGAGGGGTGGGAGAGTATGGTGCCTAGAAAAGTATCTGTCGCTATAAAAGAGAAAAGCCTATTTGGTTACAAACTATAAAAAAGGTGATCCTTTAGAAATCACCTTTTTTTGTTCCTTACGACACTCTTAATTTATTGAGATAGAACGGTTGTAAAATCAGTTACATCATATGCAGGTAACTCTGCTCCAAATTCTGACTCAATGACATCCATAATTTGATTAGCCACAATTGCGTGCCCTGCGGGATTCGGATGGATCCCATCTGTAGAAAAAATTCCGTTAGGCGAAAAATCAGGAGCATACATAAAGCCGTCAGCCTCAATACCACCATTGACAGCTATTGAGGTAAATAGTGCATTGGCATCAAATAAGACTAGGCCCGGATAGGTATCCGCTACACTGGCAATTTTTGAATTAAAAGCGGTTATCCTAGACAGTAGCAATCCTATTTCATCGGTAGTTAGAGTAAACTGGTCTCCCAAAGGTACGCCCACTCCAATAACTGAGGCAGGGTTATCAGGATCTGCCAGTGTTCCTAGAAGGCTTCCCGCTGAAAGAGTCACTATTTCGGCAGGTAAGCCAAAAGTGGCTAATCCAGGATCTTGTACAACAGATTTTGTTTGCCTTGCCAGGACAAGTGGTTCTAAGGAAGCACGTTGTTCTGCGGTTATACCTCCCATTTCTACAGGGACGGTAGTGAGGAAATCAAATGCAGTCGTAAGGTCTGTAAGTTGGTCATCGACTATTACGATAGGATTATCACCAGCAGTAAAACTGATTTTACGCTTATCAGCTTCATCCTGAGTGATCGCCAACGGGCCAAAGGTTGCTGCATCGGTTAATGCATCCAAAATTGCATTATAGCCAGCGTATCCTGCATTACTTACTTCAGCGGTTGTCGCATCCAGTGGAATAGCGTTCCAAGTGACCGCCTGGAAGAAAGGTATTAAAGTGATATTGGGAATATTTAGAATAACACCTTTCAGGTCTGGATTTGTACCGAAAAGAGCTGCCATGGATCCATCTATAGTCGCATCAAAACTTGCTGTACTAACTAAGGCGTTAGGAGTCGCGTCTTGAGTCGGATCCGGCATACCCATAGCGTCGATCCCGATTGGACCACTACCGCCACTTGAAGCCCACAACAGAACATCATTATTTCCAAGCCAGAAGGTCATAAAAGTTGGCGCCTTTGCCAAACCCTGTCCTAACACTGATTGAGTTGTAGGATCTGTTGTAAACCTTGCATAAAATGGGTTTAGCGTTCCATAACCTTCCACTGTGAGCTCTATCATTCTCATTCCAGGAATAGCCAAATTACTGATACTGCTCGGATCATCAACAAAATTTAAGGGGTCTGCCGATGTTGTGGCTACTGGCCCTGGGATAGAAAGGTCCAAAAAGAATCTACCAAAAACTGCAGCTTCGGGGTCGAAAGCATTGGTGATGTCGTTAAGTGATGTATTGAAACCATTGGCGCTGTTTATATCAGGCTGATCAAAGGTACCGCCCCCGGCAAGCGCGAATCTTGCTGCCATTAGATTAGGAAACGAACTCTCCTGGCCTCTGGTGTATAACGCTGCGTCCATTAAACCGGCTGCTATAGAATTACCGAAGGAAACATAAGTTGTAAAATCAGCGGAACCGGCGGTTCCTGTTAAGGGGTCTGGATCCGAAGTTGCGGGTGTTTCAGCTTTTACATCATCAATAAGATCATCCTCTGAATCGCAGGCAAATGTTATAACTACGAACAGTAAGAAGAAATATAAAATATTTTTATATATAGTCATATTTTCAGCTTTTAATTGAAGAATTCGTCAAAAGTAATGGAGACGTAGTATAAAGCGCCAATCCTAGGGTTTGCAAAAGAAGTGGTATATCGCTCATTTAAAATATTTGATCCACCAATTTTAACAATGGACTTAAGATTAGGTACTTTATAGCTTACCTGGGCGTCTAACGTCCCAAATGATGGTATTACGCCACGACCAATTGCAGATTCCCAAATGAATGCGTCTTGCCATCTGTAAACGATATTAAAACCAAGTTTATCCGTTACTTTACGGTTTGCAAATTTGATATTAAAACGAGTTTCAGGCGTATTAAATTGAGGTATGAAACCTTGTGCCTCCAGATCGTCTAAGTCAATTAACTCGTTGTAAGCAAAATTACCCCCAATACTATAACCCTTGGGAAGAGCATACTCAACGCCTATAGCAAAACCCTGTGCATCTACTGTTTCGTTAGTATTGACATCGAAACCATAGCGTTGAACTAGTGTAGTCTCAGCTACAATTCCTTCAGGATCAGCGGGCCCGTCATAGAGTGGAGTTTGCCCCGTACCTACATTATTAACAGCAGTCTGAGTAAGGTCAACTTCTGTTATGAAGTCATTATATCTGCTGAAATAGTAGTAAGCATCGATCAATAGTTTATTATCAATCAGTCCCTTGTACCCAAACTCATAAGTATTAACCTTTTCGGTTTCGAAATCAAAATCTGTCCATACGACCAAATCATCAACATTACCTGAAGCCCTGGCAGCCTCAACACTTGCAGTAGTGTACACTGTATTAGTCCTGAAATTAAACTGGTCAACTAAGTCTTCATTGCTACCTACCAGTCTCCGGGTTGAGACGTCAAGGTTTATAAACTGATCTTGCGTTGTAGGTATCCTAAATCCTCGTTGAAATGATGCCCTGAAATTATGATTTCCCGCAGCAGTGTAAACTCCGGAAACTCGAGGAGAAAACTGACCGTTGAAATTCTCATTTTTATCATATCGGATAGATCCTGTTAAATCTAACTTATCATCAAAGAAACGCTTTGTCACTTGCGCATAGCTTCCCCATTCTGAATAGGAGAACTCATCACCGGAATCTATATTTTCAAGGGCAAATAGTGTTCCGTCTGATTGCAAATTATATTGACGGAAATTAGCTCCCACAACAATTTCAGCCCAATCAATTTGATTTGAGAAATTATACATTCCCTCAACATGGTTCAAAAAAGTTTCGTCTAAAAACTGCGCACCACCTTGAGATATTGGCGTATTGCGTAAATCGTTGAAAAGTTGGTTGTGTTCATCAGTCCCTATCTCCAGTCTTGCAGCTTCAGAAGCCGCAAATGCGGCGGCGTGTGACTGGTCAATATCAGCTCCTAGAAGTCTTGCCCCAGCAAATGTCTCGATATAAGCAGGGATGGAAGATTCAGCATTTATTAATGTTGCTAGGGTATTTGCAGCATAACTATCTCCGGAATCCTCACGGGTAGTATAGCCACGTAGATAGAAGTTACTGCCACGAAGTTCTGCTTTTGCAGTCCAAATTGAGAAGTCATCCAAAACAAATCGATCATTCGCGGTATATACAGTACTCCCAAATCCGACGTTATATTGAAAAAGAGCTTCGATATCATCACTCAGTCTATAATGTAGGGCGCCACCTAGTTTTAAACTTTCTGTTTCATTGTCCACAAATTCACGTTCAGTAAAACCCCGCACACTAAAATCACCTCTAGAATCCAATGGCAACAGCGCCTCAGCGCCGGTGCCTTGGCCTAACTCTCCTACATTTAATATATCGTCACCGTATACACTGACACCATTATATGTTCTAAATCCAGTTCGATAATTAGGGTCGGTAGGATCAAAATCTGCACTTCGTTCAACAATATCCGTACCTTGATCTCGGTAATCTACAGAACGCCAATCCTGTGCATTGAGCCAACTTGCGGTTATTTTAAAAGCAAATTTATTATTAAATGCCTTAGCATAACGAAGTTGGTAATTATTATAAATGGACATATCATCGTCTTCCTCGTCTACATGGTTAACGCCGACTTGTGCGGAAACCGTTAATCCCTGATAATCAAAAGGACTCTTACTCTTCATAAGTATAATTCCCTGAATAGCATTAGGGCCATATAAAGCGGAGGCTGCGCCTGGTAAAATTTCTACGCTTTCCAAATCAACATCACTAATACCTACGATGTTACCTACCGGGAAATTTAAACCGGGCGCTTGATTATCAATACCGTCTATCTGTTGTACTGTTCTTGTGTTGCCGTTGGCGCCAAACCCCCTCGGGTTAATAGAAGTAAATGTTAAACTTTGCGTACTTACATCTATTCCCTTCAAAGTACGAATGTTGTCATAGAAGCTCGGAGCCGCAGATTCACGAATGGCTCTTATATCCATTTTTTCAACAGACACAGGAGACTCCAGAATACTCTCTTCCACTCTGGACGCTGAAACAACAATTTCCTGCCCCAAAAGAGACTGCTCCGCCATTCCAATTTGGAGGTCTGCGGTGGTTGCATTCGTGATCTCGATTTCCTGGGTTTCAAATCCAATGAAAGAAAATACGAGGGTCAGAGGAGGAGCCTGATCAACGGTCAATGAAAAATTTCCATCGGGATCAGAAATGGTTCCCACTACTTTTCCTTTAACCACAATATTTACACCGGCTAACGGGTCATTGTAAGATTCGTCTATAACATTCCCGGAAATAGTAGTGCTCTGGGCTAAACTGAAGCCGAATGAGCAGCACAATCCAAAAAATGCCAGAACGACTTTAGTAAAGATCTTCTTCATAAATGTGCTTTTAGTTTTAATGAAATTAGATTTGTTCAATGTACAAACGCATTTTGCAAGCAAAATTTCCACAATCTACATGATTTTTCTCTGATATAGTAGGCATGCATACGTTTTTCTATAAAGATTTTCGAAAACGGTTGCATAGAGCTTATAATTGGTTTTTAGCCTTATTGTGCTTCTTTCTTGAGGTGTTCTACCATCTTTTCACATAGATTGTTTATTTCGGTAGACATAAATTCATCTCCCGTACTGTTTAAAAGGCTCTGAGCCATACCACCTAAACAGTCCACGTAGAATCGTTTCATTTCGTCTACTGACATATCTTTTGTCCATAAGTCAATTCTCATCGTATTTTTTTGACTATCGTCCCAAAGTGAAACGCTAATCGACTTGGTCTCGGATGGACCATCATCAGGTTTTTCGGTGGCGTTCCACGTAATGGTTTCGGGGATGTTGTCATCATCTAGCGCTATTGTGAAGTTGATCTCTGAATTTCTCATTTCTGTAATTTAATTTTTATTTCTGAGGGTCCAATAGTGGCTCTTAACGTATTGGCCTATGCTTGATAAGCCATACATTGAAGCTACTGATTTTTAGCTATTTCAATAAAGAAATCTATGGCTTCGGGATTTCTTAAAGCGTCTCTGTTCATGGCCTTGCTAAGGGGCTGTCCCATAAGTATTTTTTTGACAGGAGCTTCCGTCTTCTTTCCGCTTATGGTGTAAGGGATATCAGGAGCTACTATTATTTCATCAGGCACATGTCTTGGGCTATACTCTTTTCTAATGGTAGCGTTAATTTCCTTCCTTAAGCTATCGTCAAACTTAACATCAGCGGCGAGTTTTATGAATAGCGGCATGTAGAAATTACCCTCGGCTGTTTCTATACAAATGATAAGACTATCTTCAACTTCTTCGATCTTGTCCATGGCTCTGTAAATTTCACTTGTGCCTATTCTAACACCACCGCGATTTAAGGTGGCGTCAGACCTGCCAAAAATCTTTATTCCATTGCGATTGGTTATTTCCACCCAATCGCCATGACGCCAAACGCCATCATACATTTCAAAGTAGCTGGATTTATAATTGTGGAACTCCGTGTCGTTCCAAAAATAAATGGGCATAGAGGGCATAGGTTTTGAGATTATCATTTCTCCAACTTCTTCCAATACTGGAGTTCCATTTTCATCGAAGGCGTGCAGGTCACAGCCCAGTGCGCGGCATTGGATTTCACCGCTGTAAACAGGTGTTAAAGGGTTGCCACCAACAAAAGCGCTGCAAACATCTGTACCTCCACTAATTGAGGTGAGCCAGATATCTTCCTTAATTGACTTATAAATCCAATCGAAACCTTCGGGTGGTAGGGGAGAACCCGTTGAACCTATAGAGATAAGGCTTGATAGATCATATCTAGCTCCCGGATTTTGTTTAGCTTTTAAGTTAGCAATAATATATCCGGCGCTGGCGCCCAGATGTGATATTTGCGCTTCATCAGCAAGTTGCCAAAGCGCATCCATTTCAGGCCAGGCCGGGCTACCATCATACATCACTAGGGTGCCGCCACAAAGTAGAGCGCTTTGAATGTAATTCCACATCATCCAACCGGTAGTGGTATACCAGAAACATCTATCGCCTTTTTTTACGTTATTATGAAAAGCTAGGTATTTTAAATGCTCAAGCAAAATACCACCCTGACTATGTGTTATAGCCTTTGGTTTACCGGTGGTACCCGACGAGTACAGTATCCAAATAGGATCATTGAAGTTTACATGGGTAAATTCCAGTTTACCCTTACCGCTACTTACAATCTTGTTCCAGTCTTGAAAATTATCAGATATCAAGTCGCCATTATTATTGATGACAAGAACATGATCAACTGTTGGTAAAGCCTCAGCCACCTCTTTTACCGTGTCGGTTTTATCATAATATTTACCTCCGTAGCTATATCCATTTACAGCAATGAATACTTTTGGGCTAACCTGGTTGAATCGGTCAATCACTGAAGTGAGGCCAAAGTCCGGGGAACAACTTGACCATACCGCACCAAGCGAGTTTACTGCCAGAAAACTAATGACAGCTTCAGGCGTGTTGGTTAAGTAACCTACGACACGGTCACCTTTTGTTACGCCGGCTTCATTTTTTAAATAATCTCTAAGCGCTGCTACTTGTAGTCTTAGGTCCTTCCAACTTAGCTGGCTCAACGCGGTGTTTTCAGTTTTATAAATAATGGCAGGCGTTGAGTCTTGCGCTTGTTTGAATATGTTTTCGGAATAATTCAGGCTGGCATTAGAGAACCATTTGTAAAAGGGCATTTTTCCCCCTTTCAAAGGTGTCTCAAGACTCCCTGAGTATGAAATATCAAAGTATTCAAAGATGCTACTCCAAAAATCCTCCAACTGATTTACTGACCATTTCCAAAGCTCATGATAACTGGAAAAACTAAGTCCCCTATTGTCATTTAACCATTTTATGTATTGGGTTAAATTTGATTGGCCTTGAAAATCGGCAGGTGGGGACCAGAGTAATTTGGTTTCCATTAAAGTAATATTTTGTGTGCTTGAGCCATATCTTTTTTTAATTGCTGCTTAAGCTCATCAACATCTGCAAACTTCACTTCAGAACGGATTTTTTTGTGAAATGAAACTGTAATAGACTCACCGTAAATATCTCTATCAAAGTCAAATATATGAACTTCGATGGTTTTGGCATTGCCACCAACAGTGGGTCTATAGCCAATATTTAGCATTCCTTTGAATAGCTCATTTCCTATATTAATATGAACGGCATAAGCGCCATCCTTGTGTATCAATTTATAATGTGAGTCTATATCAATGTTAGCAGTGGGGTATCCAAGCATACGGACAATTTTCTCTCCTGTTACAACCCTTCCACGGATGCTAAATTCATTACCGATAAGCTCATTACCTGCTTTAACATTACCTTCTATCAAAGCATTTCTGATCTTGGTAGAGCTTACACCTACATGATCTATTTCCTGCTTCGGTATTTCTTCTACTTCAAAGCCATAAGTTTTTGAATTTTCTTTTAAGTGTTCAAAACTACCTTCCCTGTTCTTTCCGAAACGATGGTCATAACCTATGACCAGTTTCTTAGTTCCTATAGTTTCAACTAGAATCTTTTGAATGAATTCTTCAGACGAAAGATTTGAGAATTCTTTTGTAAAAGGAATACGCAATAAATGGTTAATCCCTTGCTCCCGCAAGAGATCGGCTTTCTCTTCAAATGTATTGAGTAGTCGCAAATCGTCCTTATCCGGATAAAGTACTAGTCTGGGGTGCGGCCAGAATGTGATAAGAACAGTTTCTCCATTATTTTTCTCAGCTATCTCTTTTACGCGTCCAAGTATTTTTTGATGCCCTAAATGAACACCGTCAAAAGTACCACTGGTCACTACTGCGTAGGACAGAGGTTTAAAGTCTTCTATACCATGATAAATGTTCATTTCTCAATTAAGGTCTTTAGGGATTGAGCATTATCCACGTGAAATTCTCCAATCCTTACCCGTCTTAATTCTGTGAGATGTGACCCTACACCCAAAAGTTGACCAAAATCCCTGGCAATACTTCTAACATAGGTTCCTTTAGAGCAAACGATCCTAAAGTGTACATCAGGTAAATTGATATAAGAAGTTTCAAACAATTGAATTTGCACCATTCGAGATTTGAGCTTTACGTCCTCGCCTGCGCGGGCGCTTTTATATGCGCGCTTACCATCTATTTTGATTGCCGAATAGATAGGAGGTATTTGAGCAATGGTCCCCGTCAGTTTGGTTGTAGCGTCCATAACCTCTTCATAAGAGATGTTTGAGTAATCCGTTTCGCTGTCTATTTCAGTTTCCAGATCGAATGAAGGCGTAGTTTGCCCAATCCTAAATATGCCGGTGTACTCTTTTTCCAGTCCTTGGTAATGTTCTATTTTCTTTGTTTTTTTTCCGGAACACAGTATGAGTAACCCGGTTGCTAATGGATCTAATGTGCCTGCATGCCCTATTTTCTTCACCTTAAAATGACCACGCATTTTCTTAACCACGTCAAACGATGTCCAATGTAAAGGCTTGTCTACAAACCAAACTTTTCCCGGATCAACAGGAGGGGCATTGGGGTCCATTAAATAATGGTTAGAATAATTACTGAAATGCTAATAGTAAAACAGTAAATGGCAAAATAAAGTAGCTTCCCTCGTTTCACCAAGTTGATCATCCATTGGCATGCCGCTAAACCTGCAATGAAAGCCGTTGTAAACCCCGTAACCAGGGCAACCACAGGTACAGTTGCTGCACTTTGCGAGGTTCCGGCAAAATCAAGGGCTTTCAGTATCATAGCGCCTAATATGGGAGGTAATACCATAAGGAACGAAAATCTGGCGGCCTGGTTTTTATCTACGCCTAAAAGTAATGCAGTTGCTATAGTAGCGCCGGATCTGGAGATTCCTGGCAATATGGCCGCTGCCTGTGATAACCCAACAACAAATGAATGTATATAAGAAACATCTTTTTCTCTTGAAGGACTGAAGAGGGTGAGTAGTAAAAGGATCCCTGTTATACTGAGCATTCCTGCTACAAATAAAATTTGCCCTGTAAATAGCGCTGTGATAGCATCTTCAAAAAGTATCCCTACAATAGCCACCGGTATCATGCTGATGACAATTTTTACCACAAAAACGGTGGAATCGTTCCACTTGAATTTAAGTACATCCTTAATAAGCTCGCCTATATATTTTCTGAATATTATGATCGTGCTCAAAGCCGTTGCACCATGAACGACAATTGAAAAGAGTAGATTATCAGCGTTACTTACGTTAAGAAAATGTGCCCCTAATTCAATATGACCACTGCTGCTCACTGGAAGAAACTCCGTTAACCCCTGGACAAGTCCAAGGATGAGCGCCTCGAAAAAACTCATTTAGTGCTTAGGGTTGTGCAGAATCGCAAATAGTTGAATAACAAAACCTGCCATTACAACAAGTGGACCTAATGTAAGGCCTAAAAAACCAAAACCGAAAGGCTCAGGATCTATGCTCATGATAATAAAGCCTAAAACCAGTACGCCTAAGCCTGAAAGCATCAAAATATAGTTCTTTCTTCCAAAAGGAAGTTTGTTATTTTTCTCCATATTAATATAATTCGTCTAACGACAACCTCATATATTTTTTTATTGCTCTGTAAGTGCTTCCAAGCCCTATGATTACTCCCAAAATTAAGAGTAGGGCGCAAAGAATCACTAACGAGCTATTTGATTGCAAGTTAGCCAAATCTTCTATTTCCCTATTTGCAAATTGTAAGAAAACTAAAACAGCCAATGACGCGAAAACTCCTGCAAATAGCCCGTGCCAGACTGACCGCATTAAAAAAGGTCTTTGAATGAAACTGGCCTTTGCACCTACCAGTTGCATACTTCGTATTAGAAAGCGCTGAGAAAATAAGGCCAGCTTAATGGTATTGTTGATCAGCAATATAACGATGATAATCAATATACCCGAAAAGCCTAACAGAGCGACACTTATTTTAGTAAGGTTTTTATTTATTGAATCCACGAGACTTTCTACGTATACCACTTCAAAGACTCCCGTTATTTTTTCGATTTCTTTTTTGGCCTGTTCAAGAACTTCAGGGCTTTGGCTTTCAGATGCCATTTTCACAACATATGCATCACGTAAGGGGTTATCACCCAAAAAAGTAGAGAAATCTTCTCCGGTCTCTTTGATAAATTTTTCTGCTGCTTGCTCTTTTGAAACATACCGGATTTGTAGCTCATTATTTTTTTTCGCTACGTAGTCCTTAGCAGAAAGCGTCTTTTGAACCTGAATTCGTTGATTGTCGCTGATCCCTTTCTTTAAATAGACCTGGATTTCAATATTTTCCTTGATGATTGTGGTTAGTTTATTGGCGTAAATAAATAAAAGTCCAAAGAGACCAATAACAACTAGGGATAAAAAAATACTAAACACTACGCTTAAATAAGGGTAGCTACCAAGTTTCTTCTTTTTACGCTGCTTGGATTCCACTTAGAAATTTTTAAAGTCGGTCAAATTTATGACTTCAGGGCACAAAAAGAAAGCCCATGTTTGAAAGGCGGTGACAAACATGGGCTTGATTCAATCAGGAAAAAGGTTAGTTACCTGTTCTCGCTTCTTCAAGTTTGGCAACTAACGCTTTGTTCTTTACTGTTTTAAGCTCAACAATCCGCTCCTTTTTACCATCTAAATCGTAAAACTTGCCTTTGTAAAAAAGGAAAAGCGCCTTTTTTCCATCTGTGTTGAACTCAAGTATTTCGTAGAGATCGCTACTAAAATCACCATATAAGAACAATCTTCCATTTTTGAATTGATAATGAAACGTAAATTTCTTTTTTGTATTATCTACAGAGACGTCAATTGATGACAATTCTTTTGTCTCACCATTTACAGCTACACTCCCAGGCGCTAAAAGACTGTCAGCATCGCTACCGTCGCCTTCAAAATCTGATATTAATTCAGGTTTGTTAATCTTAGGTTCCGATATCACTGATTCTCCTTCATTAATATTCGCAGATCCTGTTCTTTGGGTGTCGGTACTTAATTGATCAGCCTGTTGATCTACTGTCGATTCCTTTTCAGTCTTTTCTGTTGCTGGTTCCGAAATCACCTCATTTTCAATGATAAGGTCTTCGGCGCTTTCTGATTCCTGTGCGATCGGTAAGAACTGCTGTTCTTCGGGAGCCCTGTTAAAATAGTATATACTCCAAACTACCAGACCAGCTACCAGAAATGTTGCCGCAGTTTTACCAAGAGAAATACTTTGAAAGCCGCCAACGGCTACTTGGTCAAGCATCGCCTTTAATTCCATCTTTCGAGCTTCCTTAATTCCTGCTACAATCTTACTTTGAAACTCAAATTGCCCTTTCAAGTCAGGGTCAGACGCCAACTTCTTCTCAAATGAACTTTTCTGCGAAGAGTCCATTTCTTCCCTCAAATAGGCATCTATTAATTCTAAATTGTCCATAAGTGTTTAATCCAAAAAGTCATGCTCAGAATACTGAGACTTTACTAATTCATCCAACTTTTTTTTGCACTTGTATTTTTTTGTTTTAGCTGTGTTCGTATTTGCAAAGCCCAATTGATCTGCAATGTCCTGCATTGATAGACCATCAAAGTAATAATACATCAAAATACGCCTGCATGTTTCACCAAGTTGGTTAATACATTGATTAATTATCTTGGCTCTTTCTTGTTTATCATGCTCTGTGTATTCTATCGAGTCTTTTTCCTCGTGTGACAATCGCCGCTTTCTATCCAACTCTTTTCTCCACAGATTTTGACATATGCTGTATATGTATGTACTTATCTTCGATGTCAAAACAAGTTTTCCACTCACCGCTTTCTGCCAAAAGACTACCAAAGCATCTTGATAGATATCTTTGGCTTCTTGCTCCGTACCACTATTGGATATGACCATTTTGGTCATCATCCTGTAGTATTTCTTATACAAGTACTCGAGGGTCTTTTCGTCACCTTTGCAGATTCGTTCGAAAATCTCGTTATCCTTCATCGAGCTCTTTGTTTTATACAACAGAATATTAGCTGGTAACCAATGTGCATTAGAGAATTACAAACTATTGGTTGAAACACCTATTTGTTGGTTGTTTGGGTAAAATAAAAGGTTAACTGGCTTTAATCCAGGTTTGTGTTCTATAAAAGAAACCCCAATAACCTCTTATCTTTAATTTTTTATTCTCAAGCCAAATTTTGCACTTGAAGATTTTTCCTTCATCCGGCTTTAAAACTGTACCACCACTATATTCATCACCGTCTTTTTTTAAACCTTTGATAATCTCCATTCCAATTATTTTTTTCTCGAATCTGGGATCATCTTTTGGGCAAAGGTCACAAATTGGATCAGGGTCTTCATCACCATTTCTAAACAGCTTTATAATACGCCCATAAACCTTATTCTCCCTTTCATAAATCTCGACAATGGATTTCGGATCGCCGGTTTCATCATCAATAGTTTTCCATTTACCTAAAATAGATGACTGCCCAAAACCCAACGTACTGATAAGGATCAATGAAAGGAGTACATTTAGTTTTTTCATAATTCTACTCTTGTTCTAAAGATATTCTATTTAACCTAAAACAAAAAAAGCTCCATTAAGGGAGCTTTTTAATCAATAATAATTTAGCACTAATTAGTAGACGATTCTGCATATTTAACATCTGGCTCGCCTTCAACTATTAACTCGGTTTGTTCCGAACTTCCTGCTTCCTGCGAGGTGTAATGGTTAGCATTACCAGATAATTCACCAAGAATTGGAGCAATAACCAATCCGACAAGACACGTTAGTTTAATAAGAATATTCATTGATGGCCCGGACGTATCTTTAAATGGGTCACCAACGGTATCACCCGTAACAGCCGCCTTATGTGCATCAGAACCTTTGTAGGTCATTTCTCCATTAATCTCAACACCTGCTTCAAATGATTTCTTAGCGTTGTCCCAGGCGCCTCCAGCATTATTTTGGAAAATGGCCCACATAACACCTGAAACGGCAACACCTGCCATATACGCACCAAGAGCCTCCGGCCCCATAGCAAAACCTATTATAATAGGAGTAATTATGGTTAACGCTCCGGGAAGCATCATCTCCTTTAAAGCGGCCTGGGTAGATATAGCAACGCATCTGGCATAATCAGGTCTTCCTGTACCTTCGAGGATCCCTGGGATTTCCTTGAACTGACGTCTTACTTCCATTACCATTTCCATAGCGGCCTTACCTACAGACTTCATTGCCAGAGCGGAGAATACCACTGGTATCATACCTCCTATGAATAGGGCGGCTAAGACGTCTGCTTTAAAGATGTTAATGCCATCAATACCTGTAAAAGTTACGTAAGCGGCGAATAAAGCCAGCGCAGTAAGCGCTGCTGAGGCGATGGCAAAACCTTTACCAACTGCAGCCGTAGTGTTACCTACCGAATCAAGAATATCCGTTCTTTCTCTAACCTCATCAGGCAGTTCGCTCATTTCTGCTACCCCACCCGCGTTGTCGGCAATCGGGCCAAAAGCGTCTATGGCCAACTGCATGGCTGTGGTTGCCATCATGGCAGAAGCTGCTACGGCAACACCGTAAAAACCGGCTAACTCGTAGGATCCCCAAATAGCGACAGCAAAAAGAATTACAGATGAAAAAGTCGAAATCATACCTGTAGCTAAGCCTGCTATGATATTAGTTGCCGCTCCGGTTGAAGAATTGGTTACGATATCAAGCACAGGTTTTTTCCCCAATGCAGTGTAGTACTCGGTAAAGAAAGATATGAGGTAGCCCACGGAAAGGCCAACAAGAGTAGCGTAAAATACATGCCTGCTAGGGATATCCTTAGGACCTTCGCCAAAGAATTTCATACCCGTAATAGTTTCTGGAAGTAACCAGTCTACCAAAAACCATCCTGCAATGGCCGATAGCAGAATAGCTGAAATATTACCCCAGTTAAGAGCGCTTTGTACCTGTGCTTCTTTCGCGCCATTATCTTTAACACCTATTAAAAAAGTTCCAATAATAGAAGTTATAATACCTACACCGGCAATCATTATAGGCAGTAATATAGGTCCCATACCATTGAAGG
This sequence comes from uncultured Flammeovirgaceae bacterium, assembly GCA_937899105.1. Taxonomy (GTDB): domain Bacteria; phylum Bacteroidota; class Bacteroidia; order Cytophagales; family Cyclobacteriaceae; genus Fulvivirga. Next base: position 28,326 of record CALBPF010000311.1, on the reverse strand, counting down.
CTTCAAGCACCACCCCGGCATCAGCCATATCTTTGATAATGTAGTTACCAAGTACCATTGAGGCTAATACTGTCGCCACGTATGAACCAAAAAGGTCTGCGCCCATACCTGCCACATCACCTACATTGTCACCCACATTATCAGCAATAGTTGCCGGGTTGCGAGGATCATCTTCAGGAATTCCCGCTTCAACTTTTCCAACTAAATCAGCTCCCACGTCAGCAGCCTTTGTATAGATACCTCCACCTACTCGGGCAAACAAGGCAATCGATTCTGCACCTAATGAGAAACCGGCAAGGGCTTCCAACACTATGGTCATTTGGCCATAAAAAGAACCACCGGTACCCATGAAGGAACTTATAAAAATTAGAAAAAATAGGCTCAAACCTAAAACCGCCAGACCTGCCACACCAAGTCCCATTACAGTACCGCCACCAAAAGATACTTTTAATGCATTGGGCAAACTGGTTCTTGCTGCTTCAGTGGTTCTTGCATTGGCTTCGGTAGCTATGCGCATACCTATATTTCCAGCCACTGCTGAGAAAATCGCCCCCACAATGAATGCTGGCACGATCATCCAGCTTGTGGTTTCTACTACAGCAGAAATTCCAAATAAAGCAATCGAAGCGATCACGACGAAAATAGCTAATAATCTATATTCGGCACTTAAGAAAGCGAGTGCTCCTTCTTTGATATTTTTTGAGATTTCTTGCATCTTCTCATTGCCTGCACTTTGTTTTTTTACCCAGGCCATTTTGAAAAGCATAAAAGCAAGACCTACAAGGGAGAGTCCTATCGGAATAAAAATCAAGTTATTCATTGATTACCGTTTCGTTTATTGATCAATTTTTTAAAAAAAAGGGGCTGAGGGCCCCGTTTCAAAATCAGTGCGCAAAGATAGAATAACCAGTATAATAATGAAATAATTATTTCGGCTTCCGGAATGGCATAATTAAGCCAGAAAAGCATTTTGTAACGCTGCCCAAAGTTTCTTCTTATGGTTAACGTCACTTTCAAGCAGATTGAAATTTTCTGAACAGAGAATTAGCTTCCCATTATGCTTGACTGCTTCATACTTAGTATCAGGAATGAAGTCCACATCATTTGTATTTCCAAATACCAAAATGCGGTTGGCGGAAATCTCTTGGTTATCTAACAGCTTGGTGCTGGAGATATCTAAAAAAGCTAATTCACTCACGTTGACTTTAACAGCTGCCATTATTTTATTCAGGAGTAGCGAGTTCTGTTCTGATAAGGGTAATTCCGTTACTATTAATACTTTGCCGTTTTTGTTACCACTAAGTACCGATTTACCTGCTTCCGGACTATCAGATGTAGGTGATTTGGGAACAATGTATAGGTCTTCGGTAATGAAATGCTTAAGTTCTGCTATGCTTTGCATTATTAGTTAATGCTAAGATTAAATAATGATTTGAGTTCAGTTGCATCATCAGGTTTCATTCTACCTGCCAGAACCAGTCTAAGTTGTCTTCTCCGTAAAGCGCCATCGTATAGCTCTTTTTCTTCTTGTGTTTCAGGCAAGACCTCGGATACATCTATCGGCCTTCCGCTTTGATCCACAGCCACAAATGTGAAAAAAGCGCTATTGCTCTCAAATTTTTTGCCGCTTGGAATATCTTCAGCTTCTACATCGATCCTCACCTCCATAGATGAGCTGAAGGCACGGGTCACACGCGCCTTTAGAGTAACAACATTACCCAATTGAATGGCCTTGGAAAAAGAAACGTTATCGACTGAAGCCGTTACAACGATCCTATTTGAATGCTTTTGAGCTGCAATAGCTGATACAATATCCATCCAATGCATCAATCTACCTCCCATGAGATTATTCAATGTGTTGGTATCGTTTGGAAGTACTAATTCCGTCATAGTTACATATGACTCTTGCACTGGTTTTTTCTTCTTTGCCATTTTAGTTATTTCTCGCAGTTACCAACCTTCTTTTCCGAGTAAAGGTACAAAGCTGAAATTATCGAAAGTCTCCTTCTTAATTTTTTTGTCGTCAACTTTAGTAAGTCTAAGCATTTGTTGTTTTTTGCTATCACCTACAGGTATCATAAGTATGCCTCCCTTGTTCAATTGATTTATTAAACTCGTTGGAACATTAGGGGCGCCGGCAGTTACAATGATTTTGTCATAGGCAGCGTGTTTTAGTAGTCCTTGGGAACCATCACCATGAAAAAATTTAGGTCGGTAACCAATGGAAGGTAAAAACTTGCGTGTCCGCTCATAGAGCTTCTGATTGTATTCAATAGTATACACGTTAGCCCCCATGGCAAGGAGTATACATGCCTGATATCCACTTCCGGTACCAATTTCTAATACCTTATCGTTAGGTTTTATTTCAAGTTTCTCACTTTGAAATGCTACCGTATAAGGTTGTGAAATAGTTTGTCCTTCACCGATAGGGAAGGCCTTATCCTGATAGGCATGTGGTAGTAAAGCTTCGTCAAAAAAGAAATGCCTGGGCACTTTGTTAATTGCATCAAGAACAGTGGAAGATTGAATACCTTTTTTCTTCAGTGTTCGTACTAACTGTCTTCTAAGCCCTCTATGCTTATATCCGTCTTCCATGAAGCTGCGAAATTATTTATAAGTAGCTTAAAAACGAAGATAAATTAAAAGCTAATTTTATTAGTAATAGATAGTTATTGAAAAGGTCAAAATTACTATATTCGAATATTAATACTAATAAAATTAGTTAAATGATTGATTATAAATTAAAATTAAAGAGTAAGCGTTTGAAGTCCGGCAGATGCCAGATACAGTTTTTTGTAAGTTCCGGTAATATTCAAACTCATTATGGCTATTTATTAGTTGAAGCTGGCACTACCTTAAAAGAAGTGGTTCATAGCATAGAATCCAAAGTTAAAACAAGGTTGAATTCAGCTGGTAATTACTCACATTTGTTTAATTTGAACCATAGAAGTAGGGTTAAAGAAAATGTTCTTCTCTTTAATAACTAAGCATGAGCTTGATAAGTGAAAATATAAAATTTCTCCGCAAACAGTTAGGTCTTACCCAGGGCCAATTTGCCGAACAAATTGGAATAAAGCGATCGTTGGTGGGCGCTTATGAAGAATCTCGTGCAGATCCCAGGATAAGTAATCTCATTAAGATGGCTGCTCTGTTTGGAACTTCAGTGGATATTCTTATCAACAAAAATGTAATGCGACTTTCCGAGTCAGAGTTAAGGACTGATAATCTCAAAAGGGGTAAAGAGGTTTTGGCCATTACTGTCAATGAGAGCGGGCGTGAAAATGTAGAACTGGTACCACAGAAGGCCGCTGCCGGATACTTAAACGGTTATGCTGATCCTGAATATATTAAAGAGCTCCCTAAATTTCAGCTGCCTGTTTTACCGGGAAATGCCACCTACAGGGCTTTCGAGATTACAGGTGATTCTATGTTGCCCATTTTGCCAGGCACGATTATCATCGGAGAGTTTGTAGAAGATATCAGAGATATTAAAAATGGCAAGACATATGTGCTCGTCACACAGTCAGAGGGAGTAGTTTACAAACGTGTATTCAATTACATAAAAGACACAGGTAAGCTATTCCTGGTTTCTGACAACAGGCAATACGCACCCTATCAAATAGATGCGGAAGATGTTATTGAGGTTTGGTCAAGTAAGGCTTACCTAAGCTTGCAATTCCCTGATGCAAATGACAGCAACGAGGTTTCTACCGAACAGCTCGCCACTATTGTGTTAGATTTGCAGAAGGAAATTGTCAAATTAAAAGCAGAACAGCCCTAGGTGTTTTCAATGCTCAAATAGAGCGATGCCCTGTCAATCTTGGAAGTAACAGTTTCCGGAAACTGAGAAATGGAAAGTATCTCTTTCGGCGCCCAATACCTAGGTAGTAGATCTTTGGTTCTTTGAAGCAATTGTTCTGATTGCAATGGTTTTATAGCTCCCTCGACAACCAATACCAGTTTTTCGCCCAATTTATCATCTCTTCGTTTTGAGCAGACAAACCTGGTGTTGGGCAGTAAATCTTTTATGGTAGGTTCTATGAGGTGTTCTACTTCCTCAATTTGAATCTTGATTCCTCCTGAGTTAACCACATTATCAATTCTTCCCAGCCATTTAAAAGAGGTGGGACTTACTAATTTCACTCGGTCGGTCGTCAAGATTTGTATATTGCTGGTGATTGCACCTTTGATGGTCAGGCATTCATTTTTAGCGCCAATTTTTACTCCGGGTAACGTTTCATATACCTCACTATTAGCAGCGCCGTTTATTCTTCTAAGAGCAATATGGCTCACGGTTTCCGTCATTCCAAAGGTAGCATAGGCTGGGGTATTAATTGACTGGAGCTTTAGTTCAAGTCCGGAGTCAATCGCAGCGCCACCAATGATGATGGCTTTAAGGCCATTAATATTTTTCAGAATACCATTATCTATAAGGTTGTTGGCTTGCATAGGGATCAATGCCGCAAAATGAATAGGTGTCTCATTGTTTGTTAGTTTTGGTGTGGCCGAGGGCTCATCGGCTATTAAGTGAAATTTGCCAAGCATGGCCCTGACAATCATCATTTGTCCGGCTATAAAAGCGCTGTTTAGGCATAAGTAAATTGTATCATTTTCGTCCAGGCCAAAATATGTATTAGTAGCACGGGCGCTTGCCTCCATTTGCTGTCTTGTAATGGTTATGGTTTTAGGCTTGCCTGTGGATCCTGAGGTATTAATTCGAAATTGTATTTGCCCTGACAGCCAGCGGTTTAGAAAGTCAAGTGTAGATGATTCAAATTCTGTTTTTGCCTTTAATGATGAAATCTTGTTGAGGTCAACTTTTCGACCATTTAGCGCCAAGGACCGGATCATGCTAGATTAAACGTGCTTTAGATCTTCTTTCAACCTATCTATTACGAATTGTTGTATTTCTGACTTGAAATATACCTTAGCCACAGATTCCATAACCCGTAAAGTAGTTTCCTTTAGCTCGGGAGTTAAGTACTCTTTGTATTTTTTAAATTCATGGATAGCGTCATTATATGCATGGTCTAATGTAGGATGCACTGCTTCATCCAGGATTTCAAAACGACTTTCAGCGGCCCAAGCGTCAAACTTTAATTCTCTTTCTATGATTTCATAAAAAGCCTTCTTTTCGTCTAGTTCGTGGCCCGACTGCGCTTTTGAAATTACATAAGCAAGTTCCCCAATGGCTCTATGGATTTCTCTTTTTTCAAACATGATTTAGACATTTGATCTATTTGAAGATATCATACACAATCAAGTAAAAGCAACTAATTTCTCAGGTTATTTTATGATAAATGGCAGCATCTTATTTCTAAACGGTCCGGCGAAATTCATCTTTGAACTCATTTAGCGCTATTACTGCTTTTTCGGATGTGGTAGTAAACTCGAATATTTTACCGCGGCCATCTTGTTCGAGAAATTGATCGATGTAGTTGTTAAGCTTGCTTGGCTTATCGCAATTAAAGTAGTCCAGATCAAATTCACTTGCTAAAGCTTGGGCAGAAAGCGCCTGATGTGTTTCAAAAAATTCATCAAGCTCCGGAAGCTGACTGGGGCCATTTATCATCCTGAAAATACCGCCTCCGGCATTATTAATAAGCAGGACTCTTAAATTTTTAAGGTCATAGTTATGCCAAAAGGCATTTCTGTCATAAAAAAAGGCTACATCTCCTGTTATAAGTAAATTGAGCCGATCAGTTTCAAGGCAGGCACCCACAGTTGTACTGGTACAGCCATCAATTCCGCTGGTACCTCTATTTGCAAAAACTTCTAACTCAGGGCTTTGAAGCCCTACAAGATTAGCATACCGAACAGGCATACTATTAGCCAGGTGAATATTGGCAGCTCCGTTTATTTTTGATAAAACATTTTGTACAATGCCAATTTCACTCCAAGGGTTGGTCTTAAAATAATTGGGAATCAGACGCCTAACTTTTCGCTCTTCTATGAGCCATATGTTGCAATAATTTTCCTGTTTCTGAGTTGAAAAATCTTTCAAAGGAGGATCTTCAATCAATTTTTGAAAAAAGTCTCTGGGTGTGGTACGAATTACTTTTGTTAAGGAATTAAAGGTGTCCGCTGCGTCACCATGCGATTGTATATGCCAATGTTCTTTAGCCTTATTATTCCTAAGCATCAGTTTAAGGTTTTTGGAGATGGTGGACTTTCCAAAGGTGATGAGAAGGTCTGGCTTAAGACTTTCATAAAGTCCTTTTTTTCCGTTGCCCAAAAAAAGGTCGGCATGAGCGATGACTTCATCAATGTCGTGGAGGTTAGAAATTACATCTCCCAGAACAGGGATTTTGTGTTCTTTAAATAAAGAGGAAAGAACATTTGAGAGTTCCTTATCTTTTGCGTTTTGTCCGCCCAGAATAACTTTTCTATTGTACCTTTTCCAACCCCTTTTAATTGCGTCCCAATCTACTGAATAGTGCAAGGTTTTCGAGGTAATGAGGGTTTTTATAGCTGTATTGGGTGTTTCTTCTACTGCATTACTTTCCGGATAGAACGGTTCACGGAAGGGAACATTGATATGAACCGGCCCTTGTGGGAATTCCATGGAAGTGTTTATGGCCTCATTCATGATTCTGGAAGCATGCACTTGGGCAGCCTCATTAGTAAGATCAACGGGGATCGAATAAGAATTCTTTACATGCTCGCCATAGATGCCGTTTTGTCGAATAGTTTGCCCGTCAAATTGGTCAATCCATTCAGGAGGGCGATCCGCTGTGAGTATAATCAGAGGTATTTGCTGGAAAAAAGCTTCCGCTACCGCCGGAGCGTAGTTAAGTGACGCCGATCCTGAGGTGCAACAGAGTATGGTAGGCTTTTTGATTTGCTGTGTTATTCCTATTGCAATAAAGGCAGCTGATCGCTCGTCGCTAATGGATCTACATTGTATTTTCGGGTTACGAGCCAAGGCCATGGTAAGGGGGGCATTTCGTGAGCCAGGTGATATGATTGCTCGCTTCAAACCATGTTTGGCACAGATTTCAATTAGGTTAAAAATAGGTTGAAGGCGCACCTAATCGAAAAGATTTAATAAAGTGTTCATTTTCATTTCTGTCTCGTGCCATTCCCTGTCGGGATTCGAATCTTCAGTTACCCCTGCTCCTGCATAAAGGGTAACTATTTTATTTCTAACCTTCATACATCTAAGGTTAACGAATAGCGATGTTTTATTTTTAAAATTAGTTGGCCCTAAATAACCTGAGAAATATTCTCTATCGTAGCGCTCATTTTTCTGTAAAAACTCCAGAGAAGGTTCCAAGGGCATGCCGCAGATAGCTGAGGTAGGATGAAGCAATTCAAGCATTACACTACCTAAATCAGAGAAATTGACGCTGGCCATATCAACGGTAAATAAAGTCTTTAAGTGAATAAGATTGCCTGCTTTGATCGTTTTTGGTCCGATTTCTTCAAATTCACGCAGACGAATTTTCTTGAAACAGTTTATAATGTACCTGCTTACAAATGCTTGTTCTTCTATTTCTTTCTGTGTCCATGCTACATCGCTTAATGGCTGTCCTTCATATTTTTGAGTACCTGCCAGTGCAACAGTGCTAAAGTTACTTTCACCCACTTCTAACAGTAATTCCGGCGTAGCGCCAAGCCAAAGACCGCAAGAGGGATCAAAAACGAGTGAAACGAAAGCGTTTTTGTAAGCGCTACATAATTTTGAGAAGAAGATCCCGCTATTCAGTTCGTGACTGAGTTCCAATTTCTTATACCTGGATGGCACCACTTTTTGTAAAGGCCCTTTTTTTATTTCACTTAAAGCCGTATTCACCAAGTTTATGAAAGCTGAAGAATCAGTGGTTTGTATTCCATTGACCAGGTTTGAATTACTGGAGTCCGGTCTTTTTGAAACCCGCTCCTCTAAAAATTCAGTGAAACTATCTAACTTTTCCGAGGATAGGCACTCAATCTTCTGACTTTTCAGATTAATGTGCAGCTCACTCTGAATGTGTAAAGCCTTCTTTTCCTTATCAAATGGAGAAAAAATAAAGCCACTTGGCACGTCTTCCAGTGTTGTGCGATCAATTTGGGAGGCTCCAGCAAAATCTACAATTATATGTATGTCATCACCGCCGGGAGCTCTCCAAGCCGCGCAGGAAATACCTCTATACCGACAAAACTCCAGCGTAATGTTAATGTACTCTTCGCAGGAGAGAAGAAAAGATGTTTTTGTATTTACTTGTACCCCCATGTAACCTAACCCTTCTTATCTATAACCGCCATGGTTATTCTACTAACGCATACCTTATTCTGATGTTCGTCCGTTATGGTGATTTCCCATACATGGGTGGAACGTCCAACGTGTAATGGCTGAGCTTTGCCAAATACAAATCCTTTCTTTATACCTTTTAAGTGATTCGCATTTACTTCTAACCCTACAGTAAGCTTCTGCTGCCCGGTTACCGCCAGATGAGCCGCTACACTGCCCAGGGTTTCGGCAAGTACTACACTTGCCCCACCATGCAGCAGTCCATAGGGCTGATGTGTACGGTGATCGACTGGCATTTTTGCTTCAACAAAATCATGGCCTACGGCGGTAAACTCAATACCAATATGCTCCATCATAGTGTTTTTATTCAAGGCGTTTAAATCTGCTATGGTTATCTCTTTTGGAATCATTGGCGATTGATAAAAAACACTACTTTTGCGGCCTAAAATACGGACAAATTGAAAAGCAAAAAAATATATCTGGTTAGGCATGGTGAAACAGATTATAACCTGAAAGGGATTGTTCAGGGTAGCGGAATAGATGCCTCTTTAAATCAAAAAGGTAGAGATCAGGCTAAAGCTTTTTACAGCGCTTTTCACACCACTCCGTTTGATAAAATATATACTTCCAGCCTCAGGCGAACTAAAGAATCAGTAGAACAATTCATAAATAAAGGTATTCCTCACGAGGCACTTTCAGGATTAAATGAAATCAACTGGGGCACAAGAGAGGGCATGGTAATTACACCGGAAGAAGATGCCTATTATTACAGGGTAATTGAGCGATGGCAAAATGGTGAAATAAATCTTCGCATTGAAGGCGGAGAGTCGCCACAAGACGTTTGTGATAGGCAAAAGCCCGCTCTTGAACATATTTTGTCAAAAGAAGATGAAGGTACGGTGTTGATTTGTATGCACGGCCGTGCCATGCGTGTACTACTTTGTCAAATGCTTAATTATCCTTTGCGTTCTATGGATATGTTTGAACACTCTAATTTGTGCTTATACCTTTTGAATCATAGTGGCGTTCACTTTACCATTGAGAAATTCAATTCAAGTGATCACTTGATAGAGTTTAAGGTAAACTTGCCAGAATAGTTTTGGCCTTTTGATCGAGACTTGATTTGTATTCGTGCTTTGAATATGTGCTGACTTTCGTCAAGTATTCTCGCGCCATAACATGATCATCAAGTTCATTATATATAAGGCCTAATTGAAGACAGGCGTTTGGGGCATAATAATATCCTTTTGCAGGGGACCTTTGAATGACTATGCGATAGCTGTCTATTGCCTGCTTGATACTATCTTGTTTATGATAAAGTCTAGCTTTTCGATATTCAAACTCAAGTTTATCATTAAAATGTTCAAATTCGAGACTATCAGCGGATTTAACAATTTGTGAAGCTTGTTTAAAATAGCCACCATCGGTTAAAATTCTAAGCTTAAGTATCAGTGGACGGGGGAGTCTGTCACTGTTTAAAACTTTTGCTGCATGTTTATCGGCTTCGCTTTTTCGCTCACCTTGCTGTTGTGCTTTATCGAAATAATATTTTGTCGAATCGGAGTTGTTAGTCAGATAATGAATAATCCCAAGCTTGAAGTATGCATCTTTAATGTTTGAAGCGCCCCTACTTAATTTTAGAAATTTTTGATATGTTCTAATAGCGGCTGGGTATTGGCTAGCTCTTAACAGCGCTTCAGCGGTAAGGTAGTTAATTATCGGATATTGGTTTTGATGTGATTGAATCTCATTTAGTTCGGAGAGCGCTATTTCATTATTTCCATTTTTAGAATGGACCAGCGCATCTATTAAATGGGACAGTGAGTTTTTGGGTAATTCCGGTTCCGGAAAAGACTTGTTTTCAATAAATAAATAGACGCCAATTAGCTTTGTTATTGCGATGCTTTCGTTTTGAAAAAACGAGTTATCCGTAATGAGTTGGTTAAGTTGCTCCAGTCCTTCTTTAATATTGCCATTCAACCCAAATAGAGACATTAACCACTCATGTTTTTTTGGTATTGATCCCATGATTATATGATGTACCGCTGAAGTCTTTAAAAAAGGTTCAAAGGTAGGATGCCGTGCCATGCCTTGTTTAACCAGTTTATATGATTTTCTGATCATCCAAGCGGCGCTTATTTCGTTTCCGAACGTCAATTGCACAAAAGCATAATGCAGAAAGATTTCGGATTTTACAAAAATCGTTTCAGCTCCATCTTTTCCGTTATCAAGAAGCTGCTCAATTTTATTGAAATGTTTTTCATATGCACCCAGCTCAGCTTCGTCGTCATTTAGGATGACATAAAGAGCGTTGTGTAAACTGCTAATATAAATACTTAGCGGATCGGTATTGACTTTAGCAAGTGGTTCTGGCTTTTCCAGATTCCAAATAGCTCCATAGGCATTCTTATGGTAATTATTAATGATAAAATTTTGCCCTGTAGCAACTTGAACGCATAAAAAAAGGCAAGCGCTAAGGCTCACCTTTATAAAATATTTCATTTTTGATGCTAATAATTAAGCTTCGCTCTTTTTTCGCCTTGTAGTTCTTTTTGGCTTTTCAACTTCCATTGATTCCATATCTACATCAGCAAGTATTCTTCCTGAATGCTCGTCAATAACTATTTTCTTCTTCTCCTTTATTTCCGCAATCTTTTGAGGTGGGATTACTATATTACATCCTTCTGCAGCTCCTCTTCTTACTGTAACTACAGCGAGTCCGTTAGATAAGTTAATTCTAAGCTTTTCATAGTACTTGAGTAGTTTATCTTCAATTTTTTTAGATGCTTTTTCGCGTTCCGTAAGAAGTTTGGACTCTTCTTCCTTACTGTCATTAAGAATTTCTTCTAATTCCTTTTTCTTGCTTTCAAGATCTTCCGAACGCTCAGTAATGAGAGCCTGAATTTTTTCAATATCCTCTTTCTTACTTTCAATGCCTGCACCTGATTCTTTAATTCGCTTTTCGAAAATTTGAATCTCAAGTTCCTGAAGTTCTATCTCTTTCGTGATGGCATCGTACTCTCTGTTATTTCTAACGTTCTTCTGCTGATCGTTGTACTTCTGAATCAGTTTTTCAGACTCTTTGATCCCCGTTTTACTGCCTTTTATTCCATCTTCAAGAGTCTGTAGTTCGTCATTGAAACGACCTAGTCGCGTGTTATAGCCTTCTATTTCATCCTCAAGATCCTGAACTTCGTCTGGTAGGTCACCCCTTAGTTTTTTAATTTCGTCTATCTTAGAGTCAATGGATTGAAGTTTTACAAGAGCTTCGAGTTTTTGGGCTACTGTATTTTCCATGTATTTAAATATAACTAATTGGGTTTGTATCTATTTTCGACAAATTGAGCGCAAACTTATCAAATTTTTCACTTAAAATATCATGTAATAGCTCTTTTGTAAATACCTCACTTTCATAGTGTCCGATGTCAGCGATTATTATAGCGCCCTCGGCATCAAAAAACTCGTGATACTTAAAATCAGCTGTGATAAAAACATCAGCTGACTGAGCTTTAGCTGCTAGCAGTAGAAAGCTTCCCGAGCCTCCGCAAACAGCAACAGTTTTAATTTTTTTTCTCGAAAATTCAGTATGACGGATACATTTTAGATTCATTTTATTTTTTAGCAGTTCTAAAAAAAACATCGGCTCCATTTCGTTTTCTAATATGCCAATCATACCTGAGCCTACCTCCTGATTTTCGTTTTCTATTGTACTTACATAATAGGCCACTTCCTCATACGGGTGTGCAGCTTTAAGAGAGTTAATCACGCCAGTTGTAAGATATGAAGGAAAGATAACTTCAACCCTATGTTCTTTTACCGTCTCTGGCTTATCATTTGTTCCGATGGTTGGGTTAGCTTCAACCGAAGGAGTAAACGTTCCTGTTCCTTCGGATGAGAAACTGCAATTTTTGTAATTCCCGATCTGGCCTGCTCCGGCGTTATACAGAGCATTAAGTACTTCCTCTTTTACTTCCGGTGGAACAAACGTTATAAGCTTACTCATTAAGCCTGTTTTGGGCTTAAGTATCCTGGTTTGGTTAAGCCCTATTTTATCACAAATTTTTTTATTCACGCCATTATTTACGTTATCCAGGTTTGTATGAATGGCATAAATGGCAACGTCATTTTTAATTGCCATTAGTACAGTTCGCTCTACGTAATTTTTTCCAGTTAGAGACTTGAGTCCTTTAAATATTATAGGGTGATGAGCTATAATAACGTTACACGATCGGTCTATGGCTTCCTGCACTACCTTTTCTGTAACATCTAACGTTATTAATACTCCTTTAACCTCGGTATCATTATTTCCTACCAAAAGCCCGGAATTATCATAAGCCTCCTGGTAGGAACGTGGAGCAATGGTCTCCAATTCTCGAATAATATCTTTTATTCTGATCATAAAAGAAGAAATTTGCGGTCATTCAAAAATATGCAAATTATTGAACCGCAACTGTTGGAATGCATTTTTTAGTAATTCTACTTTTTCCGTTTACTTTATTATATGATTTGATAACGCGGTTTCGCAATCATCTTTATAATATAGGTTATAAAAGATCTTTTTCATTTGAGACAAATGTCATTTCTGTAGGAAATCTGACTGTGGGGGGTACAGGAAAAACTCCCATGGTTGAGTATATCATTAGGGCGCTGCAAGAGAAATTTAAGTTAGCTACGCTTAGCAGAGGGTATGGTAGAAAGACCAAAGGCTTTAGAATAGGAGGTCATGACGATACTGCGAGAACTATTGGTGACGAGCCCTTTCAAATACTTAAGAAGTTCAGCGATGTAAATGTCATCGTTTGTGAAGACCGTGCTTTAGCAATACCGTTTATTTTATCAGAAAAACCCGATACCGAAGTTATATTATTGGATGACGCATACCAACATCGCTCTGTAAAGCCTGATCTAAACATATTACTAACTGATTTTAATTTACCTTTTTATAATGATTTCATTCTGCCTTCAGGACGTTTAAGGGAGTCAAGACTAGGGGCAAAAAGAGCAGATATCATAGTTATTACCAAGTGCCCTGATTCAATCTCTGAATCTCAGCAAAAGCGGATAATTGATGAGGTGCATAAGTATAATTCAGAAGCTGAGATCTTTTTTACCGGAATTAGATATGGAGATTTCAAATCATTCGGTACGGATGATCAGTTAAAAGATAAGTTAATTGCTTTTAGCGGTATTGCTAAACCTGATCTATTCGTTAATTATTTAAAGTCTCATTATAATCTTACAGAGCACATTGGTTTTAAAGATCATTATGAATATACTCAAAAGGATGTCTCAAAATTGGTTAATAAATTAGATACGGGTTCAAGCTTGGTGACAACTGAAAAAGACATGGTCAAGCTCATAAAACCGGAATTTGAAGATTTGATTAAAGGAGCCAGCCTCTTTTACCTTCCCATAGAAGCATACTTTATTAAAGATGGCAAGCGTTTTGATACATTAGTCCGAAATTCCATTCTTAAATATTCAAATTAGACCCATTTCAGTAGCTTTGTTCGTGTTTTTCAAGAGACTTTTTTTGCTGGCCTTAATTTTTTGTGGCCTGAAAGGTATGGCACAAATACCGGATGTAGGCAGACAAGAAGCTCCCAAGCAACGTAGAGGATCGAGTATACTTGATGATTCTACCCAACAAACCTATGGTCCAACGACTACCGAGTTCATTATTTTTAATAATATCAAATATAATATTCCGGTTACTTCAATAGTTGACACCACGATATTAGATTGGCATCAAACGCAATTTCAGTATGTATCCAGATATGAGAATCGATACGTTGACCTCGGCAATATCGGTACGGCAATGTATTCGATTTATCCTGTTAAGAATGAAATCGTAGGAGCTTCCGCAGGTTACAGTATTTACCGCCCTTATGCCTATGACAATTCAAAGGTTAGGTATTTCAACACCAGATCGCCATACTCTAGATTTAAAATTATCTGGGGAGGTGAGGGTCGGTCATTGACCGCAGCTTCCTACACAAGAAATATTAATGAAAGGTCTAACATTTTTTTTGACTATCGTGGGTTATTCATTGATAAACAAATCGGCAGCACAGGTCGTGGTGATCGAAATGTTCAGGGTATAAATTATATGTTTGGTGGAAACTATGGATCTAAGAACCAACGCTATCAACTTTACGGAAACTTTTCAAGAACACGGCACTCAGTGGACGAAATTGGCGGTGTAGACGTTGATGATATTAACGACATTGAAGCTTATTTTGATGACAATCGACAACCAGCTCTCAACGATGCCGAGAATATCGAACTTAGAACAAATTATCAACTTTATCATCAGTATAAGATTAAGGAAGGACTGCAGGTCTATCATGAGTACAACCGATTTAAGCAACAAAATGATTTTTTAAGTGTGGAAGGGAATGACTTTTTTTTTGGTGGTGAAATTCAATTGGATACTATTCCAATCAAAGACAGGTCTAAAATTGTATATCGTCAGCATGAGGCGGGTGTCAAAGGTGATTTTGGTAAAACGTTCTACAACTTTTATTACAAACTAAAGGATATAGATTATGACTACAGGTGGTTAGATGGCGATACAGTAGGCGTCGAGACGGCGCCGTTAGAGAATTACATTGGGGTTAACCTGAGATTTGGAAACGATTCCTTGAGTTACATCAATGCCTATGGCGAATACTTACTTGATGGTAATTTCAAGCTTGGGGGCACAATGCGAAACCGCTGGATAGAGGCAGAGGGCTATACTGCACTTTCTCAACCCACTTTCATACAGCAGGCTTACCGGGGGCGTTATGATTTATGGGTTAACAATTTTGACGACCCTCTCACCACCCATGTCAAAGGTTCTTTGAATTTGACACGTGGGCCTTTTAATATCAAACCAAAAGCCTCTTACACTTTGTTAAGCAATTATATCTATTTCCGAGAGGTAGATTCTACAGAACCAAGATCACTACAACCACTTCAGGCTTCTTCAGACATCAGTGTCTTAACAGGTGAAGTGGAGTTATCGGTGCAATTTCTTAAGTATTTGAATTTTAATACCGAGCTTGTCTACACCACTATTTCAGGAGGGTCGTCTGATGTTGTTCGTATTCCGGACATTTTTGCCAACGGCCAAATTTATTTTGGTAAAGCCATTTTCAAAGGAAATTTACCTATACAAATAGGATTTGATATACATTGGAAGTCAGCTTACTTTGCCAATGCCTATGATCCGGCTATTATGCAGTTTTATGTTCAGGATGAATTCGAAGTTCCTGACTATCCAATTGTGGATGTCTTTCTTAATGCTCAAATGAAGCGTGGCAGGTTCTTCTTTAAATTCAATAACTTGTATGAGTTTATTAATGGAACCGGTTATTTCCTTGTGCCCGGATATCCTGGGCAAAGCCCGATTTTAGACTTTGGTCTTGATTGGTCATTTTACGATTAATATGGAAAAACATGTATTAGGACTTAAGTTGCCCACAGATCCGCGTTGGGTAAACATAGCCGAAAAGAAGATTGAAGACATCCTGGTCGATCATGCCTATTGTGAGCAAAAGGCGGCCAGCTCTTGTATATCGCTCATTGTCAAGTTTCCGGAAAAGCAGGAGTTAGTAGATATGCTTACTCCTGTAGTAGCAGAAGAGTGGAGTCACTTTGAACGTGTTTTGGATGAGCTAAAAAAACGTGGTTATGGTTTAGGTAGGCCGCGCAAAGATGAGTACGTAATCAAACTATCGTCTTTGGAAAAAAAAGGTGGTAACCGGGAAGAGCAGCTTGTGGAAAAATTACTTATCAATGCACTAATTGAAGCCAGAAGCTGCGAGCGTTTTCGCCTGCTTTGGAAAAATATATCTGATAAAAGCCTTCAGAAGTTTTACTATGAGTTAATGGTATCAGAAGCGGGACACTACAAAAACTTCCTGCAACTGGCCAAGGAATATATGCCTGAAAATTACGTTACAATACGCTGGAAGGAAATTTTAAAAGGAGAAGCGGAAATACTTAAAACTCTTGAGGTAAGGGCTGACAGAATGCACTAAATCATGTCTTCTGTTTCTTTTTCTTGGCGGCTGGAAACAGTATGTTGTTAAGAATAAGCCTATAACCAGGGGAGTTAGGATGAAGGTTTAAATCTGTGGGCTCTTCATTTACCAAGTGTTGATAGTCCTCAGGATCATGGCCGCCATAAAACGTCCAAAATCCCTTTCCATGAATCCCATGCAAGTATTTAACCTCTTTGATAGAATTGGTTTCACCCATGATTACCACATCTGATTTTATTAGGCGTTTTTTATAGCCAGTAGTTTGACCATAGAAGCCTTTGATCACTCTGGTATGATTTTGGGTCAACATAGTTGGAATGGGATCCCACTTCGCTGAAAATTCAAAAAGATTGAAGAAGTCATTTTCCTCTCTCAGCCCACGCTCGGCGTACTTATTATCAATATTTGAGAATTCATACTCAAAAGGGTCTCTCGAGATTTTGAAGTTCTCAAAGGCAAATGTATCGTCGTACTTTAGCTTTTCCTGTGCTCTTGGATCAGCGGGATCTCCATCAAACATACGTTCGATCATATCAATGCCTTCTCCTGCCAGCGCTATGTCATATGTATCTGTGGCAGAACACATACCGAAGAGGAAGCCTCCTCCGGAAACATACTCGCGTATTTTTTTTACGACTGCTAATTTAAGGTGCGATACTTTACTAAAGCCATGCTTTCTTGCTGACTCCTCAAACTCTCGCTGTTGCTCAATGTACCAGGGCATATTTTTGTAGTTCCTGTAAAACTTACCATATTGGCCAGTAAAGTCTTCGTGGTGAAGGTGTAACCAATCGTACTTTGGCAAACTCAAATTCAGTACTTCATCATCAAAAATCACCTCATAGGGTATTTCGGCGTAAGTCAACACCAGCGTTACGGCATCATCCCATGGCAGCTTGCTTTTAGGTGAATACACGGCAATTTTCGGATATTTATCTAGGCGCATTACATCGGCATTGGAGTTTGGGCTGGCTATAGCCTCAATAATAGTATTGGACTGAGCGTCAGATATCACCTCGTAACTCACCCCACGAATGATCAACTCATTTTCGAATTTTTGATAATACTTAAATAGAAAGCTGCCACCCCTGTAGTTCAAAAGCCAATCTACTTCGATATCATTTTGTAGCACCCAATAGGCAATGCCGTAAGCCTTAAGATGGTTCGTTTGGCGTTCATCCATTGGTACCATCAAATAACTTGCAAAGGAAGAAACGCCACAAAGAAGAAAAGCTATAAGAATCAGACTTGATCGCATAGTGGAATTGTTCAGCAGTTTAAATTACCGATAAAATCGTTTATCATCTAATCGTACTATTTACAATTTGTTCAACGGATTTTATATTTAGTTTAGTTTCGTAAAAAAGAATATTTTATCAACGGTAAATAGCAACAAGGATGAATCTTGTAGAAAATATAAAAGAAGGACTAAGGTCCATTAACGCTAATCTGCTTCGAACGGTTTTGACCGCGTTGATAGTAGCTATTGGCATAACTTCGCTTGTGGGCATCTTAACGGCTATTGACGGGATTCAGAATTCTGTTACTGACTCCCTTTCCGATCTGGGGGTGAATACTTTTGATATTTACTCTAAAAGGGTAAGAGGCGGCCGTAGGCAAGGAGTTACGGAAAAGTCCCAACCACCGCTAAAACTGAAAGAAGCTATTCGGTTTATTGATAATTATAATTATCCTGCCGAAATAAGTTTGTCCACTTATGTCACCGGGTTGGCTGAGATAAAAAGGAGATCTGAAAAGACAAACCCGAATGTAAGAGTGATAGGGGGCAATGAGCAATATGTAGCGCTAGAGGGTTTGGATATAGAAAAGGGCAGGAATTTTTCCATCATAGAAAACCAGTATGGTTCAAATGTGGTGATTTTAGGTAAGGATGAGGTAGATATTCTGTATGAAAAGAATGAAGAAGTATTAAATACGGAGATTTCCATTTTAGGAGGAAAATATAAAGTTATTGCCGAGTTAGTTGAACGTGGCGAGGCCGGCGGTAACTCACCGGATAATCAAGTGATCATTCCGGTACTCAATGCAAGCAGATTATCTTCGTCCCGCATACTTCGTTATACCATGACGGTAGGTATTAAAAATGTAGATGATATGGCGTATGCCATGGGCGAGGCTACGGGGATAATGCGTAAGATTCGTCAGGATCCATTAGGTCAGCCGAATTCATTTGAAATTGTAAAGAGTGAGTCGCTTGCAGAACAATTAGCTGAAATTACAGGCTACATGCAAACAGGGGCTTTTGGAATAGGCTTTGTAACACTATTAGGCGCTTCTATAGCTTTAATGAATATTATGATGGTTTCCGTTACCGAGCGAACGCGCGAAGTAGGGGTGAGAAAAGCTCTGGGCGCTACCCCTAAGCGCATCCGGGAACAGTTCATCATTGAGGCAATAGTGGTCTGCATGATGGGCGGAATAGCCGGTGTAATATTGGGGATTGGTGTAGGAAATTTAATGGCTAAAGCGCTCCAGATAAGTGGTTTTGTAGTTCCGTGGGTATGGGTATTTATTGGTCTTGCGGTTTGTATAGTAGTCGGGTTAATTTCAGGTTTCCTCCCGGCAAACAAAGCGGCTAAACTGGATCCCATTGAGTCTTTACGATTCGAATAGTTAGTAAGAGTATAGAGTACTGAGCTGAGGAAAATATTTAAATAAACCCAAGACCAGAGGATAAGGACTTACTACTTACATACTTGTGTCTCAATGAAATATTATCCTATTTAGCAGGGTCTATGCGCAGGATAACCTTACTCTTTATACTACACGTCATTTGTATTGCCAGGGTACTTGCTGGTGAACTGGTACTTTCAGGGGCATATCAGGGTAAAGATGTTTTCGTCCAGAACCCTTTTAACCGGGTAACTTCGAGTTTTTGTACGCAAAAAGTATTTGTAAACGACCGTCTGGTATTAGAAGATCCCAAGGTATCGGCGTTCAAAATAGACCTTTCCTATCTGGCAATCAATGATCTGGTCGTTATCCGCATTGAACATAGAGAGGGCTGCAGACCAACGATAATTAACCAATATGTACTAAAAACGGTTGCTGACTTTAAATTCTTAAGCGCTGAAGTAGACAATAACAGTGTCCGTTGGACCACTTTTGGCGAAAAACAGCCAGGAGTATTTACGGTACAACGAGAAACCCCAAAGCCTGGATGGGAGAAGTTAGGTAGTGTGCAAGGCAAACAGAATTTATCTGATAACTTTTATGCCATCTCTGCTGACCATGTTAAAGGTGAAAATAAGTATCGGGTTAGGTACAGTTCAAATGACGGTTTTGAAGCCTATTCATTAGACCTCTATTATACCAAGGTGGATACACTCATTACTTTCAAGCCGGTAATCGCTACTTCACAACTTACATTATCAGACAGTACAGCATTTAAAGTTCTCGATTTCCAGGGTAAGCTGATCAAGCAGGGGAGAGGAAGGGAAGTGTTGTTGATTAACCTTAAGCCAGGCGAATACTTTCTGGAAATTCAAAACCGCAGGGAGAAATTTATTAAGAGGTAAACACAAACC
Source organism: uncultured Flammeovirgaceae bacterium (assembly GCA_937899105.1). GTDB lineage: Bacteria > Bacteroidota > Bacteroidia > Cytophagales > Cyclobacteriaceae > Fulvivirga. Next base: position 8,515 of record CALBPF010000311.1, on the reverse strand, counting down.
CGGACTACAAAAGTCTATAAGACTTTTGTAGTAACTAGTGCATGATCATTAAACGCTCTCGTAATACCTCACCGTCCGATAACTGCAGTTGAACATGGTAAAGCCCCGGAACAAAATCACGTGTGTCTATTACAAGTTGATCCGTGCCTAATTCGATAGATTGTTCAAACACTAATTTACCAAACTGATCATAGATGGTAACCGGTGTTTCGGGCTTCAGCTGATTATTAAACCTCAAAGTAACTTTTTGACTGGCCGGGTTAGGGTATAGGCCAATTGTTCCCGTTAATCTTGCCTCAACACTCGTAATATTGGCGGGTACCGGTACGTCGGTTCGTAGCGCAGCTTGGTAGATTTCTTTGGTAAACTCGTCCTGAATAAAAACAACTACGGCCATATCGTCTGTATCTATCGATCCATTTGGATTCAATTGGAATTCAACCGGGTTTGAAATGTCATTTATTGAAACCGCAAGTCCCGCCGCATCCGGAAGCATTTTTTGTAAAGCATAATAGAAAACCGTCTCACCACTAGCTACGGTCTCTTGCACCATAACGTCCTTTTCAAGTATTGCTGCGTACAAGAGCAAATCATTACCTACATCAGGTAGCAGTTGTGTAATTGTCGGGCTAACGATAAGGTTACCAGCATCAACCGATAAATCTATTTCTATATCAAAAGATGAGAGCTCAAGCGCTCGGAATCCAACTTGATCGGTCAGCCAATCTGAAGTTATAGGGCCCGTTAGGCTGGTTGTTCCATCGATGGAGATAGAAGGAGATGAGGAAAATCCATAAAAAAGCGCCCGGGCGCTAGGATCTATCGGATTTGCATCATTAACGGGATCTGTTCCAGGGAAATCAGTATGGTAGTTCATTACTATGGCATCTGTATCTTCATCTATTCCATTGATATAAGTGCTAAATAATATATCTGCATTATTTTTTGTGTCAGTGGCTTGAGACGCATTCCTGAAGTTTTCAATAAGTACCGTACGCGTAGCCTCTCCAATAAATACATTATCAAATGCAAATCCATCTGCGGCAGAGAACTCGCTTGAAATAAATCCTACTCGTAGTTGGAATCGATCTCCTTGCGCTTTAATTGCAGTAAGTGATTGTTTGGAATCTCGCCATAATGAGTCGCTAAGCGTCCAACCGATATCACTGGGGTTGTCATTCAAGTTAGACCCTGAAAATTCTGATATATCACGTTGATTATACCAATTTTCAATACCATTTGACTCGTCAAGATCACCTAGTAGCTGCCAATTGGAAGAACCATCAGTTGCAAAACCTGACATCGAATATTCGATGATCGCCCCATCTTCGCTAATAATATCTCTAAATGTATTCAGGGATAAAAGAGGTTTATTAAGTGCTGAGATGTCAAATATTGGACTATATACAAATGAAAACTCAGAGGGATTGTATTCTCCGGTACCTGTCACCCAGAAGTTTGTTTTACCATTTAGATCTACATCAGCACTTTCGACAATCGTCGATCCTCCTGAATCATTGACTAACCAAGAAGTGTTAGTTCCCCAACTTATCCAATTTTGTTGACCTAATTCAAAATCCGCTTGATAAGTATCTGTAGTGGTGATAGGCTCTATAGGTACTATAAATAAGCTGTCTTGCTTGGTTCCAACACAATTCTTATCACTGATACCCTGTAGATTGACAAACTGCTTATCTGTTGTTGGAAATGTAAAACCGAAAGTCTCAAGTGTTGTATTAAAAAATACGGTGTCTTCAGGAAAACCGTTAAACTCCCAGACTAATCCTTTCAATTCAGTTGCTAAATCAATATTGGTTACTTGGGGAGTAAATGTAGTTTCTTCTGTCAGCCCAATGCCCTGGAATGTAAAATCAACAATTGGGTTGTTTCCGATGTTTACAGCCTCTAGTGCAACCTCCGATTGACATCCTACGTCCGATGTGACGCTGAATTGTACATTGTAAATCCCGGCTTCAATAAATATATGATCAGGATCTTCAATTGTCTCTCTATTCGGATTAGCTCCGGTTTGATTCAATATATCATCAAAATCCCATTCAAATTCTGTTATTTGGGCTCCGGTAACTATGCTATTGTCTATTGTACCAACCCCAGTAAATCTATATGGAATATCCACACATCCTGGCGGGTTACGGAATGTAGCTTCTGGTTTGGGGTTGATTATAATATCCTGAAATACGGTATTTTCACATCCTGTTAAACCTTCTTCAAATTCATAAAAAACACGTAAATTTTGCGACACACCGGTATCTTCAGGATCTAGAAACGCGGTTCCGTCTCCGTTATCATTTAATCCGGCCACATTACCCCCTGTAATTGAGAAAGTACTTATACCCGTCGGATACCTATCAATATCACGACTACCGGCTAATGTAATGGCGTCTCCATCGACACAAAAATTGGAATTATCCATTGGATCCGGTCCATTGTTTTGAATTGAAAGAGAAATAGCAGGAGTCTCGCCAATAAACACCAACTTCTGGACAATAAGTGAATCTTGCGCATTAAAATTACTTCTGTATTTTGCGGTAAATCTGATAGCTACAATACTGTCTGGATTTAAGGTGTTATCGGCTAAGTCCACATCAAAATCCCAATCTGCACCGGTTTGTACCAATACGTTGGGATTAGAGATATCCGCAGGATTCACTAAGCCATCTACATCAATATCTAGTTCTTCAAGAGTAAAACCGGTTCTTCCCGCACCATCTATTGCAATCGCACCTCCATTCTCGCAGTAATTATCTAGCAAACTAGGAATGGGGTCACTCCCGTCAAAAACAGTAACTGTTCTTGTGGATGTGGCCGTACAACCAAATTGGTCCGTATGTAGTAATGTAATTTCGTTAAATCCCACATTCGTACCTTGAGGATCAAATTGATATCCATCCGTGATATTACCTATTACTCCAGGACCTGAAAAATCGTTCGTGCCAAGGATAAGTGTAGGATCAGCAATTAGATCGTAGTTAAGAGTATCTTGGTTGCTAAAGGAGATTTCTTCTGGGTCAAAGGTGAAATTGGCAATCACAGAAGAGTTAGTAGTGCCAATGGCAGCGTGTATCTGTGCATCCGTTTCCGAATTGCCATCATGACCCGCGGTACCACCTATACGCTCTAAAGTACCATTCCCGCCTGCATTAGCGACAATCATTTCAACGCCGTCTATTCTGATGAAGTCACGTTCTGAGGTGCCGTTTACATTGTAAGTTATTCTTATTGCGCTTGCGCTCAAGTATTGATAGGACACATTGCTGAGGTCTGAACTACCGGGAATAGATATGGTCAGGACGGCATTGGTATCAAATACAAAATCACTTGAATTTGTGCCAATGGTGTAGGTAACAGTAGGGCCATTGACAGTTTGAAAATCATTATTATTACCTTCTCTTATTAAGATACTTTGGGTAAGCGGCTGGGATTCACCAACACAAATATTTACCGTAGGGCCAGTAACAACCACACCATTTGTAGACAATCCGTCTGTAATGTCAGGCGCAGACTGCACGGGTATAGTCATTTCATTACCTCCGGCATCTTCAGCTATAGCGAAAACTGTAAATTCCTGATTATTACTTAAGCCTGTTACCGGCGTTACGTGCGCTTGGTTAGGAAATATAACATCAAATGAACCCTGCGCTAGTTCTGATGCTCCGACAATATCTGAAAAAGAATCAAAATCGGTAATATCAAATGATGGATCGGTATGATCGACAATCACATAATAGACAGTGCCTGGTTCGTCAAGGCTCAAGGAGAAGTTAAAACCTATGTCATGAATATCACTTAAGGTTATGGCAGACATTACAGGAGGATTTGAATCTGCTGTTCGGAAATTCCAGGTTGTGGTATTAGAAATTCCCGGGAATCCATTGTCTGATCTATCTACAAAACCTTCACCAGTACTGGTACTACCTGGTTCTATATTAATATAATAATTCTGCTCCGTGTTTAAGGCCATTGGTGATGTAAATGTATATGTCGTGCTATCTGCAGAAACTACGGGAGACATAAGCTCTATGTTAACAGTTGCATCATCCTGACTTAGGAGCCTTATTCGGTTGTCCAGGCTTCTAACGGCCTCATCGAAAGTAATAGATATCTGCGTATTGATATTTACAATGATATTATCATCTGATGGGACGAGGTTTACAATTTGTGGGGCTCTGGTGTCATCAAAAATGTAATCTAAACCTTGCAAGCTCACTGGAGCTATACTTCCTGAAGTAACTCCTATATCTGCTGAGATTAAAGAAGGACGAATACTCGGAAGTTCGTCATTGGCGCCTGACTGAACATCTACCACTAAGTAATAGAACTGATTGGCTAAATCTTCATCTAAGACTTCTGTTAATCCCGAAAAAGTAACGAAATTATCTCCGGCTACAGCCAATTGTAACTCTGTGGTATTGTTAAAACTAGCGTCTAGGCTACCATCTAAGGATGTAAACAATCTGAAATTGGTAAATACATCTTTAATATCTATTGCAGGTACAGGGTTAGTAAACCTTATGGTTACTTCGTTGAAAACGGGTTGTCCAGGTGTGTTTTGTTCCGCCTCCAGACTGAAACCAAAAATGGGAATGTTAATTGACCCTGCGTTTAAAGCCGGGAAGTTATTTCTTATTCCATTGGCTGTTGTTAGCAAGACAGGATTAGTATTGATTACATCTACCCCAATACTCATGACACTAGGTATAGTTGCCGATGGGTCGCCTATAGTGAGTTGACCATCTCCCGTAGATGTGTATTCCAGGTTTGTTAATACTAGTGATCCAGCTATAAAGTTGCCAGTGTTATTTATCAAGCCGGCTTCAGGTGTAGATACGGAGTAGCTGCTGTTATAGTCTAAGTCAATATTACCCACGGCATCCTGTGCTTCTAAGGCTGGAGGACCGGAAATATTTCCAATACCTTCAATATTGCTCGGTTGCTGTACAAATACAAATTCCGTCGCTACTACTTCTATTCTATTATTTCCAGCAGGTGTTTCAGCGGGGATAAACGTACCAAGACCGTCAGGCTCTCCGCCGGCAATGTTATCTTCAAATTCGGATCCACTGTTAATGGTGACCCCGGTAATTACTATATCAATGGGTGCATTGTCGGTAATGTCCACTGTATTATCCTTGAAACTTGCTTTAATTAAGAAGTTATTGGTAAGGTTGTCAGGAGCAGTGAAATTCACAGAAGTAAATGTTACGGAAGCAGTAGCAGTTACATCTGCACCATATTGTACTCCACCCGTATCGAAAATCCCAACTTCATCAAGGTTCTCATGGTTCGTAATACTGATGGTTAAGGTATTTATAACAGTTGGAGCGCCGTCCGAGTCACCTCCATTACCGTCTAAATCACCGTCCCTAGCCGGGTTTCCATCATGCAGTTGAAATTCTGCTATTGTGTAGCTATTGATATCAGTTAGACCGCCAACTCCACTTGTGGGTGGAAAACTGATATAGGGAATATCACTACCATCCGATATATAAGTAATGAAAGATTCTTGTGACGAAATAATAGGAAAAGGATCAGACATTCCTGGTGCCTCTGGTGAGCCGTCATAAGTAGGTGTACCCAAGGTTATTATCACATTCGTGCTAGCTTCAGTAAATTGAAAATTCACTGGGAATAAATAAATGCCAGAACTTTCATCCCCAAAAGCACCTGTAGGATTGTTTATGGTAGCCAGAGCACCATCATCGCTTGTGTTTGAATAAACGGTTATCGTCTCATTAAAGTCTAAATCCAGATTATCGTTATCATCTAATGCACGCACGGTGATTCTGGTTGTAAAATTTGAATTCAAACTCCCTGATCCAATAGGGTCAAACACCAGTTTCGCATCATTAACCTCGATTCTGTTATCGTCACCGGCAACAGAGCTGATTGCGGCAACACCTGCCGTAGGCGCTCCATCAGTAGATTCAAAGGAAGAACCTTGATTATTGGCAGTTGCCACATTCACTGTAAATGAGAACTGCTCATTATCGGTAACAACATTGGAGAATGTAGCTCTTAAATGATATATAGAACTTCCATCATCTGGGATCACCAGAGGGGACGATGTAAGATCAAAGGTGATAAGATTGGAAGCAGGCACCTCGGCAATTAAGTTATCTCCGTTGTCAAAGAGCCCAATGGTTCTTAAGAGAGAGGCATTTGCGACATTGAAACTTAACCCGATGACGTTAGTCGGCAATACATCTGTATCGGTAGGTGTGCCACCGCTGGCACCATCCCTGATCTCAAATTGAAATACCTTTGGATCTGTATTGGATGTGCTTACAGATTGAAACATGGCATAGTCGATGTTTTCTTCGTAGGAAAACGAAGAGGCTATGATATCAGATTCATTGTTTCCTGGAATGATGTCAAAAGTCGTACTGTTGCCTGATGTTAATAGCGTCAGATCATCCGCAGCTGTCAAAATTAATCCGGTGCCTGTTGCATCATGGACAATATTACTCACCGTACCAAGACCACTTGTTAAGCTGGCGGTAAGAGGTGGGATTTCACTACCCGTTGAACTTATTGTCGCATTACCAGCATAATCAAGATCTCTTAGTCCGAATTGATCATTGGCTTCTATTTGAACGGTAGGAGCCATTATTTCATTGATAAAGGTATTACTCGGCTCAACTACAAAGTCTAGCTCTTGAGCGATTACATTAATAGCAAGATTGCTACTTCCCGAATTTTCGCTTTCCGGTGAATTCAGTATACTACTGGCGCTAGCCGTAGTGATATTGGCATCAGTGATTTCAAAAACAAAGTTTTGATTATCGAGAATATCAGCAAAGGCAGCAGAAATAGATGCTGAAAGTTGTATCCTCAACTCAAACGTTCTAACATCATTATCTCCTACAAAACCAAAATCCAGAACGCTTAAATTAGGTATGCTTGAAAAGGTTATGGTATTGGTCCCTACTGTTCCGTTGACAGTTATTATGCCAAAAGCGCCAAGATCTGTTCTTAGTTGAGCCACGGTAATTACTTGAGACCAGTCCGTGACGTCGTTGCCAGTTCCCGCTGTGATTACGAGGTCCTGAATTCTGGTAGGAACTCTATCATCTACCGTAACGCCTGTTACATCGTCATTAACAGTAAAGTCAAAAACTTGTACTGGAGCGCTTGTATTAAGAGATGAGAAAGTGGAAGGCTCAACTAATGCCCCAGCTGTAATAGTACTGTTATCTGAATAACTTACCGTTACTGTGCTAGAGGCAGGCGAGGAGGTCAGCCCCGTAGAGGTCATTGTTAATGTACCATCGCCAGCGTCTCCATAGTTAAACCCTGTTGCGGTTATATCAAAAGTGTAAACTCCTGCTGAAAACGGGCTAGCTAAACCCGCAGGACTATTATTCATAAGTAGTCCACCTGCGTTTGTTAATGCTGAAACAGTGCCAGTATAATTCAAATCTCTATTACCATTAGCATCCACGGCTTCAACAACCGGAGCGGATGTGAACGGCGCTAGAACACCAGCCGTAGCAGGGGGTTGAACTTCCCAATTTAAGGTGGTGGCAACAACACTGACTACATTGTTGGTGGAACCTGATACCACAGTTTGTGTACCTGTCAGTCGACTACTATTTGCATCGTAGCTTACACCCGTGTCGCTGATCTGAAATGAGAAGTTCAGTCCGTCAATTGTATTCTGAAGAGCGGCGTCGGCAATAGGGTTTCTCAGCCATACGTTAAGTGAATACACTTTTGTGGCGTTGTCGAGTTTTTCACCGATTTGTCCTGAGCTGGTAGGTAAATTCGAAAAAGTGATCTGAGCATCTGTTACTGTTATGTCTCCACCATTAACATCTGTATTAAACACATTTGTACCATCACTCAATTGTACACCTTGAATAGCATCCGTCCAATCAATATCGTTACCCGTACTTACATCTATTACTATTTGATTTATACGTGTATCCGCATTATCAATAGCTGAGCTGGCGCCGTCTTCGATGATTACAAAGGAAAAATTAGAAGAACTGGACGCTTGTGTATTTACGAGAGAGGAAATAGAAGCTGCAGCACCATTAAACAGCACGACAGATGTTTGTCCCACACTGGTTGTACCGTTCCCTGTTAAAACTGTAGCATCTGTTTTATAATCAATCTGGTTTCCACTATTGGTGTATGGAAACACCCTGAAACTATATTGGGTGCCTGACCTTAAGCCCGTAATAGTCGCTGAATTAGTCGCTGTGTTGAGTACTCCTCTGTCATCGCTAAAATCAGTGTCATTTGCTTGTGATATAAGGTCTACCGGGTTGGACGGGAAAGTACCCGTTGGCCCGATAATATATAGAAGATAGCCATCAGCCAACTGTACCCCCCCTCCGGCGGTCCATGAAGTATTTAATGTAAAGTTGTCCGCTCCTGCAACAGCGCTAAATAGTGTGGGCTGTTGGGTTGGTTCCGGATTTATAATGATGAATGATTGGTCTCCGTTACGTCCGGTAGTTCCTGTGTTGCCTACGAGGTCGTCTACGTC